>JAGCFO010000014.1 GCA_017650105.1 Bacteroidaceae bacterium | reverse complement strand
TTCCACCTCTTCCCATTCCGAACAGAGAAGTTAAGCCCGGCCGCGCCGATGGTACTGCCAAGGTGGGAGAGTAGGTAGCCGCCGCTTTTTCTGGAGGACCGGGAATCAGTCAGATGACTTTTTCCCGGCCTTTTCTTTTTTGTCCAGGTCGTAAGACGGGGCTCACTTTCTCGTTTTAAGCTTGGGTGGGGGGGGATTTTTTTTCCATAGAGAACATTATTCTGCAGTGGTTCTTCGTGATTCGGGAATATTTAGTATTGTTTTTTTCTTCTTTTTCCGTTTTTTAGAGTCGGATTGGAAAAAAATCATCCAATTATTTCATTTTGTCATCCAGATAGTTTTACTTTGCATAGTATTTAAAAGGAATTACTATTTCAGTCGTGAACATTCGTTTGCCGAAAAGGATTCTCTTATGCTTCTTGTTGTTGGCATGCAGCGTATGTTGTATGTCCGTTGCCGTATTTGCCGGAGGGAGTGGAGAGGCTGGCACGAATCAGGAACGGTATGACGTGGTCCTAAATGAGAATATCTGCTACGGCACAGCCCGAGGTCTTTGGACCAGTCTTCCTGGCTATGAGAATAAACCTTTCGCGTTGTTCACCGAGGGTTATCTGAATAGTTTCAAAGTGAAGACTCTTTTCTTGAATCTCGATCTCTATAAGCCCGAGGGCGTGCATGAGAAGCGCCCACTCATTGTGTTCATTCATGGCGGGTCATTCTATGCGGGTGACAAAGCCGAGATGGCCTACAGCGATTTCGGCAACTATTTCGCTTCACACGGCTTCGTGGTGGCGAGCATCAACTATCGTCTCGGCTATGAGCTGAATGCCGATGGCTATCGTTCGGCAGCGCAACGTGCGTGTGTCGATGCCCGAATGGCGTTGCGCTTTCTAGCGGAGCATGCCGACGAGTACTATATCGACACAGACAAAGTGTTTCTTGCTGGCAGTAGCGCAGGGAGCATAACGGCGTTGACTATAGCCTTCTCCCCACAAGAGGAGGACTATACCGAATCCCGCTACACAATCCTTGCCGTCGCCAACATGTGGGGCTCGATGGAAGACCTGTCGCTGCTGAAGAACAGCAAGGTGAGCATCATCTCCTTTCATGGCGACTCTGACCGACTGGTTCCCTACGACGAGGGTCATCCCTTTGCAGGTTATTCGCTTAGCAAGGTAGTGACCGCTTACAGTGAGGTGTGGATGTACGGTTCGGCTGCCATCCATCGGGAGGCCGAGCGTCTGGGGTTGCGTAACAAACTCTGCACCTTCCCCGGCGAAGACCACTCACTCAATGTCGACAGGGGCATCTATCCCAATGAGAACCACAGGGTAGTGCGACGCGAGATGCTGGCATTCTTCCGAGACGAACTATCCCTTCATTAGAAAATCAACATATCTGTTAATATAAACCTAAAAACAAAAGTAATTATGAAGAACTTGAAAATCAAGAAGGTGTTAGCCCTTTGTGTGGTACTGCTCGTTGCTCAGACCGGATTTGCTCAGTCATGGAACACGATGGCCAAATGGGTACAGAACTACGGATGGAAGGAAGTCGCAACGGTTGCTCACCCAAACGACGACGTTGTGTCGCACAGCGTCAGCTACGACGACGAGACTGTCTACGTGACCATTGTCTTCGACGACATCATCCCCTTCGCACCTAACTATACTTGCAAGTATGAGATTCGCAAGGGTGTAAAGAGTGGCGTCAACTATTTCCGTACCATTGCCGTACCTTCGGAGGGATTCCCTGCAGCACCTTCATTTTCCTATTTCATGCAGCATATGGTTAGCGATCAGGTTATGAAAGGCTATAACACCAACGGTTATGCATCGGTCTATGGCGTTGAACAGTGGTACGATCTCTCCCTGGGACAGAAAGCAGCCGTTTATCTTATGAGTAAATTCCTTGAGTACTACGAAGACTAATTCCTGTAGGCGGTTTATTAAAAAAGAGAGGGCCTTCCGTGAAGCCCTCTCTTTTCTTTATGTCTTATTCGCTTCGCAGAAACAAAGTCAATTTGGTGGAGTTTCGCAATGATGTTGTTGCCCCGCCGGCACTGTTAACAAGACTCCTTGCTGGTACAGCTCTCGTATGTCTCTTCCATCGGCTCCAGGCCTACATCTTTGGACGAGAGTGTCACGGTGCCGTCCTCCAGCACATAGCACGGGATGCCCACGTCGCCAATCCTTTTTGCCTCTTCGAATGCTGGATTGCTATCCCTCAGATCGAGAAAACGCTTCAGGTTTCTTACGTGCTTACCGATGTCGATTACTTCAAAATCGGGATTGCCCTCCACCTGCTTCTCTACGTACTCGCAGTACGGGCAGGTTTTCATAACGTACATTTTTATCATCTTGATCTTCCTAATTAATGTTGTTCATGTTATCTGTGCCGAGTTTACTTTAGCACTTTTAGGATCTGCTCTCTTGTCGCGCCGCAATCGGACATCCTGCTGATATGTTCCGCCAAGAACTCCAGCGACTCTTCGGGCGTGTGATTAGTTCGCATCACGTCATTGCTTTCAAAGAGAGCCTCGGGTTTGCAGAATGTGGAAACCTGCCAACCCTTATATGTCTGATAGGGACCATTATAGACGCGCTCGATAGCCCCAGTTACCACGCGGCACTGATGCATGAGACGCGAAACGGCAGCATCAGCGGCACCCTTTTTCATGTCGAGCAGCATGCGCACCTCTTTGATGGTTATGCTGCCCCGTTCCTCAATCCATGCCATGATGCGCTGTCCGTTCTCGTCCGGCTTCGACGCCGAGCGGCGCACGTTGGCCAGCTCGCGATAGAAGGGGATGGTGGCAAACGAAGCCTTGCCTCCACAGAGGAACTTCCCATAGGCGATGTCGCCGCTCAATATGCAGTCAATTTTCCAATCCCAAGGACCTAGCGGGTCCTCGTCTCCGTCAAACCAGCAACTCGGCTTGGTGAACTCCTGAATAGAATAGCCGGGGACGACATTCTTGAAGAACGGAATGATGCCCGCTTCACGGATGACACACTCCATCTCTGCGGCAGAGGAAATCTGAATCATATCGTCTAGGTGTTATGGTGTTTATTAAGACTATTAGATTTTTATTGCTGCAAAGATACACAAATAAAAGATAGAATTCAACGAAAAATCCTATCTTTGCAAAAAATATACCTAAAGGAAACTCACATACACGAATACGATTATGAAGAAAATTGTGATTATCGACGGAGGACCGCGCAAGACTTCCAATACGGCCTCAATGCTGAAACAAGTTGCAGAAGGAGCAAATTCTGTGAACTGTGACATTGAAGTGAAAACAGTGCGTCTCTACGACCTTGACTACAAAGGCTGCATGTCGTGCATGGCCTGCAAGATTAAGGGCAAGATGTCGAACGTCTGCAAGTACAAGGACGCCCTCACCCCCGTGTTGCAGGAAGTGGCAGAAGCTGACGGTCTCGTGCTGGGTTCGCCCAACTATTTCGGTGAGATAACGGCGCAGATGCGTGCTTTCCTCGAGCGCCTGTGTTTTGCCTGGCTCTCCTATAACGACTACAGCATGACGGCTCCGAAACGCATGCCCGTCCTGCTTGTGGAGACGCAGAACGGCACCAGGGAATCTAATAACTGCAACGGCTACGGATCGATGGAATACTGTATCTCTCAAGCCCTCGCCGTGTCCGAGAAACTCATTGCCTACAACACTTATCAGGTAAAGAACTACGACAACTTTGAGCTGCGCGCCTTCTCCGAGCCAGCCAAACGTCAATATCGTGAGGAGCATTGGGAAGACGATCTGCAGAAAGCGTTCGATGCTGGCCGACGGATGGCAGAGAGCTTAGTGAAATGATCAGATAATCAGATAATCGAGTCGTCAAATAATCAGATGCGCTTTTGGATGAAGATGATTCCATAGGCTGGATCATTCGATATAGGAGCCTCTGTCCCTCTGCGAGAGTCTGTGCCATATTGTCCTCACGTCTGTAGGAATGGCGGACGTTGCCCAATCGGATGAATCGTCTGAGGCAAAAAAACAGTGAGAGAAGCAAGACTATTCTTGCTTCTCTCACTTACGATGGTGGGCTTGCGCAGTCTGATTATCACACGTGTGAAAAGGGGGCTGCTTTATTTGAGAATCTTCTTGCCATTTACGATGAGGATGCCCTTCTGCACGTGAGGCAACTTCTGACCCGACAAGTTATAAATGCTCTCATTCGAAACTGGGTCGTTGTCTTGGGTTATCCCGATGACTTTCGTGCCGTCGTCTAAGCCATAGTACGACTGTGCACCGTCGGCTGCTTTCAGGAAGACTGAGCCCACGGCAACGGTGGAGCCCGTTTCAGCTTTGTAATAGCCGATGCCTTCGTCACCGTCACCGAGAAGATACTGGGTGCCGTCTGCTGAGATGTCGGAGATGGCACCGATGAGTTCGTTTCCTGCTGTGGGTGTGACGCCTGTTGTGGTCGCGAAGCTGTAGAATCCTTCGTCACCCTTCAAGACGACGGCATCATCCTTTGCGACAGCACCCTCGATAGGCACGAGGCGAACTTTCCCGTTGTCAAACTTCGCTGCAAAAGCTTTCACGCCGTCGGGGATGGCCACGTCGGTAGTGCCCACAAACAGAGTGCCATAGCCTCCGGAACTGATCTGGGCTACAATGCCTTGTGTGATGAACGGGAGGGGTAGTGCGTCGGTCCCGATGGTCTGTGTCCAGCTGGGATTATAGCTGGTGCTTCCATTGAGCAGATAGCAGAGTTCGCCCGTATCGAGTCTGAAGTCAGCCTGCTCGGTCGCGTAGCAGTTTGTCATTGCTGGCTTGTTGCCGCGCGCAAAGTCGACGAACTCGTTGGCTTCGGTTTCTGCTGGGGCAACGAGGCAGTTTTCAGCCTGTACATTGCCGCTGTTCCAACCTATCAGGCCTGCATTCCCAGTAGCCGTGCCTGCCTTGACTGTGCCGTAGAACGCACAGTTGCGGAAGGTGAGGTTGCCGCTGTTCACATAGGGGAAGAAGCCGCCGATGGAGGCATCGCCCTCACCCGGGAGGAAGTTGACGGTTGTGTTCACCACCACATTCTCGATGGTACTGTTGCCGTCGGATTGTCCGCCCAGACCTCCTATGTTGTTAAACAATGAGGTGACAGATCCGTCCACGATAAGGTTCTTGATGGTTGCTCCGTTGATCTTGGTAAAGAGTCCCCTTATCCTTGCGTCGCTCTGGAGGTCGACGGCAATGCTGTTACCCTGCCCGTCGAACGTGCCGCTGAAGGGCGTTTGGGTGCCAATAAATCCATTGGGATATTCGGTGTAGTCGATGTCGGCAGTCAGCCTTGCGTTGGCTGCAGAATTGACTTCGTTTGCGACGGCGGCAAACCAGTAGAGTTCTTTCGCGCTGGTGATGTCGTAGAAGCCCTCGGCGTCGGCCTTGAGGTGATCAGGCATAAGCATGCCGCACACGCTGCACCACCCGTCCTCATCGGTGTGGGGAGGGATGACTGACGTGGATGTGTTGCTAAATACAAGGTCGCCTCCGGCGGGGGAGCCGTCGCACTTGAGTTCGCCGTTGCCATAGACGATACTGTGCGAGGAGAAGGGAACGGGGAGCTTGTCTTCGCCGAGCGTCTGATACCAGCTGATGGCGGTCTGGTCGCCGTTGAGCAGATAGCACATCTCGCCCGTGGCCAGTCTCTCGTCGGTCGCATCAGTCACCTGGCAGTTCGTCATTGCCAGCTTGTTGCCGCGGGCAAAGTCGACGAACTCGGCGGCTTCGGTTTCAGCTGGGGCAACGAGACAGTTTTCAGCCTGTGCATTGCCGCTGTTCCAACCTATCAGGCCGGCATTCCCAGTAGCAGTTCCAGCCTTGACTGTGCCGTAGAATGCACAGTTGCGGAAGGTGAGGTTGCCGCTGTTCACATAGGGGAAGAAGCCGCCGATGGAGGCGTCGCCCTCACCCGGGAGGAAGTTGACGGTTGTGTTCACCACCACATTCTCGATGGTACTGTTGCCGTCGGATTGTCCGCCCAGACCGCCGATGTTGTTAGCTGAGGAGCTGATAGAGCCGTCCACCACAAGGTTCTTGATGGTTGCTCCGTTGATTTTGGCAAATAGGCCCCTTATTTTCGCATCGGTCTCGAAATGTACAGCAATGCTGTTACCCTGCCCGTCGAACGTGCCGCTGAAGGGAGTCTGGGTGCCGATGAATCCATTGGGGTAATCGGTGTAGTCGATGTCGACAGTCAGCCTTGCGTTGGCAGCAGAATTGACTTCGTTTGCGACGGCGGCAAACCAGTAGAGTTCTTTCGCGTTGGTGATGTCGTAGAAGCCCTCGTCGTCGGCCTTGAGGTGATCAGGCATAAGCATGCCGCACACGCTGCACCAGCCGTCCTCATCGGTGTGGGGAGGAATGACTGACGTGGATGTGTTGCTAAATACAAGGTCGCCTCCGGCGGGGGAGCCGTCGCACTTGAGTTCACCGTTGCCATAGACGATGCTGTGCGATGAGAAGGGAACAGGCATGTCGTCTTCGCCGAGCGTCTGATACCAGTTGATGGAGGTCTGGTCGCCGTTGAGCAGATAGCACATCTCGCCTGTGGCCAGTCTCTCGTCGTTCGCATCGGTCACCAGGCAGTTCGTCATTGTCGGCTTGTTTCCGCGGGCAAAGTCGACGAACTCGTTGGCTTTGATTTCGGCTGGGGAAACGAGGCAGTTCTGGGCCTGGACGTTGCCGCTGTTCCAACCTATCAGGCCGGCATTCCCGGTAGCCGTGCCTGCATCGACTGTGCCGTAGAACGCGCAGTTGCGGAAGGTGAGGTTACCGCTGTTCACATAGGGGAAGAAGCCGCCGATGGAGGCGTCGCCCTCGCCCCGTGTGAAGGTGACGGTTGTGTTCACCACCACATTTTCGATGGTGCTGTTGCCGTCAGATTGTCCGCCCAGTCCGCCGATGTTGTTAGCTGAGGAACTGATAGAGCCGTCCACGAAGAGGTTTTTGATGGTTGCCCCGTTGATTTTGGCAAAGAGTCCCCTTATTTTCGTATCGGTCTCGAAAGACACGAAGATGCTGTAGCCCTGCCCGTCGAACGTGCCGCTGAAGGGCGTCTGAGTGCCGATGAATCCATCGGGGTAGTCAAAATAGTCGATGTCGGCAGTCAGCCTTGCGTTGGCTGAGGGATTCACTTCGTTTACGACGGAGGCAAACCAGTAGAGTTCTTTCGCGCTGCTAATGTCGTAGAAGCCTTCGTCGTCGGCCGTAAGGTGGTCAGGCATGAGAACGCCGCACACGCTGCACCAGCCGTCCTCATCGGTGTGGGGAGGGATGACCGAAGAGGATGTGTTGCTATAGACGAGGTCGCCTCCGGCAGGGGAGCCGTCGCACTTGAGTTCGCCGTTGCCATAGACGATGCTGTGCGAGGAGAAGGGAACGGGCATGTCGTCTTCGCCGAGCGTCTGATACCAGCCGATGGTGGTCTGATCGCCGTTGAGCAGATAGCACATCTCACCCGTGGCCAGTCTCTCGTCGGTCGCTTCCGCCGTTTGGCAGTCGGTGGCCGTGAATTTGCCTCGGGCATAGTTGTCGCATTCATAGGCATTCACATCCGCGGGGGCGACAAGGCAGTTGATGAATTGAGCACCGCCTCCCGCCCAGCTCACCAGGCCGGCGTTGCCGGTCTTGGCTTCGGCCGAGATGATGCCGCAGAATGCGCAGTTCTTCACTGTGGGCGTGTTTTCCATGTCGCCGAAGAGGCCGCCGCAAGAAGCATCGCTTTTTTCGCCGGAATAGCTCACGGTGGTCTTCACTATCACGTTCTCGATGAGTGTGTTGCCGTAGGAGCGTCCGCCGAGGCCTCCCACGTTGTTGTCAGCCTCCGACATGGCGCTGCCTTCCACTATCAGGTTCTTGATGGTCGCCCCGTTCACTTCGGCAAAGAGGCCTGTGCATCGCGTCGCACCGTTTTTGATGGCGATGGTGAGGGTGTGCTCCTGTCCGTCGAACGTGCCGTTGAACGATTTGTTGCCCATGCCGATATAGCCTTGCGGGTACTCCGTGTAGTCGATGTCAGCCGTCAGCCGGGCGTTGGCCGACTGATTGCCGTTGATAATCACCGAAAACCAATACAGGTCCGCGGCGCTGCCGATGTTGTAGAAGCCCTCGTCGTCGGCAAAAAGGGTGTCGCCTGCTTTCCACGACAGCTTGCCCTCGTTTGTGTCCAGCGTGAGGGTGTAGATTTGCCAGTCGGTGTTTTTGGGGTTCCACTTATTGTCCGTTTCGGTGAATAAATCCATTCCCTCACCGGCGATGGCAAGGTCGCCCTCTGCCTTGGGAACCGAGGAGCCATAGCCGCTCCATCCGTTCAGTGAGGAGCAGATAAAGAAGCCCTCTGCATGTTTCAGCGGACCGGTCCATTCGTAGACGCCCGTTGAGTCAATCTCTGTCATTTGCGACGGCCTGCGGGCTTCGCCCGTTACCCACCCCCAGGGAGTGGCGTCGCCTACAACATAAAACTCATCAGCCCAGCAGGTCAGTCCTGCAGCGATTAAAATGAGTGAAAGTAGAATTTTTCTCATGTGTGGTTAGATTTACTTAGGTTCTGCAGCACTTTTGGGGTTGAATACTCGTTAAAGGTCTTCGGGCAATGCGGAGTCTACCGCAGTTGCCCCGGGGTTGGCGTCAGGTAAGATTTATTATTTGGGTGCTGCGCAAAAGAACAAATAAAAAAACCATTATCGACAGTGCAAAAGTAATTTTTTTATCTGATTAAAAAAAATCATAGAGATTTTTTCACTAAAGGCAGTCATTTTTTTTCTTCACACGGGTTCCGATATTAGCAAGAACTATTCCTCGCGTGCGCGCTATTGCCTTCGTCGTTACCCCATGCACGACACCACGTCGAGCAATCCGCACTTTGGAAATCATCAAATCATCAAATCATCCCCCGAGAGCAATTTCTCACCTCTTACATCTCATCTCTTACCTCTTACTTCTTTTTTTTTTCATTTTTTTACCTCACGCCAGTTAATGGAATTCAGTTTCATAGTCGTTCTTGTTATAGGTTAATAGTAAAGGTTCCCCTTCCGTGCCTCCCGAGAGAGGAGCGCGGAGGGGGAACGGCATTGTTAAGGCATCAGGGTGCTGGAGAGTCTCTTCACGCTGACGTCGGCGCGGATGTGCTTGATGAGCTTTGCGTCGGGACGGAAGCGGACGTAGACCGTCTTGATGTACGAGGCGGGGTTGAAGTCGTCGCCCGAGATGGCGCTCTGCGTGAAGCAGTTGCTCTTGAGCTGAATCTGCAGCGCACCCAGTTCGTTGAGCACCACGCGCTGTCCTGCCAGGAGGCCCTTCTTGATGTAGGCCTGAGCGGCGGTGAGCACGGCGATGACGTCGGCCTTGGTGACGGTGGTTGAGTACTGGATGTCGTCGGCGAGGGCATCGAAGTCGTAGTCGCCGGTCTTCACGGCGCGGTCGTTGGCGTAGAGGGTG
>JAGCFO010000013.1 GCA_017650105.1 Bacteroidaceae bacterium | reverse complement strand
TTGCTGAAGGTCTTCTTTGGTAAGTTTTCTCTCCTTGATTTGTTTGTCAAAAAACTCTAAGAAGGTGTCATTGAATTTCTCGCGGATGTGAGTGTGGAAATCAATTTGATCTTTCTGAGGTGTGAATTGGATTTCTCCAGCCCTCATACCTGCAAAAAGCTCTAAAATCGCAACTAACAGATCTTCATGTGTCATGCCTATAGTTTTATTGTTTATTTGGGAATGGTTCATTTTCTACTTTGCAAAATTAGCGCTTCCTTTTAAATAATAAAAGCAAAAGGCGGAAAAAAAGAATGGGGGCCAAGCGTTGCTTGACTCCCATTGATGTGGATTGGCGACGTCGGACTATCGGATGAACAGCAGCTCGCGGTACTTGGGCAGGGGCCAGAGGCTGTCGTCGACAATGAGCTCGAGCTTGTCGATCTGACGACGGATGATGTCGAAATAGGGGGCGATGGTGTCGTGGTAGGCGATAGCCTTCGCGTGCTCGTCATCTATCTTGTTGGCAACCTTACGGGCTGCTACCAGCTCTTCTACCTTCGTCTCGATGGTGGCGGTGCGCTGGGCTATCTCCTCGATGAGCTTGAGATTGCGGGCTGAGAGCTCCTCGGCCTTCGCTGCGGGGAAGATGGTGCGCATGCGCTCGACGTTGCGCAGGAGCTGCGTCTGGTAGGTGGTGGCAACGGGGATGATGTGGTTCATGGAGAGGTCGCCCAGCACGCGGGCTTCGATCTGTATCTTCTTGGTGTAGATCTCCCACTTGACTTCGTTGCGCGCCTCCAGTTCCTTCTTGGTCATGACGCCCAGGCTCTCGAACATCTGGATGCTCTCCTTGTCGAGATAGCGCTCGAAGATGACGGGGCAGGAGGTCTCGGTGTCGAGCCCGCGCTGGGCGGCTTCGGCCTTCCACTCGTCGCTATAGCCGTTGCCGTCGAAACGGATGGGCTTGCAGACCTTGATGTCCTCGCGAAGGATGTCGATGATGGCGTGGTACTTGGGCGAATGGCCGGTGCCCTCGGCGTACTCTGCCCGGCCCGTGTACTCGAGTATCTTCGCATCGACACGCCGCTTGAAGTTGACAAGTGCTTCGGCGACGGCGCTGTTGAGGGCTATCATGGCGCTGGCACAGTTGGCTTCGCTACCCACAGCGCGGAACTCGAAACGGTTGCCTGTGAAGGCGAAGGGGCTGGTGCGGTTGCGGTCGGTGTTGTCGATGAGCAGCTCGGGTATCTCGGGGATGTCGAGCTTCATGCCTTGCTTGCCGTCCATCGTGAAGAGGTCTTCCTTGTCGGCTTTCTCGATGTGGTCGAGCAGCTCGGAGAGCTGTTTGCCGAGGAACGAGCTGATGATGGCGGGGGGTGCCTCGTTGGCTCCCAGACGATGGGCGTTGGTGGCGCTCATGATGCTGGCCTTCAGCAGCCCGTTGTGGCGATAGACGCCCATGAGGGTCTCGACGATGAACGTGGCGAAGCGGAGGTTCTGCTCGGGTGTCTTGCCGGGGGCGTGGAGGAGGATGCCTGTGTCGGAGGAGAGGCTCCAGTTGTTGTGCTTGCCCGAACCGTTGATGCCGGCAAAGGGTTTTTCGTGGAGGAGGGCGCGGAAGCCGTGCTTGCGGGCCACGCGCTTCATGAGCGACATGAGCAGCATGTTGTGGTCGACGGCGAGGTTGGCGTCCTCGAAGATGGGTGCCAGCTCAAACTGGTTGGGGGCCACCTCGTTGTGGCGCGTCTTGACAGGGATGCCGAGCATGAGAGCATGTATCTCCAGATCGCGCATGAAGGCTGCCACACGCTCGGGGATGCTGCCGAAATAGTGGTCGTCCATCTGCTGGTTCTTGGCGGAGTCGTGTCCCATGAGGGTGCGCCCCGTGAGCAGAAGGTCGGGGCGGGCAGCATAGAGGCCTTCGTCGACAAGGAAGTACTCCTGCTCCCATCCGAGATTGCTCGTCACCTTCTTCACCTCGGGGTCGAAGTAGTGACAGACGTCGGTGGCTGCCACGTTGACGGCTTTCAGGGCTCGCAGGAGGGGCGCCTTATAGTCGAGCGACTCGCCGCTGTAGGAGATGAAGACGGTGGGGATGATGAGTGTGTCGTCGATGATGAAGACGGGGCTCGTAGGGTCCCATGCGGAGTAGCCGCGTGCCTCGAAGGTGCTGCGTATGCCGCCGCTGGGGAACGATGAGGCATCGGGCTCCTGCTGGACGAGCAGCTTGCCGCTGAACTCCTCAATCATGCCTCCCTTGCCGTCGTGCTCGATGAACGAGTCGTGCTTCTCGGCGGTGCCTTCGGTCAACGGCTGGAACCAATGGGTGTAGTGTGTGACGCCGTTCTCCTTGGCCCACTGCACCATGCCGGCAGCCACCTGGTCGGCTACCTTGCGGTCGAGCTGTGCGCCTTTGTCGATGACGTCTATCATCTTGTCGTACACACCTTTCGGCAGATACTTGTACATCTTCTCGCGGTTGAAGACATACTTGCCGAAGTATTCGCAAGGTCTTTCACTCGGTGCTTTTACGGGGAGGGGCTTCTTCTTGAATGCCTCGCCTACAACCTGAAATCTCAATTCGTTAGCCATAATTGTGTTTAGTTAGAGGGTGAATGATGATTGTTTTCTTATGTATTCGTTTACTTTGTTTGCTGTCTGGAGTCCCGACGCGATAGCCCGCACCACCAGCGATGCGCCGTTGGCTGCGTCGCCACAGATGAAGACATTGTCGGGGTAGGAGGGATGTGTCGGCTTGAGGAAGCCCATAGCGAGCAGCACGAGGTCGGCCTTGATGACTTCGGGCTCGCCTTTCTCCACCATGATGGGCCTGCCGCCCTCAGGGTTGGGCGCCCAGTCAATCTCCTGCACCCTGACGCCTGTCACCCTGCCGTCGGTGCCGAGGAACTCGAGGGTGTTGATGTTCCACCGACGTGTGCAGCCCTCCTCGTGGCTGCTGGTGGTCTTGAGTATGACGGGCCAGTTGGGCCAAGGGGTGGAGGGATTGTGTCCGACGGGGGGCTTGGGCATAATCTCTATCTGAGTGACACTCTTGCACCCCTGACGGTGGGCGGTGCCGATGCAGTCGCTCCCGGTGTCGCCTCCGCCGATGACGAGGACATGCTTGCCCTTTGCCGTGATGCGGTCGGCAGTGCTGTACTCCGTGCCGGCAAGGACGCGGTTTTGCTGACTGAGCAGCTCCAATGCCAGATGCACACCTTTCAGCTCACGCCCGGGAACGTTCAGGTCGCGGGCTGTGGGGGTGCCTGTGGCGAGGACGACGGCGTCGAATCCTTCGATGCCGAAGGGTGAGTCGCACCTCACCTCCTCGCCACAACGGAACGTCACGCCCTCCTGTTGCATGACGCGAACCCTACGGTCGATGATTTCCTTGTTGAGCTTGAAGTTGGGGATGCCGTAGCGGAGGAGTCCTCCGACGGCTTCGTTCTTCTCGAAGACGGTGACGTCATACCCCATATAGTTGAGCGCGTTTGCCGCAGCCAGTCCTGCAGGACCGCTTCCGACGACTGCCACCTTGCAGCCGTTGCGCCGGGGATGCTCGATGGTGACATAGCCCTCCATGAAGGCGCGCTCGGTGATGGCGGCTTCGTTCTCGCGGTTGGTGACGGCCTCGCCCGTGGTGTGATAGAGCACGCAGGCCTTTTCGCATAGGGCGGGGCAGATGCGACCTGTGAACTCGGGGAAGGGATTGGTCTTCTTCAGCAACTTGTATGCCGTTTCCCATTCGCCACGATAGAGCGCATCGTTCCATTCGGGGTCTTTGTTGCCCAGGGGGCACGCCCAATGGCAGAAGGGCACACCGCAGTCCATGCAGCGGCTGGCCTGCTCCTGACGGTCGCGGGTGTTGAGTGTCTGTTCCACTTCACCGAAGTCGTGTATGCGGTCGTGGACAGGACGGTATCCTGCCTCCTTGCGAGGTATTGTCAGAAATGCTTTCGGATTTCCCATAGTAGCGATTGATGATTAATAGTCACGTTGGATGTCGGCAATTTTATCGTGGAGGCGCGCCATCTGCTCTTCCTGCAGGACACGCTTGTACTCGATGGGTACCACTTGTATGAAGTCGTCGACATAGCGCTGCCAGTTGTCGAGCATGCGTCCCGCAAGGGCGGAACCTGTGTGAAGGTAGTGCTGGCGGATGAGCTCGAGCAGCTCCTTGCGGCTGGCGGCGTCCTCCACGAGGTTTATCTCCACCATATCCATGTTGCAGAAGTAGTCGAACGTGTGGTCGGGGTCGTAGACGTAGGCCACTCCGCCACTCATGCCGGCAGCAAAGTTGCGCCCCGTCTTTCCCAGGACGACGACACGTCCGCCCGTCATATATTCGCAGCAATGGTCGCCGGCACCTTCGATGACGGCAACGGCTCCGCTGTTGCGTACGGCGAAGCGCTCTCCGACACGCCCGTTCACATAGAGCTGGCCGCTGGTGGCTCCGTAGAGCCCGGTGTTGCCCGCGATGATGTTGTCTTCGGCGCGGAAGTCTGCGTGGCTCCTCGTAGGGGGCAGGATGCTGATGAGTCCTCCGCTCAAGCCTTTGCCGAAGTAGTCGTTGGCCTCCCCCTCGAGCCTCAGGCTCAATCCCTTGACTGCGAAGGCGCCGAACGACTGGCCCGCAGAACCCTTGAACTTGATGTTGATGGTGTCGTCGGGCAGCCCGGCTTCGCCATATTTCTTGGCAATCACGCCCGAGAGCATGGTGCCGACGGCTCGGTCGGTATTCTTGATTTCGAGGTCTAACGTCGTCTCTTCCTGAGTGTCGATGCTCTTTTGTGTCGCCTTGATGATCTCTTCATCCTTGACGCCGCTGACTCGTGTGAACCCGCTCCGGTCCCAATGGAGGGGCTTGTCGGTCTCATACTTGTAGAGCAAGCGGCTGAAGTCGATGGTGTGCCACTTCTCGTCGGCAGCAGCAAGCGCCTCGTTCAGAACGATGAGCTCGGTGTGGCCGATGATGTCCTTCAGCTTGTGCACCCCCATCTCGCTCAGATACTCGCGGACATGCTGGGCAAGGAAGGTGAAGAAGTTGACGACATATTCGGCACGCCCCATGAAGCGCGCACGAAGGCGCTCGTCTTGCGTGGCCACTCCTACGGGACACGTGTTGGTGTTGCACTTACGCATCATCACACAGCCCAGCACAATCAGGGGCAACGTGCCGAAGGAAAACTCGTCGGCACCCATCAGCGCCATGATGATGACATCCTTGGCTGTCTTCAGCTGCCCGTCGGTCTGCAGGCGCACTTGATTGCGTAGCCCGTTCTTCACCAGCGTCTGCTGCGACTCGGCAAGCCCTATCTCGGGACTGATGCCGGCAAAACGCATGCTGCTTGCGGGGCTGGCTCCCGTACCGCCTTCAGCGCCGCTGATGACGATGAGGTCGGCTTTCGCCTTTGCCACACCCGCAGCGATGGTCCCCACGCCGCTTTCTGCAACCAGCTTCACGCTTACAGCAGCTGTGGGGTTGATATTCTTCAGGTCGAAGATGAGTTGTGCCAGATCTTCGATGCTATAGATGTCGTGATGAGGAGGAGGGGAGATAAGGCTTATGCCGGGAATGGCATTACGAGTCTTGGCGATGATCTTGTTCACCTTAAAGCCCGGCAGCTGTCCGCCCTCACCGGGCTTGGCTCCCTGTGCTACCTTTATCTGTATCTCTTCGGCATTCACGAGGTACTCGGCCGTTACCCCAAAGCGCCCCGATGCAATCTGCTTGGTCTTGCTTGAGAGGCTCACTCCGTCCACCGAGGAGTGATAGCGGCTGTTGTCCTCGCCCCCTTCGCCCGTATTGCTTCGCGTGCCGAGCTTGTTCATAGCTAACGCCAGCGCCTCATGGGCCTCGATGCTCAAGGCACCGAACGACATAGCACCCGTGACGAAGTGTCGGACGATGCTCTCGACGGGCTCCACCTCATCGATGGGTGTGGGCTTGGCTGCCTTTCTGAATCCCATGAAGTCGCGAATGAAGATAGGCTTATCCTTCTCGTCCACCATCGCCGACCACTCCTTGAACTTCTTGTACGAACCCAGCCGGGTGGCAATCTGCAGGTTGGCTATGGTGTCGGGGTTCCAGGCGTGAAGGATACCGTCTCGGCGCCAAGAGAACTGCCCGTTGTTGGGAAGGAACTCGTCGGTCTCCTCCCGTTGGAAAGCCTCGTCGTGCAGTCGGATGGCATCGCGGGCCATTTCGTTCAGCCCTATACCGCCTATGGTGCTGACCTCCGTGCCGAAATAGCGTCGAAGCACCTCTTCGCCGAGTCCGATGCTCTCGAATATCTTTGCTCCCCGATAAGAACGGATGGTTGAAATACCCATCTTGCTCATCACCTTCTTCAGTCCCTTGTCGACAGCCTTTATGTAGTTTGCTTCGGCGGTGGAGTACTCCTCCTGAATCTTGTGCCTCTTCACGAGATTGTCCAAAACGGCAAACGTCATATAAGGACAGATGGCGCTTGCCCCATAGCCCAGCAGCAATGCGGCATGCATCACTTCGCGAATCTCGCCGCTCTCGACGATGAGAGCCGTCTGCACCCGTTTGCCCACGTTGATGAGATGATGATGCACGGCGCTCACAGCCAGCAGACTGGGAATGGCGGCATGCCCGGCGTCGATGTCCCTGTCGGTGAGGATGATGTAGTTCACCCCAGCATCGACAGCCTGCTCCGCCTCGCTGCACAGCGTGTCGAGAGCCCTTCGCAGCCTCTCGCCCGCTTTGCTCCAGTCGGGCTTCGCTCCCAAAGACGAAGAGGGGAACGAGGCTGTCATCGATAGCTTCATCGTCTTGAAACCTTTATACCTTATGTTGCATAGAATGTCGAGCTGAGTATTGGTCAGGACGGGCTGCGGAAGTCTCACCATCTTGCAGTTGGAGGCGTCGGGAGTCAAGATGTTTGTTCCTACGGCGCCGATGTACTCCGTGAGCGACATTACCAGCTCCTCGCGTATGGGGTCGATGGCGGGATTGGTGACTTGGGCAAACTGTTGACGGAAATAGTTGAAGAGCGTCTGCGGCCGGTCGCTGACGACAGCCAGAGGGGTATCGTTTCCCATCGCCGCTACGGGCTCCTGTCCTGTGGTAGCCATTGGCGCTATAGTCCTGTCGATGTCTTCCTGCCCGAAGCCAAAGCAGACGAGCTTCCGTTCGTAGTTGTCAACTGAGTTCTCCACATGTCGTCCACTCTTGAGTTTCTCCAGTTGGATACAGTTCGTGGAGAGCCATTCGCGATAAGGATGGGCCTTTGCCAGCTGTTCTTTTATCTCACCGTCGTAATAGATTCTTCCTTCCTGCGTGTCGATGAGTAGTATCTTTCCGGGCTGCAAGCGTCCCTTGCTCACCACGTCGCCTGGGTCGAAATCCATCACCCCGACTTCGGAAGCCACAATCATCATGCCTTGCTTCGTAATAGTGTAACGACTGGGACGAAGGCCGTTTCTGTCGAGCATGCCACCTGCGAACCGTCCGTCGGAAAAAAGAAGGGCAGCCGGGCCGTCCCAAGGTTCCATCAGTATGGAGTGATATTCGTAGAATGCCTTCAGGTCTTCGGAGATGGGGTTCTTATCGTTGAAACTTTCCGGTACCAAAATGGCCATAGCCTGAGGGAGCGACAGTCCGCTCATGGTGAGAAATTCAAAAACATTATCGAGGCTTGCCGAGTCGCTCATCTCTTGTTGAACTAAAGGACGCAAGTCGTTGATGTCGCCCAAATACTCGCTGCTGAGCACACTCTCTCGTGCTTTCATCCAACCGCGATTTCCTCGGATGGTATTGATTTCCCCATTATGAGCCAGAAGGCGGAAGGGCTGAGCCAGCTTCCACTTGGGGAAGGTGTTGGTGGAGAAACGCGAATGTACGAGGGCCAGCCCGCTTGTGAAGTACGGACTTGACAAGTCGGTAAAGTACCTTCGCAGTTGTCCCGAAGTGAGCATACCCTTGTAGACGATGTTCTTGCTTGACAGCGAACAGATGTAGAAATCATCGTTGTCGATGCGGTTCTCGATGCGTTTCCTTACCTTATACAATATGCGGTCGAACGCCGACACGTTTTCTTCCGTCGTACCCGTCACGAAGATTTGCTTTATGTCGGGCTCCACATCGCGTGCAGCAACCCCCAGCACCTCGGGGCTTGTGGGAACCGCGCGCAGATGCATCAATGTCAGTCCCTCTCGTTCTATCTCCTCTATCATGATGCCCAGAATCGCCTTCTGCTGCTGTTCGTCCCTTGGGAGAAAAACCAATCCCGTTCCGTAACGACCCTTCTCAGGGACAGGGATTCCTTGAAGGAGAATGAACTCGTGGGGAATCTGTACCATGATGCCGGCACCGTCTCCTGTCCCGTCACGTGTCTCTGCGCCACGATGCTCCATATTCTCCAACACCCGTAGTGCATTGTCGACAAGTTCGTGACTCTTGGCTCCGTGAATGTTTACAATCATGCCTATGCCGCAGGCGTCATGCTCGTAATAGCTTTGGTAGAGTCCGTTGCTCTCTTTTTTATTCATATGCTATATAAATCTATTATCCTCAATCTTCAAACTCTGCTTTCTGACATCTCTCTTGCCCTCAATCCTCAATCCAAGTTCTGTTTCCGAGAACAAAATTATTTCGAGATGTTATTAAAATGAATGTTTTTCGCACTAAAAAAATCTTGATTTCGGGCAAAAATAACAAATTGTAAGCAAAATGGGGTGTTTTAGTTACAATCTGTAAAATCATCGAAAAAGATAGAATGATAGTCTTGGCCGATGTATCGACAAGTGGAGAAATAGTCGTTACTTTGCCCCCGAAATGAAGAAAAGACAAAAAAACTTTAGGTATTAAACAAAAGGTAAAAGGTATGAAAAAGATTGAAGCAATTATCCGAAAAACAAAATTCGAAGAGGTGAAGGAAGCCTTGCTTTCGTCGGACATCGACTGGTTTGAATACCACGACGTGCACGGTATCGGGCAAAGTCGCCAGGAGAGAATTTATCGTGGCGTGCAATACAGCACAGATGTGATTGAGCGTGTAGCAATAGCGATTGTATGTCGCGACATATTTCTCGAACCTACGGTAAATGTCATTCTGCGAGTGGCCCATACGGGCGAGATTGGCGACGGCCGTATTTTCATAAGCGATGTAATAGACACCTATTCTATACGTACAGGCGAGAACGGCGACACCGTATTGAGAGACAAGAAATAAAAAGGATAACACATAAATAATTGTATTATGAACGAGGTAGGATTATCACTCGATACCGTATGGATGCTATTGGCAGCCATGTTGGTTTTTTGGATGCAACCAGGTTTCGCACTCTGTGAAGCAGGTTTTACACGTAGCAAGAACACAGCTAACATCTTGATGAAAAACTTTGTCGATTTCATGTTCGGATCATTGCTGTACTGGTTTGTGGGTTTCGGCTTTATGTTTGGAAGCGACGGGGCTGGTTTCATCGGGATGCCGAACTGGGGTAACCTCAATTTCTATAAAGGCGATTTGCCTGTGGAGGGATTTCTGATTTTTGAAACGGTGTTCTGCGCAACATCCGCCACTATCGTGAGCGGTGCTATGGCCGAACGGACGAAGTTTTCGATGTATCTGGTTTACAGCGCTGTCATCTCATTGTTCATTTATCCCATTGAAGGACATTGGACCTGGGGTGGGGGTTGGTTGTGCAATGATGCAGCCGACAGTTTTATGATGACTACATTCGGCAGTGTGTTCCACGATTTTGCGGGTTCGGCCATCGTGCATAGTGTGGGGGGCGTGTTGGCTCTGATCGGAGCTCTGGCGCTTGGTCCTCGAGTGGGCAAATATGGTGCAGACAGAAAGAGCCGGGCTATTCCCGGACACAATCTGGCTATGTCCGCCTTGGGTGTATTCATCCTGTGGCTAGGATGGTTTGGTTTCAATCCTGGTTCACAGTTGGCTGCCAGCGGTGAAGTGAACCGCATTGCCATCTCTCATGTGTTTCTTACTACTAACTTAGCAGCGGCAGCCGGTGGCGTCGCAACGATGTTTCTTACTTACATTAAATACGGCAAGCCCTCACTCTCTCTGACGTTGAACGGTGTTTTGGCTGGACTTGTAGGCATCACAGCAGGTTGCGACCTCGTGTCACCTCTAGGTGCGGTCATCATAGGTCTGGTTTGTGGAGTCGTACTCGTATATGCTATCGAGTTTATCGATCACAAGTTACATATCGACGACCCTGTCGGCGCCTCCAGCGTTCATGGAGTATGTGGCATCTTGGGTACCTTGATGACTGGTTTGCTTTCTACTTCGAGTGGCGCTTTTTATGGTCACGGATGGGGATTCTTCTTTGCTGAGTGCTTCGGGGTGCTCGTCATCGACCTCTGGGCTGCAGCTTGTGGTGTCGCTTTGTTCTACGGTATCAAGAAGATGCACGGTCTGCGCGTAGACAAGCGAATAGAAGAGGAAGGTTTGGATGTCTACGAACATGGAGAGATGTGTTATAACTAAAGAAGAGTAAGACAGGTATGAAAAGATTGTTTTTAATTGTTCTTTCCGTAATCGGAACCGCTACGTTAAGATCTCAAGATGTTACAGGAAGCAAAGAATATACGGAAGTTGAAGAAGGAGTGTCAGCAACCATCGGCGCCGATCTTGTCAATCAATACATCTGGCGCGGGCAGGAGCTTGGAAATGTAAGCCTTCAACCCACTCTTGGTGTTGGGTACAAAGGGTTTAGTCTTTCCGCATGGGGATGTGTTGGCATTTCAAACTGGGCAGATACCAAGGAATTGGATTTCACTTTAGATTATAGTTACAAGGGTTTGAATATAGGTATAACGGATTATTGGTTCTCCAAAGGCAGCTATTTCCAGTATAC
Organism: Bacteroidaceae bacterium; assembly: GCA_017650105.1. Classification (GTDB taxonomy): domain Bacteria; phylum Bacteroidota; class Bacteroidia; order Bacteroidales; family Bacteroidaceae; genus UBA1189. The sequence goes on along the minus strand of JAGCFO010000013.1, from coordinate 39,036 downwards.
GAATGGTAAAACCACGCATATATGGGAGGGGTTTGTGGGCTATGATTTCAAGATCCTTTCTGCCAAATGGTATACAAATTTGGGGGGTGATGACGGTACTGATTCTAATGGGAAGCGTGCCTATTCCAGTTACTTTAATCTTTCAGTTCCCTTCCAGCTTGCTGCAGTAGAATGGGAAGCCTCAATCGGCGTTGTCCCTTGGGGCACAACCCTCTACGGCAATAGGGATTTTGCTGTCACAAATGTCTCTTTATTTGCTACAAAGGACTTTACCATAACAGAAAGAAATCATATCCCCATCTACGTAGGTCTGGTAGCAAATCCTAATTCGGAAAAGCTGTATTTACTTTTTGGTCTCTCCTTTAAGATTTGAAGTAATTGATTAGAGCCACAAGCAAAAAATCCCTTTCAAATTACAATATGTAACATTGGAAGGGATTTTGGTGCATAAGTGTGATAATCTATTATTATAATGACGGGAAAAGTAACGATTTGACATTTTATTGGCATTTCTTGCTTCAAAAAACATAAAAATATAGTTGTCCGGCTCATTTTTGTTTTACCTTTGTGACAAAAATACAAGAGACATTAATATGGCCAAGATTCCATTCGCAAAGATGCACGGTTGTGGCAATGATTACATCTACGTCGATGCCTTTCGTCACCACATAGCAAACCCTGTTGCTACTGCTATCTCATGGAGCGATCGTCACAAGGGTATCGGATCTGACGGCCTGGTGCTGATTGACAAATCGCCTGTGGCAAAGGCGGACTTTGCTATGCGTATTTTCAATGCTGACGGCAGCGAGGCGATGATGTGTGGTAACGCTGCGCGCTGCATAGGAAAATATCTCTATGAACACGCTCTGACCAATAAGACGGAAATCAGGCTGCTGACGCTCGCGGGAATAAAAGTTTTGCAGCTGAATGTGGCAGACGGAGTGGTGGAGAGTGTGACGGTGGATATGGGTGAACCTCTGCTCAGGGACGATCAGCAGTATGTTCCCACGATAGACCTCCACACCGGGATGTTCGTCTCGATGGGCAATCCTCATTATGTAATCTTCACGGACGATGTCGACAAGGTGTGTGAGGCTGGGAGAGAGCTTGAACATCACCCCGCCTTTCCGCAGCGCTGTAACATCGAATTCGCCCGAGTGGAGCACGACGGCAGCATCACCACGCGTGTGTGGGAACGCGGCAGCGGTATCACCCAGGCTTGTGGGACCGGAGCCTGCGCCACAGCCGTAGCTGCTTGCCTGACGGGTAGGGCAGGACGGGAGAACGATATCGTGATGGACGGCGGCACGCTCCACATAGAGTGGCGCGAGGCTGACAATCATGTCTATCTGACGGGGCCAACGGAGTTTGTCTTCGAGGGTGAGGCGGAGGCATGAATGATGAATGAAGAATAAACAACACAAAAATCTATTATATATATGGCATTGGTTAACGATCATTTCTTAAAGTTGCCCGACAACTACCTGTTTGCAGACATAGCCAAGAAGGTAAACGCCTTCAAAGTGATGCATCCTAAGGCTGATGTCATCCCGCTGGGCATAGGCGATGTGACGCAGCCGCTGTGTCCCGCCGTAGTGGAGGCGATGCACCGTGCGGTGGATGAGATGGGTACTGCCGAGGGGTTCAGGGGCTACGGTCCCGAACAGGGGTACGACTTTCTGCGGGAAGCGATACTGAAGAACGACTTTCTGCCCCGCGGCATCCATCTCGAACTGGATGAGATATTCATCAACGACGGTGCAAAGTCGGACACGGGCAACATCCAGGAACTGATACGCTGGGACAACTCCATCGCTGTCACCGATCCCATCTATCCCGTTTACATCGACTCGAACGCAATGATAGGGCGCGCCGGACTGAAGGGCAGCGACGGACGATGGTCGAACGTCATATACCTGCCTTGCAACGCCGAAAACCGTTTTGTGCCCGCAATACCCAAGCAGCGGGTTGATGTCATCTATCTCTGTTACCCCAATAATCCTACCGGGACTGTGATAACGAAAGAAGAACTGCGCAAGTGGGTCAACTATGCTTTGCACAACGATGCCATCATCTTCTACGATGCTGCCTATCAGGCTTATATACACGATGATGCCATACCCCACAGCATCTATGAGATCAGGGGGGCACGGAGGTGCGCTATCGAGTTTCACAGTTTCTCAAAGACTGCCGGTTTTACGGGTGTCCGTTGCGGCTATACGATTGTCCCGAAGGATTTGACGACTGCTACGCTCACAGGCGAGCGCGTTCCTCTCAACCCATTGTGGTATCGGCGCCAGTGCACCAAGTTTAACGGCACCAGCTATATCTCGCAGCGTGCCGCAGAGGCCATCTATACACCCGAAGGTAAGGAGCAAGTAAAGGCTACTATCGACTACTATATGCAAAATTCTCACAATATGCTCAACGCGCTGCGTTCGCTGGGCTTCGAGTGCTATGGTGGAGAAAACGCTCCGTACATCTGGATGCGGGTTCCTAATGGCTTTGACTCATGGCGCTTCTTTGAGAGCTTGCTGTATGGCGCTAACGTGGTGTGCACGCCTGGCGTGGGGTTCGGACCGTCGGGTGAGGGCTACGTGAGGTTCACTGCATTCAGCAGTCACGAGAAAACCGAGGAGGCGCTCCATCGCATTGCCGAATGGAAAAACCGCTAACACTATACACCGAAAAAAAGTACAATGGAAACAAAATATATTTTCGTCACGGGCGGTGTTGTATCGTCGTTGGGAAAGGGTATTATTTCTGCAAGTATCGGCAGGTTGTTGCAGGCACGCGGGTACAAAGTCACCATCCAGAAGTTCGATCCCTACATCAACATCGATCCCGGCACGTTGAATCCCTATGAACACGGAGAATGTTACGTGACAGCCGACGGCACCGAGACCGACCTCGACCTGGGTCACTATGAGCGCTTCACCGACATACACACCACCCGACACAACAGCGTCACCACCGGGCGAATCTATCAGGCTGTCATCGACAAGGAGCGTCGGGGCGACTATCTCGGCAAGACCATCCAGGTGGTTCCTCACATCACCGACGAGATAAAGCGATGCATCAAGGAGAATGCCCTTCACGAACACTTCGATTTTGTCATCTCCGAGATAGGTGGAACCATCGGCGACATCGAAAGCGCGCCTTTCATGGAAGCCATCCGCCAGTTGCGTTGGGAGAAAGGGCGTGACGCTGTCAACATTCACCTGACGTATGTACCCTATCTGAGCGCTGCAGGCGAACTGAAAACGAAACCGACACAACACTCAGTGAAGGAACTGCAGAGCATGGGCATTCAGCCAGACATCCTCATACTGCGAACCGAGCATCATCTGGATGACAGCATCTTGAGCAAGGTGGCATCGTTTTGCAACGTGGAAAGGGAGTGTGTGGTGCAAAGCGAGGATGTGCCAAGCATCTATGAGGTGCCCGTCAACATGCACCGCCAGCGACTCGATATGGCGATACTGAGTAAGCTCAACGTCGCTCTGCCGGCTTCCCGAGCGGGGCAGGACTCTCACATAGCAGATGAGGAGGACGAGGCGGTGCCGGGGATGCTCCCGTGGTACCGTTTCCTCCAGCTTCAGCACGAAGCAACAACAGAGATACACGTCGGGCTGGTGGGCAAGTACGACCTACAGGATGCCTATAAGAGCATTCGCGAAAGTCTGTCGCTTGCCGCCGTGTATAACGGTCGAAAGGCAAAGTTACACTTTATAAATAGCGAAGGTATTACAAAAGAGAACGTCGCTTCCCTACTGGACGGGATGAACGGCATAGTTATCTGTCCCGGCTTTGGGCAAAGGGGAATAGAAGGCAAAATAGTGGCGGCTGAGTTTGCGCGCACCCACGATATACCGACGTTTGGTATCTGTCTCGGTATGCAGATGATGGTGGTGGAATTTGCCCGGAATGTGCTGGGGATGAAAGATGCTAACAGCAGCGAGATGGACGCAACAACGCCGCACAACGTGATTGACATGATGGAGGAGCAGAAAAACATCAAGCAGATGGGGGGAACGATGCGACTGGGAGCATACGAGTGTGTGCTGAAACCGAACAGCAGGGCGTGGGAGGCTTACGATGTCAACATCTCACGCTATGAGAACGAGGCGACGCAGAACCCGCTCATCATGGGTGAGCGGGAAGAGGGCATCGTCATCAGAGAACGACACCGCCACCGCTACGAGTTCAACAACTGTTATCAAGAGGAATTTGAGTCGGAAGGCATGAGGTGCGTCGGCATCAACCCCGCAGCCAACCTTGTGGAGATAGTAGAGATACCGTCACTCAGATGGTACGTCGGCACCCAGTTCCATCCCGAATATTCATCTACAGTATTGCATCCTCACCCTCTGTTCTTGAGTTTCATTAAAGCATGCTTATGATATGGATCAACTGAAGCACGAATGCGGTGTGGCGATGATAAGGCTTCTGAAGCCGAGAACCTACTACGAACAGAAATACGGAACAGAATCCTTTGCCCTCAACAAGCTCTATCTGATGATGGAGAAACAGCATAACCGCGGTCAGGAAGGTGCAGGGATGGCTTGCGTCGACATGGATGCTCCCGTCGGCGCAGAATATATGTTCCGCATAAAAGCTTTGGGTAAAGATGCAATCACAGAGATATTCGACCACGTAACACCCGAGTGGACAAAAGCTCAACTTTTCATGGGGCACCTTAGATATTCCACTACGGGAAAGAGCGGACTTCAATATGTACATCCTTTCCTTCGTCGTAACAACTGGCGAGCCAAGAACCTCTGTCTTTGCGGCAACTTCAATATGACGAATATCGACGAGATATTTGACAAGATGACGAGACAAGGGCAGTCGCCTCGGATGTATAGCGACTCATATATCACTCTCGAACTGATGGGGCACAGGCTGGACAGAGAAGTGGAGCGTTGCTACAACGAGGCAAAACAACAGGGCTTGCACGACACCGACATCACGAACTATATAGAAAGAAACGTACAAATAAGTAATGTGCTCAGCACAACGATGGCTGACTATGACGGCGGATATGTGATGTGCGGTCTGACCGGTAGCGGCGAGATGTTTGCTATGCGCGACCCTTGGGGCATACGGCCTGCCTATTACTACAAAGACGACGAGTTGATTGCCGTTGCCAGCGAGCGTGCTGTGATTCAGACAACCTTTGACCTCACTTGCGAGGACGTCCATGAGCTGCCGGCAGGCAAGGCGCTCATCGTTCATAAGAATGGAAGCTGTGCATTGGAAACAATCCTCGAGGCAAAGGCTCAGGCACATTGTTCGTTTGAGCGTATATATTTCAGCAGAGGTTCCGACCGCGACATTTATCATGAGCGCAAGCAACTTGGCCGACAGCTCACAACACCCATCCTGAAAGCCATCGACGGAGATACTGAGCACACAGTCTTCTCCTTTATCCCCAACACGGCTGAAGTTGCCTTCTACGGCATGATGGAGGGTCTGCGAAATCAAGGGCTCAACGTTCGAGGTGAGAAGGTTGCCTGGAAGGATATCAAACTGCGTACCTTCATCACCGAAGCAGGATCTCGTAATGAGCTCGCCTCACATGTCTATGACATCACCTACGGCTCGTTGCGTCCCTATCAGGATAACCTCGTCATCATCGACGATTCCATTGTCCGGGGCACCACGCTGAAGGAGAGCATCTTCAAGATACTTGACCGGCTGCATCCTAAGAAAATAGTGATGGTCAGCAGTTCGCCGCAGATTCGCTACCCCGACTACTACGGCATCGATATGGCGCGTCTGGAGGAGTTCTGCGCTTTTCGTGCAACCATCGCCCTCATCGAAGAGCGTGGCATGTGGCAATTAATTACAGACACATATGAGGCTTGTCTTGCCGAGCTTCGTAAGCCAGCAGCAGAGCAGACCAATTGTGTCAGCGCCATCTACAAGCCTTTCAGCATAGAAGAAATCAACAGAAAGATGGCCGAGATGCTTCGTCCTGCAGGGATGCAAGCGCCAGTGGAGTTCGTCTTTCAGACCATCGAAGGCCTTCATGCCGCTTGCCCCGACCATCAAGGCGACTGGTACTTCACAGGGCATTATCCCACTCCAGGCGGCAATCGCCTCGTCAACCAAGCATTTGTGAACAGACCCCCTATAACTCCCCTCTAGGGGGAGAAGTCCAATTCATCATTAAAAGGCTCTGCCCTGTAAATAGTTAAATTACTAAATCGTAAATAAATCGTAAATTGTAAATCGTCAAATAGTAAATGACATCATGTGTGGAATTGTAGGTTACATAGGCTCGAAGAAAGCCTATCCCATTTTGATTAAAGGTCTGAAGCGCCTGGAGTATCGTGGCTATGACAGCGCCGGCGTGGCGATGATTAGCGACAGCGGCGACCTCAACGTCTATAAGGCAAAAGGAAAGGTTGACAACCTGACCGAGTATTGTAGCGACAAAGACGTGTCGGGCTGCGTAGGCATCGCTCATACACGTTGGGCAACGCATGGCGAGCCGTCGGCACGCAACGCTCATCCCCACTATTCGAGCACTCGCAATCTTGCCATCATCCATAACGGCATCATCGAGAACTATGCCGACATCAAGACGCAGCTTCAGGCGAAAGGCGTGGAGTTCAAGAGCGACACCGATACGGAGGTGCTCGTGCAACTCGTGGAGTACATCATGGTGAAGAAGAACCTGCCGCTTGTCGAAGCCGTGCAGGTGGCACTCCATCAAGTGATTGGAGCCTACGCTATTGCCATCATCGACAAGCGCGACCCTCGGCAGATTATTGCAGCTCGCAAGCAGAGTCCGCTGGTGGTAGGCATCGGCGAGGACGAGTTCTTCTTAGGCTCTGATGCAAGTCCCATCATCGACTACACGGACAAAGTAGTCTATCTGGAGGACGGCAACATCGCCGTTATTCGTCTGGGCGAGGAATTGAAGGTGATAAGCATCCTTGGCAAGGAGCAGGAACTGAAAGTGAAAACGGTTGACATCGACCTCGGCCAGATAGAGAAAGGCGGCTATGAGCACTTCATGCTGAAGGAAATCTTCGAACAACCAGAGTGCCTGATGAACTGTATGCGAGGCCGCATCAACGTCGAAGGTAACCATGTGACGCTGTCTGCCATGATTGACTACCGCCAGCAACTGCTTGGCGCAAAGCGCATCGTCATCGTGGCATGCGGCACCTCGTGGCACGCCGGACTCATCGGCAAGCAGCTCTTCGAGAGCCTGTGCCGCATCCCTTGCGAAGTGGAGTACGCTTCGGAGTTCCGCTATCGCAACCCCGTAGTGACGAAGGACGATGTGGTGATAGCCATTTCGCAGAGCGGTGAGATAGCCGACACGCTGGCTGCCATCCAACTGGCTAAGGAGCAAGGTGCCTTCATCTTTGGCATCTGCAACGCCATCGGATCAAGCATCCCAAGAGCCACTAACACAGGAACCTACATCCACGTTGGTCCGGAGATTGGCGTCGCTTCCACAAAAGCCTTCACGGGTCAGGTGACGGTCCTCTCGATGCTGGCACTCTGCTTGGCTGCCGAGCGGAAGACCATCTCCGAAGACTTGTACAAGCAGATGGTGAAGGAACTGACACAGATTCCTGCCAAGATGGAGCAAGCCCTCAATACCAACGAGCAGATTGAGCACCTTGCTCCCATCTTCACCTACGCCAAGAACTGCCTCTACCTGGGACGCGGCTACAACTATCCTCTGGCTCTGGAAGGTGCATTGAAGTTGAAGGAAATCTCCTACATTCATGCCGAAGGCTATCCTGCCGCAGAGATGAAGCACGGTCCCATCGCCCTTATCGACAGCGAGATGCCCGTCTTCGTCATTGCCACCCGCGACCGTCTCTACGAGAAGGTCATCTCGAACATCCAGGAGGTACGGGCTCGTGGCGGACGTGTCACGGCCCTCGTCACCGAAGGGGACACGCAGATACAGAAGTTTGCCGACCACATCATCACCTTGCCCGACACCCTTGAGTGCTTCCAGCCACTCATCGCCAGCATTCCCCTTCAGCTGCTCGCCTACCACATCGCTATCTGCAAGGGCAAAGACGTTGACCGCCCAAGGAACCTCGCAAAGAGTGTAACGGTGGAATAAAATGATTCAATCAATAAAGACCTTAGCAACATGGGAAAAAGCTCTACATGGCATCACATTGTCTCACACATGAGAAACGGTTGTCTCACACGTGAGAAAAGTTTGTCTCACACATGAGACAAAGTCATGCCCCATACAGCGAACTAAGTTCTCCCGTTTTTGAGAAGGTATCCTGGAGCATTAAATCGTCAGATAGTACATGGCTAAATGATTAAATTGCAAATAAACAGTAAATCCTAAATCATTAGATAGTACATATCGTTATGTGTGGAATTGTATCAATCTTCAACATTAAGAAACAGACATCCGAGCTTCGTGATAAGGCACTGAGAATGAGTCAAAAACTCCGTCATCGCGGTCCTGACTGGAGTGGCATTTATTGTGGAGGTTCTGCCATACTTGCTCATGAACGTCTCTCTATCGTTGACCCCGAAAGTGGCGGGCAGCCTTTGTTTTCGCCAGACAGAAAACAAGTGTTAGCAGTAAATGGTGAGATTTATAATCACCAGGAGATTCGTCGCCGCTATGCGGGTCGTTACGAATTCCAGACAGGTAGTGACTGTGAAGTCATTCTTGCTCTCTATCGCGACAAAGGCATAGGCTTCCTAGAGGACATCAGCGGCATCTTTGCCTTCGCCCTCTATGACGAAGAAAAGGATGCATTTCTGATTGCTCGCGACCCTATAGGTGTGATACCTTTATATATTGGGTACGATAGCGACGGAACTGTGTATGTCGCTTCCGAACTGAAGGCGCTTGAAGGTCAATGCGAGCGATATGAGCCATTCCTGCCTGGGCATTATTACTGGAGCGAAGAGCCTGGCATGAAAAAGTATTACCATCGCGACTGGTTTGACTATGATGCTGTGAAGAACAATGAAGCAAGTGTCGAAGCTATCCGTGATGCTCTGAAAGAATCCGTCAGGCGTCAGCTGATGTCAGACGTACCCTACGGAGTGCTGCTCAGCGGAGGGCTCGATTCTTCTGTCGTCTCTGCTATTGCTGAGAAATTCAGCGAGCATCGTATAGAAGATAATTCGCTGACACGAGCTTATTGGCCTCGTCTGCATTCATTTGCGGTAGGCCTGAAGGGCGCTCCTGACCTGGCAAAGGCAAAGCTGGTGGCTGACTATATTGGTACTGTGCATCACGAAATTAACTATACCATACAAGAAGGACTCGATGCCATACGTGATGTCATCTATTTTATTGAAACATACGACGTGACAACCGTCCGTGCATCAACACCAATGTACTTACTCGCACGTGTCATCAAGTCAATGGGAATTAAAATGGTGCTCAGCGGCGAGGGGGCAGACGAGGTGTTCGGCGGCTACCTGTATTTTCACAAAGCTCCCAACGCCAAGGCCTTTCATGACGAGACTGTCCGCAAGCTTAGCAAGCTACACTACTACGACTGCCTCCGTGCCAATAAGAGTCTTTCAGCGTGGGGTGTGGAGGGGCGTGTACCTTTCCTCGACAAGGAGTTTTTGGATGTGGCCATGCGCACCAATCCCGAGGCGAAGATGTGTCAGGGCTCAACGATTGAGAAAAAAATACTTCGTGAAGCTTTTGCCGACATGCTTCCTGCAGAGATTGCATGGCGTCAGAAGGAGCAGTTCAGCGATGGGGTAGGCTATTCATGGATTGATACTTTGAAGAAAATAACCTCCGAAGCCGTAACCGATGAACAGATGGCTCATGCTGCAGAGCGTTTCCCCATCAATCCGCCGCTTAACAAAGAGGAGTATTACTATCGCAGCATCTTCGCCGAACACTTCCCAAGCGACTCTGCAGCACGAAGCGTAAATCAGGAAGCAAGTGTGGCATGCTCAACAGCCATCGCACTTGAGTGGGATGCCGCATTCAAAAACATGAACGACCCCAGCGGAAGAGCTGTCAAAGGTGTCCACGAAAAAGCTTATTGATTAACGATATCCCTTTCGAATGGATGATAGGCGTGGAGTCTGTTAGATTGGATTATCCTTCATTTTTTGGGTAGAGATTATTGAATCACCCAAAAAAAGAGTTGAATTTCATTCTTCCTTTTCTCGCCAAGGAATAACAAGCATCGTTCTGCGCTTTTGGCTTGACGAAAAAAAACGTGCCGGAAGTCAATTATGACTTTCGGCACGATTCTCTTTTGGTTATGCTCTACGCCCCAAGGGGCGAGATGTGAGGAGCAGGGGAGAACTGGGGGTGATGGCCTCTTAGTTGATGAGGTATATCTTCTCCAGTCCGTTATAGGTGCAGCGGACGGTAGCCCTGCCTTCGGTGATGTCGCTCACTTGGCTGCTCACGCCGGGCTGCGATGCGGTGACCTTGATGACGGAGCCTTTGTGGAGCGGTGCATAGACCTGATAGCGGATGGCGTCGGTGAGGCCGTTGGCGTTGCTGCAGCGGATGGGTGTGGCGGGGATGTTGAGCTTCTTGCCATCGACGGAGATGGTCACCTGAGGTGCATCCATGAGCAGCTTGGCATCGATGGAGCCGTTTTTGGAGAAGCCTATTCCGTGGAGGTCGAAGAGACCGACGGGGCGCTGCGGCTGACGGGGACCGAACTGCTGACGGCCCTGGGTCTGCTGGGGCTGCTCTACCTCGGGGCCTTCGACTACCAGATAGATAGCATGCTTGCCGGAGAGGTCGTCGACAGCCGGGACGGGTACGGCGTAGTTCCTGGCTTCGCGCGGGGCGTCGGCAGGAACCTCTACGACGGCTATCTCACGGCCGTTCCAAGTGCTGTTGGCGTAGGGACCGTCGAGCATCACATGTATCTTGAAAGCGCCCTTGCCGCCCGGGGTGAGGTGGAGGTTGAGATGGGTGTTGTTGCCCTTCTGCGTTCCTTCAAAGGCGGGCACGCCCTTCTCGGTCTGCTGCAAGCCGCCGAAGCCGAAGTATTTGAAGCCTACGACTCCGCCGTTGCGGATGCCGGCGAGGTCCATGCTGTTCTTCCACACGTCGTGGTTGTCCTGCATCCACTCGTTGGAGCCCGGACCTGCCATATAGCAGGCGAGGCCGGCGGAGTAGTAGCTATAGGGGGGCAGTCCGAAGATCTGGAATCCCTCGCTGGTGACCTCGGCGCCCGTGTAGCATGTGCCGTCGGAAGCGGATGCCGTCCACTCGTTGTCGGGGGCGAAGGGGTCGTAGGCCACGATGCGTACCTTGCCGCCCTTGGCTACACTCTTCTTGTCCCAGGTGATCTTCATGGGTGCCACCATAGGCTGGCGGGCATTGCCGAAGCCGCGCGGGGGACGATGATAGAACACGTACCATTGGCCGTTGATCTCCTGTAGCGAGCCGTGGGTGTTGTGGGCGGCATTGGTGGTGGTGAGGTGTGTGCCGTCTTCGTTAGGCACCACGCCGCGCGAGTCGACGAGCACGCCACCCGAGCGCCAAGGGCCGAGGGGGGAGTCGCCGTAGGCATAGCGCAGGGCGGAGTTGGTGGAGCCGAGCCCGTAGTCGGGGCCGCTGTAGCCCGAGAAGACCATCACATATTTGTTGCCTACCTGACGGATGCTGGAGGCCTCGAAGAAGTTGAAGTCGCCCGGGTCTTGCCCTTTGTAGAGCGAGGGATACTGGGTACCCTCAGGGTCGCGCACCACGCCGAAGCGCTCGCTGGCGGGGATGAAATAGTCGTGAATCTCGGTTCCGGGACGCAGGGAGTACATGGTGGTGGGGTCGAGCTCGATGGCGGTGCTGTGCTGGAAGCCGTAGAAGGCGTAGGCACGGAAGCCGCGCTGGTAGTCGGGGTCTTTCTTGTTGTTGACGGGCTCGATGAATACCGAGGGGTCGAAGTCGATGATGGAGCCGGGGAGGCATTGGCTGCCGTCGGCGGTGAGGTTGACGGGCGTGAAGGGGCCGTCGGGCCTGTCGGAACGGCACACGGTGCCCACCCTGCGCCATCCGCGCGAGTGGGGATAGAGGTAATAGGTGCGCTTACCTGTTGACCTGTCGTTGACCTCCACGAGGTCGGGGGCGAACATGGTGTCCCATTCGCCGTTGACGAACCACGTGAAGATGGGGCCTTCGTCGCGCCATTGGGTGAGGTCTTCGACGGGAGCTGACCACATGCGGATGTCGTTGCCGCAGTAGCCGGAATAGGTGATGTCGTGGGAGCCGATGATGTAGGCTCTGAACTTACCGGGATTGTCGGGGTCTTCAAACACGCGGGGCTCGCCGTCGGGCAAGTGCTCCCAGAGGGGCAGATAGGGGTTTTGGCCGTTGGACGTAGCGGCTACTAACGTAAGCAGCACGAAGAACGCATTGCGCAGCGGAGAGAAGAGGCTGCGAACGATTCTTCGGGGATTGGGGGAATGGAACTTTTGTTTCATAAATGGGTATTTTGTAAGTTGTTAGATAGTTAAAGTTAAAGCACTTTATCATCGTCGGAAGGGGAGGAATTACTCCTCTTTTTCCCTCACGATGTACTGCGTGATTTCGGCGTTGGTGTCGTCGTAGGTGTGCAACTCAATCTTGTTTCCCGACTTGTCGATGTAGGCAAGGTTGGCCCTGCGTCCGAGGGACTCTGTCTTGGCTGTCTCGTTTAAGTTGTCGATCTGCTGTTGCCACTCGTCGATCATCTTCTTCACGGTTTCTGCCATCTCGTCGGTGTAGGTGACTTCGCTGAAGTCTGTTTCCCAATGTTCGCCGATGGTGTAGTGGCGAATAAGAGAGTCGCCCTTTACCTCCCACGTGCCGGGCATCGTGCGGACTACCTTCATGCGTCCCGAGTATTCTGCGGAGGTGAACTCGTTGAACTTGGTGTGGACGAAGGAGTTGTCGCGGAAGAACTCCATCGTCTCGAGGTTGGCGGAGGAGGTGGACGTGAGGAGCCACTTTCCAATGAGCTGCTTGCGTGCGATGCTGAATCCCGTGCGCTTGCTGTTGGCGATGTAGGCAGCCATCTCGTCGTCGGTGATGCTCATCATGAACTTGCATTGGTCGCTCACGCGTTGCCAGCTGTCGGCTACGGTGGAGTAGTATCGCTGACGCGTGGGCGAATACGATATGTACAGGTCGACCTCGTCGCTCTTCAGGATCTCCTTGAGCTCCTTGGCGGCATTGTTGCCGTCGACGAAGTGGCCGGGGGTGTTGAGCAGCATCTGGTGCTCCATCTCCCTAGAGATGGGTTCCACGAAGAGAAGGTTGGTGTTGATCTCCTCGATGATGGAGCGGCGATGACGGTAGAACTCCTGTATGAGGTCGATGACGCCCTTGTTGGAGATGTTTTTCCAAGTGTCCTGACTGCTCTGGAAGATTTTCTCGTTGGAGCTGTCGATGTCGAAGGGTGTGCCCTGAAGCATATAGTTCAGCACCAGGCTGATGGTGTCGTTGGACAACGAGTCGAGCTGGTTGATCTGGCTCAAGGCATACAGCGTCACCTCGCGGTAGGACTCCTCGAGCGCAGCATGCTCGCGCAGAATCCTCACACTCTCGTCGATGTCGTGGACGACCATCATCACGGTGGCGCGCCCGTCCTTCTTTTTCTTCTGCGCATTTTTCATCTCGGCGGTGCCGAAGGTGAGCGCGATGGAGATGGTGGTACCGATGACGGACATCACTACGTCGCGGAAGAATTTGCGGGCTCTGATTTTCTCTACTACTATTTTAGGTAACTTTCTGAGCTTCATGTCACTTATGGCTTCTGTTGATGGTTGGGGTAACGCGGTTGCAGGCTTTCGTGCCTACGCATGTGCCGCGTTTTGTCTGCAAATATACGAACTTTTTTCAGAGTCAAGCCCGAGGGAGGGAAAAATATGATAGGAATTATGGTGTTCCTCTCGCCTTGCGCTATCAAAAAACCTTGCGGTGTTGGATCAGCTGCGACTCGGGAGAAAAAATAAATTAGGATTTATTTTGTTTTCCTCCCGTTTTACACTACTTTTGCAGAAATCTGAAAGAGAAATACCCTCAATGCTATGTCGACTATAAAAGGAACCATATCGCAAATCATTGGCCCTGTGGTGGATGTGCAGTTCAACCGCCACGATAACGAGATGCTTCTCCCTCGCATCCATGATGCCCTTACGGTAAGCCGAGCTGACGGACGTACCATCGTGCTTGAAGTGCAGCAGCACATCGGCGACGACATTCTCCGCTGCGTGGCAATGGACAGCACCGACGGGCTGAAGCGCGGCGCCGTTGTGCTCTCTACCGAATCGCCTATCACCATGCCAACGGGCGCTCAGATAAGGGGACGCGTGATGAACGTGGTGGGAGAGAGCATTGACGGTATGAGCGAATTGAGCCGCGATAATGCGCTGCCCATTCATCGCGATCCGCCTAAGTTTGAGGACCTGGCAACGACGCAAGAGGTGCTCTACACGGGAATTAAGGTCATCGACCTGCTGGAGCCTTATCTGAAAGGAGGTAAAATCGGCCTCTTCGGCGGAGCAGGCGTGGGCAAGACGGTGCTCATCAAGGAGCTCATCAACAACATCGCCAAGAAGCACAACGGATTCAGCGTGTTTGCCGGAGTAGGCGAGCGCACGCGCGAAGGTAACGACCTGCTGCGCGAGATGATTGAATCGGACGTCATCCGCTACGGCGAGGAGTTCAAGAAAAGCATGGATGAGGGGCATTGGGACCTCTCGAAAGTGGACATGAAGGAGGTGGAGAAGTCGCAGGTGGCTATGGTGTTCGGGCAGATGAACGAGCCCCCGGGGGCACGCCAGAGCGTGGCGCTCTCGGGACTGACGATGGCCGAATCGTTTCGCGACAGCCACGAAGGCGACGGACCGAAGGACATCCTTTTCTTCATCGACAACATATTCCGTTTCACGCAGGCGGGTTCTGAGGTGTCGGCATTGCTCGGACGTATGCCGTCGGCCGTAGGATATCAGCCCACATTGGCAACGGAGATGGGACGCATGCAGGAACGCATCACATCCACGAAGAACGGCTCCATCACCTCGGTGCAAGCCGTCTACGTGCCTGCCGACGACCTTACCGACCCGGCACCGGCAACCACATTCTCGCACCTCGACGCCACTACCGTGCTGAGCCGTAAGATTGCCGAGCTGGGCATCTATCCTGCCGTCGACCCGCTCGACAGCACCAGCCGCATACTCGATCCCAACATCGTGGGAAAAGAGCACTACGACACCGCCCAACGCGTAAAACAGATTCTACAGCGCTACAAGGAGCTGCAGGACATCATCAACATACTCGGAATGGAGGAGCTCTCCGACGAGGACAAGCTTACCGTCAACCGCGCCCGCAAGGTGCAGCGCTTCCTCTCACAGCCCTTTGCCGTTGCCGAGCAGTTCACGGGCGTTCCCGGAGTGATGGTGACGATAGAGGACACCATCAAGGGATTCAACATGATTATGGACGGCGAGGTGGACCACATCCCCGAGCAGGCTTTCCTCAACACGGGCACTATAGAAGAAGTGATCCGTAAGGGTGAAGATATGCTCAGCAAACAATCCTGAAACGTCAGTTAAACGTATCGCGACATGAAGCTTCTCGTACTATCCCCAGAAAAAGAACTACTTGCTGCCGAAGTATCTGCTGTGGAGCTGCCCGGCAAGAAAGGGCGCTTCGAAGTGCTTGTGAACCATGCGCCGCTGGTGACGTCGCTCACAAGCGGAGAGGTGAGATGGAAGACGGAAGCGGAAAGCGACTTTCAGGTGATGGAGATTGAAGGAGGCTTTGCCGAAGTGAAGGAAAACGTGATTACCGTGTGCGTGGAATAGAAGAGAATGAAGACGTTCAAGTACATAGCCACCCTCGTCGTACTGCTCTGCATCAGCTTGGCAGCACGGGCTCAAGACATTCCAGCGGAAGCAACGGACGTTCCCGTGGAGGAGCAGCCTGCCGCAAGCACGCAGGAGGGGGAACTTGACATGAACGAATACATCTTCGGACATATCGGCGACGCCTACGACTGGCACATCACCACCATCAAGGGAAAACCCGTCGTCATCCATCTTCCCGTTATCGTGCGCAGCAAGACCTCAGGTTGGCACGTCTTCTCCTCGCGTCACATCGAGGAGGGCGAGACGTATGAAGGTTTCCGCATCGCGCGGGAAGGGGAGAAGCACGAAGGGAAACTGGTGGAGGTGATGCCCGACGGCTCGTTGGTGAAGCCTCTCGACATCAGCATCACTAAAAATGTGTTCGCGCTGTTCATCAACAGCCTGCTGCTCGTGTGGCTCGTGCTGGGTTGCTCGCGCTGGTACAGGAACCACGATGTGCTGCGCGAGGCTCCGAAGGGCATCGTGGGCGTGATGGAGATGATGGTGATGATGGTGTACAACGACATCATCAAGGATGCCATCGGAAAGGATGCCGACCGATACGCGCCGTATCTGCTGACGGCATTCTTCTTCATCTTCATCAACAACCTCATGGGCATCGTGCCGTTCTTCCCGGGCGGCGCCAACATCACTGGAAACATCGCTATCACGCTGTTCCTCGCCGTGTGCACGTTCCTTGCCGTCAACTTGTTCGGCAACAAGCACTACTGGAAGGAAATACTCTGGCCCGACGTGCCCGTCTTCCTGAAGGCTTTCCCGCTGATGCCCATCATCGAGATTATTGGTATGTTTACGAAGCCTTTCAGCCTAATGGTGCGACTCTTCGCCAACATCATGGCGGGACACATCATGCTGCTGGGAGTGGTTGCCGTCGTCTTCCTCACGGCACAGATGGGCGCGGCTCTCAACGGGGGCCTCACGATTATTGCTGTGCTGTTCGGCGTCTTCATGGATGTGCTGGAACTGCTTGTCGCCTTCCTGCAGGCATACGTGTTCACGATGCTGTCGAGCGTATTCATAGGACTGTCACGACAACATCCCGAAGAATGAAGAACAGATAAATAATTATGAAGAACAGATAAATAATTATGGAGAACAAATATCGCGCTATCGAGAACAAATAAAATATTATTCCTTATTCATAAACCAATAAAAACAAAACATTATGTTATCAACAATCATCATTCAAGCCGTAGCAGGCGTTGCCTTGGGTAAACTGGGTTGCGCCATCGGAGCTGGTGTCGCTGCTATAGCAGCAGCCATAGGTATCGGCAACATCGGTAAGTCGTCGCTTGAGGCTGGAGCACGCCAGCCCGAACAGGCAGGACACTACCGCATGACAGCCATCATCATCGGTGCCCTCGTGGAAGGCGCTTGCCTCTTCGCCATCCTCGTCTGCCTGCTGGGTATCCTCCGTTGATAAAACCGATTATCGTCCTTTAATCAATCTGTACTGATATGTCACTAGTAACTCCAGACTTTGGTTTGCTTTTTTGGATGACCGTCATCTTTGCCATCGTGTTCTTCCTGTTGGCAAAGTTCGGCTTCCCGATGATTACTGGTATGGTGAACAAAAGGTCAGATTACATTGGGAAGTCTCTTGCCGACGCACGCGAGGCCCAGCGCCAGCTGCAGGACTTGGCAGGGCAGCAAGAGAAACTGATCGACGAGACCCGGCGTGAGCAGTCGCGCATCCTTGCCGAAGCCGCATCCGCACGCGACGAGATTATCGCCAACGCACGCGAGAAAGCGCAATCGGAGGCATCGGAGATGATGTCTGCTGCCCGCAAGAACATCGAGGCCGAGAAGGAGAGCGCTATGCGTGACGTCAGGCGCGAAGTGGCGGATCTCTCCGTCGCCATCGCCGAGAAGCTCGTGCGGCGCGAACTGTCGGAAGACAACAAGCAGGCTGAACTTATCGACACATTGATAGACGAAGTAAAGAGTAACCAATGAACGTCGGACACATAGCGCACAGATACGCTAAGGCGTTGATTGAATACGCCAGCGAAAGGAGCGTACTCGAGAGGGTTCACAGCGAAGTGCTAACCCTCATGAACGCTCTCGGCGACGATGCAAAACTGACGTCTTGCATTCAGTCCCTCTCGGAGGAGATGCGCCGCTTCCTGCAGCTGGTGATATCGAACGAACGCGCTGCATATCTGCCGTTTATCTGCCAATCGTTCATCAATCAGTATAACCGTCTGCAAGGGATAACGACTGCCAAGCTTACCTCTGCGACAACGGCTCCCGACCTGCAGCAGAAGGTTCTCGAAATCCTTCATCAGACAGGATATACGAAGGTGGATTTCACTTCGGACGTTGACCCGTCGCTCCTGGGCGGATTCGTGCTGAGAATCGACGACCTGAGGCTCGACGCCTCGCTCGCCACTCAGCTGAAAATTATTCGTACGGAGCTTGATGACAAAAACAGAAGCATAGTTTAAAAGAGAATGGACAATCTGAAACCAAGCGAAATATCGGAAGTATTGCTGCGGCAATTACGTGACGTGAATGTGGATGTTCACTACGAAGAGGTGGGACAAGTCATGCAAGTGAGCGACGGCATCGTGCGCCTCTATGGCTTGACAAACGCCGAAGCGGGGGAACTTCTCGAGTTTGACAACGGACTTATCGCCGTTGTCATGAACCTTGAGGAGGACAACGTGGGCGCAGTACTTCTTGGCTCTACCGACCGTGTGAAGGAAGGCATGACAGCTCGCCGAACAGGGCGCATCGCTTCTATCAAGGTAAGCGAAAAGATGCTGGGACGCGTCATCAATCCCTTAGGAATGCCTATCGACGGGCACGGGGAAATCATCGGTGAGCTCACCGAGATGCCTCTTGAGCGCAAGGCTCCAGGAGTAATCTACCGCCAGCCCGTCAACGAACCGCTGCAAACAGGACTGAAGGCAATCGATGCCATGATTCCCATCGGGCGCGGGCAACGCGAACTCATCATCGGCGACCGACAAACGGGAAAGACGGCTATCGCCATCGATACCATCATCAACCAGCGCTCAAACTACGAGAACGGCAATCCTGTCTATTGCATCTATGTGGCTGTGGGGCAGAAGGGCTCTACCGTCGCAAGCATCGTCGACACGCTCAGGAGGCACGGGGCGTTGGACTATACCATTATCGTCTCGGCAACGGCTGCCGATCCTGCTGCCTTGCAGTATTATGCTCCGTTTGCGGGAGCTGCGATAGGCGAGTACTTCCGCGACACGGGGCGCGCGGCGCTTGTCGTGTATGACGACCTTTCGAAGCAGGCCGTTGCCTATCGCGAGGTTTCGCTCGTTCTCCGTCGTCCTTCGGGGCGAGAGGCCTATCCAGGCGATATCTTCTATCTGCACAGCCGTTTGCTCGAACGTGCAGCCAAGATTATCGACCAACAGGAGATTGCCGAGCAGATGAACGACTTGCCTCCTTCGCTGAAAGGCAAAGTGAAGGGAGGCGGCTCGCTTACCGCTCTTCCTATCATCGAGACGCAGGCGGGAGACGTTTCTGCTTATATCCCCACGAACGTAATTTCCATTACCGACGGACAGATATTCCTTGAGTCGGACTTGTTCAATCAAGGTTTCCGTCCTGCTATCAACGTGGGCATCTCGGTATCTCGTGTGGGCGGTTCGGCTCAAGTAAAGAGTATGAAGAAAGTGGCTGGAACGCTGAAACTTGACCAGGCTCAGTATCGCGAGCTAGAGTCGTTCACGAAGTTCTCCAGCGATATGGACACGGTTACTTCGCTCACTCTCGACAAAGGGCGCAAAAACAATCAACTTCTCATTCAGCCGCAGTATAGCCCGATGCCCGTGGGCGAGCAGATAGCCATCCTGTATTGCGGCACGAATGCGCTAATGCGCGACATCCCCTTGTCGCGTGTCAGAGATTTCCAAGAGCTGTTCCTTGCCAACCTTCGCGCCAATCATCGAGCTGATGTGCTGGAACCTTTGGCTGCCGGGAAGATAGACGACAATGTGCGTCGCATTTTGAACGAGACGGCAGCTGAAATGGTAAAGGAGATTAACGGATAAAACCATTCGTATGGCAAGTCTGAAAGAAGTTAAATCCCGTATTGCCTCGGTGCGCAACACGCTGCAAATCACTTCAGCGATGAAGATGGTTTCGGCAGCAAAGCTTCATCATGCGCAGCAGGCTATTCAGGGCATGCATCCCTACGAGGAGAAGTTGCACTCCATCCTCACGGATTTGCTTTCCGCCAATGGTTCGGAAGCGATAATGGAAGGCGCTTTTTCCCGTCCTCAGCCCGTTGTGGACGAGATAGAGATGGAGGAACAGGTTGCCCAGAAGCGCGTAGCTGTTGTCGTCTTCTCTTCAAACAGTTCGCTCTGCGGAGGTTTCAACGCCAACATCATCAAGAATTTCAAGAAACTCATCGAAGAACTCAACCAGAATGGTTTTTCGAACTCTGACATCTATGTGTATGCTGTCGGCAAGAAGATTTCCGTTGCTGCCCGTAAGATGGGTTTTGAGCAGAAAAACGACTACTCTCATCTGGCGGAACATCCCAGCTACAACGAAGTCTCTTCTCTGGGGAAGAAGCTGATGGAAGACTACTTGGAAGGGCGTGTCGATAAGGTAATTCTTCTTTACAACCATTATGCTTCCAATTCCAACCAGCCTACCGTTCAGGAAACTTGGCTTCCCTTGAGCTTGCCTAACGCAGAAAATGCTGGCAGCCATCCCGAGAAGGCTTTAGAGGAGAGTGAAGAGCTTATCGTAGAGCCTTCGGCAAAGGAACTGATCGAAGAGCTGCTCCCGAAGGTACTTCTTCAAAAGGTATATACGGTTCTGCTCGATGCAAATGCGGCAGAGCATGCGGCTCGTACCGTTGCGATGCAGATTGCAAGCGATAATGCGGAAAAACTCTTGGATGAACTCACGCTTGAGTACAACAAGACTCGTCAGCAGAAGATTACGGCCGAGATTCTTGATTTGGTGGGCGGGCTGCAGCGCTGATTTAATCCGCACTTAACCCTACGCGACAAAAAAGGATGTGTGGCAAAGGATGACAAGCCCCACATCTTTTTTGTTTAGAGAGACTCATTTAATCGCCTCAGGATAATGCTTTCGAAATAGCAGCAGTTATTTCGTCCAAGACTCCTTCTCCAAATCCCAATCTTTCATAGACTTTCTTCCCCTTGCGGTCGAAAATATAGTAATGAGGAATTCCGCTTTCTCCTTTCAGCTTTTTCCAGATATCGTCAGACAAACGATAGTGCAGCCCGTGAATATCCTTCGCTTCTTTCTCCCATTCATCTTGTGGGCTGGATGAATTCGTAAGGTATATGAATACCACATCTTTCCCCTCCAGCTCTTTCTTTAACGGCTTCATGGCCTCAATGCCTTTCTTGCATGGGCCGCACCATGTAGCCCAACAGTCAATAACAACGACTTTTCCCTTATGGCTCTTGACAAAATACGGGAAAAGTTCTTCTGCCTTCACATCAGGGCAGGGGAGAATACCGTTTGTGATAGTCTCCTCAGCAATAATGGTCGAGTCGGAAATCAGGCTCCATCGTTCTGCTTGCTTTCGCAATGTGTCATTCAGTGCAATCAAATCGGAACGGAAAGGCTCGGGAATGGTATCGAATGATTCCAATGGGAGGGATTCCGACGTTTTCTGCATGGTATCGGCCAAAGCTTGTGCTTTGTTGAGAGATTCCATCCAGTCTCTAACAACTCCCTCAATATTATTTGTTCTCAGATATGGTAAGGGAAGACTTGAGCTGATTGCGTAGAACGTTCGTCCGTCGTGGAAGAATTCCAGTTCTTGGGCATGTTTATCTTCCAAAGAGAAGCCCAAACTGCGCCCTAAGGTATAAAGACAAACATATCGACGTTCCAGCATAGCGCGGATGAATTCTTTCTGCCTCTCGGAATACGCTGATTGTTCGTAGTGCTCTTTCAGCTGGGAAATACCGTTCCAAAGGCTATCATGAAATGCCTCTTCGCTCATTCCCTTTTCGTACCAAGAAGAAATTCCCAAAGGCATAAGGTGGTCAAACTCAGTTACAAGCACTGCGTTCAAGTCTGCCAGTTCACCTGAGAACTGCCAGCAAGACGTTTCGTGAATGGCACTTTCGCTTTCATCGCATGCTTGCGCATATATTCTCAGTTGAGACGCTTTCCCGGGCACAAGCAAAAGGGGAATCACGCCATCCAGTTGCGCGCAGTAGACGGGAACTATTTTCGGAGCGTACATATTCACGACGAGTTTTCCCTCTTCGTACTCATTGTCGGCTCTGTTCGTAAAACCTGAGGCAATGTTATCCAAGTTGAGCTTCAGGTAACCGATGCTATCGTCAGGATAGACAATCTGATTGGAAAACATACTTTTGTCCCAATGTGGAACGAAGTCTTCAAGCTGTTGTTTCTTGTCTTCCGTACATCCTACTAGAGCTAAGAAAGCCAAAAGAAGCACAATTAAATGTATTCTTTTCATGGTGCAGAGAATTCAATCTAATTTGTTGTGTTGACAAAGATATGAGTTTTTTTTAAAAAACACAAAAAAACCTCCGATTTTTCAGTAAAGAGATATGCAGTACACATCTTGCGATATGGACAAAGAAAAAATTTATTTGGAGAAGGGAAAAAAAATTATGAAGAAAGAATACGGCGATATGAAGAAGGAATATCGCGAGATGAAGAAAGAAAAATCAGCCGACGGGAAAGTATCCTGTCGGCTGATTTCTCAAGACTTGCAAATGCTTACTTGTGCATTAGCGTTTGCCCCGTTGCGCTCTTTCCTGTTGCTCGCGCTGGATGCGTTCCTGCTCTTTCTGCATCGCCTCGAGGCGTGCCATCATGCCGGACGTTTTCTTGGGCGGGTTAGCCTGGTTCTTCTTGTAGTTTGTCTCCAGCTCATCGAGCAGCTTCTTCTCGTTTGTCATTCGCTTCATTATCACCATAATGAGGATAGACATAACGGCGGAAATGCAGTAGTAGTAGTTCAAACCGCTGGAGTAACCATTCAGCGTGAAGAGGAAGACAACGGGCATTAAGTACATCATCCACTTCATCATGTTCTGCTGGCTCTTGTCTTGTCCTGTCGAAGGCTGCATCTTCATGGTGAAGACGGTGTTGAGAATATTCGTCACGCAGAAGAGGAGGCAGAAGAGCGAGAGGTGATTGCCGAGAAGTGGAATGTTTCCGCTCCAGCTGATGACGTCGTCGTAGGCGCTCAAGTCGTTTGCCCAGAGGAAATGCTGCTGACGCAGCTCGATAGCATTAGGCACGAAGAAGAACAACGCCATCCAGATAGGCATCTGTATGAGGGCAGGCAGGCAGCCGCCCATAGGGCTGACGCCGTATTTGCTGTACATCTGCATCGTCTCCTGCTGTTTCTGCATAGCATCTTCGGGATTGGGATACTTGGCGCTGATTTCATCGATATGTGGCTTGAGGGCGCGCATCTTGGCTGACGACATATACTGCTTGCGCGTGAAGGGGAGCACAAGGAGTTTTACGATAAGCGTCAGCACGAGTAATACGATCCCCATGTTCCATCCGAAGCTTGCAAGGAAGTCAAACAGATAGACGATGACGTATCGGTTGATGAGCCGCACGATAGGCAAACCCATGTAGACGAGCTTGTCGAGCTGAAGATTGCTTCCGTCAAGTGATTGCTTTGAGCAAGCTTTCAGCGTGCGGAAATGATTCGGACCGATGTAGAACTGGAATTTCGACGGATTGGTTCCCGAGGGGTCGAAGCTGGTATTCATCGTTGCCCCCAAATTCTTCATATAGAAGGTGGGGATGGTGTCGGTTTCGGTGAACTTGGCGCTGCTGTTGTTGTTCTCCATCAGCACGCTGCTGGTGAGATGGGCAGTAGTGAAGGGTGTGGCGCCAATCAACACGGTGGAGAAGAACTGATTCTTGTATGCCAGCCAGTCGACGGATTCGAAATCGGCAGCGCGGCTCTTGTTTTCGTTGATGTGGTTCGGATCTTTCCCGCTCTCGCGATAGGAGAGGTAGGTGAATCTCTGCTCAAACATATATCCCTTCTCCTGATGGCGCATCCGCTGATTCCAACGCACTCCCATCGTGCTCATCTGCGAGGGGAAGAAGTTTTGCATCCCAACAGCCTTGACGTCGAGGCTTACTATATAGCTTTCGGAGGGAAGGGTATAGGTGAAGTCGAGATACCCGGCACCGTTGGTGTTCAAGCGAAGCGTGAGGGTGCTGTCGTTTTGCCCGACGACGCTGAAGTATCTGTCGCTTGTGACGATGTTCTCATTTTTTCCGTCGATGAGGAAAGCGAAGTTCCTGTCGTCTTCGTCGAAGAGAAGCATCGGATTTCCATCACGGTCCTTATATTTAAATAAGGTAGCAGAAACGATAGCAGCGCCTTTCGAAGAGATGTCAACCGAAAGCAGGTTGTTGCGGAGCGTATAAATAGCCTCCGAACCTGTTGCTGTGCCGTAGAGGGCAGAAGTGGTGTCGTTCAGTTCCTGCATATAGCGCTCTTGGGCTTTCATTGCTTCGGCGGCAGCTTTTTCCGTCTCAGCCCGACGGATGGAGTCTTGTGCGGCAATAGCAGCTTTCTGTGCTGCCAGCTTTTCAGCGCTTGGTTTATTGAGTAGGAAAAATCCTATTGTGATAGCAAAAATCAGTATCCACCCGATAATTGAGTACTTTCTTGTATTCATTTGATGTTTGTTGGTTTACGTATTCCTGTTTTGGTTAGTGTTTCAACTTTTCTTGCGGATAGGCTCGCATGTGAGCTCAACGCCCAGTTTCTTGAAAATCTTTCTGTCGACCTCGCTCAGCATTACTGTCGTGTGGACTTGGCATCCGGCGAATTGAGGCAGCATCGCAAGAGAATGCTCGCAATTGTCGTCGGTGAGGCTAAGCATCGAAAGTGCCACGAGCACCTCGTCGGTATGTAGGCGAGGATTGTGTCCGTGCAGCAGATTGACTTTTGTCCATTGGATAGGCTCTATCATCTTATGCGGAATCAGCTTAGCCGAATGGTCGATGCCGGCAAGGTGTTTCGCTGCATTAAGGATGAGAGCAGCGCTGGTGCCTAACAAATCGCTCGTTTCGGAAGTGATGATAGTGCCGTCGGCCAGCTCGATAGCGGCAGAAGGCACGCCCGACTTGTCGCGGCGCTCCTTAGCGGCAACGGTAACCTTCCTGTCGTCTGTCGTGATGCGCATCTGCTTCATCAGAAGGGCAATCTTGTTTACTTCGTTCTCCGTTGCCTTCCCATCGGCAAACTCACACAAAGCTGTATAATAACGACGGATGATTTCCTGTTTCGATGCCTCGCGGCATACCTCATCGTCGCAGATGCAGTTGCCTACCATATTCACGCCCATATCTGTAGGCGATTTATACGGATTCTCGCCGTAGATGCCTTCAAAGATGGCATTCAGCACGGGGAAGATTTCGATGTCGCGATTGTAGTTGACTGTTGTCTCTCCGTAGGCTTCCAGATGGAACGGGTCAATCATGTTTATGTCGTTCAAGTCGGCAGTAGCTGCTTCGTAAGCTACGTTGACGGGATGCTTGAGCGGAAGATTCCAGATGGGGAAGGTCTCGAATTTAGCATATCCTGCTTTGATGCCCCGCTGGTTCTCCTGATAGAGCTGACTGAGGCAAACAGCCATTTTGCCGCTCCCGGGGCCTGGAGCCGTAACAACCACAAGCGGACGAGTAGTTTCCACGTAGTCGTTCTTGCCGAAACCCTCTTCCGAGTCAATCAATGCTACGTTAGTAGGATATCCCTCGATGGTATAGTGGTAATACACATTGATTCCAAGGTGCTCAAGGCGTGTTCGGTAGGCTACGGCGCTGGCTTGCCCGTTGTAGTGGGTGATGACGACTGAGCTGACGAGCAGTCCTCGGCTCATAAATTCGTCGCGAAGGCGCAGGACGTCCACATCGTAAGTGATGCCCAAATCGTTGCGCACCTTATTCTTCTCAATGTCCAAGGCGCTGATGACGATGATAATCTCCGCGTCGTCGCGAAGCTGCATTAGCATCATTAGCTTACTGTCGGGCTTGAATCCCGGCAACACGCGACTCGCATGATAGTCGTCGAACAGCTTGCCCCCAAACTCCATGTAAAGCTTATCGCCAAACTGCGCAATCCGTTCCTTGATGAACTGAGACTGCATCTCGACGTACTTTTGATTATCAAAACCGTATTTCATATTCGTTGGTGTTTGGCTTGGTTTTCCAAACAAGTTGCAAAATTACAGAAAAAAATGACGTGTTTGATTTAAATGCCCAAAAAATTGCTATATTTGCAAAAGAAAAATGACTTTTTAATACAATAAGGTATATGAAACGTTTGATTTTAAGTGGAGTAATTGTCGCTTGCTCGTTTCTCTTCACTCCCGTGAAGGCAAGCGTTGCAGACGTAAGTCTTGAGATGCTACAGATAGCTGTTACGGATACCGTTCCGCCGACACTTCCCGACAGCCTTCAGGCTACTTTGCCCGATAGCGTGCTGGTTGTCGACAGCGCGCTGGTGCAGGATATTGTCGATTTGCGTGCTGCCGTCAACAAGCGCATTCTCTCCGACACAGCTCTCGTTAACAAATACACACGTCTGATGAAACGCCTCACCAAGCGTTACAAAGAGGATGTTGCCAACATGGATGATGATGCAGACGACGACAATCCCGTGTTCTTCCGCCTTGTGGCTCCGCTTACGCTTTACAGTTCGCCTCTGAAACAATCCCTCAGGCTCGACAAAGAGGAGGGAAATGAGAGTTCAGAGAAAGACAAACTCGAGAACCAGCTGGCGCTTCCTTGGCAGAAAGACCTTGATATGTACGACGAATTGGACAAACTGCTGATGATTGCCTATCTGGAGCATCCCGACAAGGTGAAGCAGACCGAGGCTTCGATTCTTGGCGAAAAGGGCGTCAACGATGATGCCTTGAAACAATCGTCGGAGGCTGCTAAGCTGGATGTGGCTACTGTGGATGAGAAGATTACCGCTGCCGTAGTCGCCAATCCCGAGATGGTAGTCAAACGCCCCAATTTCTGGACAACGAAAGGAACGATCGACAGCAAGATGACCGAATCGTATCTCTCGCCCAACTGGTATCAGGGCGGTAAGTCAAACATCAATATCCTGTCGTCGCTGACGTTTGACGCCAACTACAACGACAAAAAGAAAATCTCCTTCGACAACCGCTTTGAGGCAAAAGTGGGTTTCTACAAAAATACAGGCGCCGACATTCAGTCGAACACCGACCTCTTGCGTGTGACGTCGAAGCTGAGTCTGAAAGCCATCAAATCGTGGAACTATACGGCACAGTTCCAGGCTTATTCGCAGATGATGCAAAACTTCGACGGCAACAACAAACTGAAATCCAGATTCCTCGCCCCTGCCTACGGCTCGCTGTCACTTGGTATGGATTGGAAGAAAAAACTGAAAAAGGGCGACATCTCAGTCTTCATCGGTCCGCTGACCTACAACTGCCGCTACGTTTCCGTTGCTGACCTGCGGAGAAACTTCATCCCCAACTTCCAGGAAGGAGGAGGCCCGTACTACCACGACTTCGGTACGAAAGTTGAAACAAACTTCAGTTGGAAACTGACAAATGTCATCACCTACAAGACGCGCCTGTTCATGTATACTCCTTACAAATACTTACAGGGCGATTGGGAAAATACCTTTAACTTCCAAGTGGGCAAATATCTCTCCACGACGCTCTTCATCCATCCCCGTCTCGACACCAGCGTGAAGTACAAAGAAGAGTGGGGTAAGTGGAACACGTTCCAGATGAAGGAGTACCTGATGTTTGGATTTAACTACTCGTGGTAATTCCTCGTGAGCGTCATTTCAATGAATGGAAAATTATGCTCAAAGAATCTCGCGATATGAAGAAGGGAAAAATTTTTTTGGAGAACAAATAATTTTTTTTCGAGAAGGAAAAAAACTTTCCCTACAAACCATCTCTTTGAATCCTCTTGATAGACCCTAATTAATAACAAATATCACCTCGCATCCTTATGGCAACAGTCGACGACAAGAAAGTCATTTTCTCGATGGTAGGCGTCAGCAAGACCTATCCCGGCAGCAACAAAACCATTCTCAAAGATATCTATCTCTCTTTCTTCTACGGCGCAAAAATCGGAATCATCGGATTGAACGGCGCAGGAAAGTCAACGCTGATGAAGATTATTGCCGGCATAGAGAAGAGCTATCAGGGACAAGTCGTCTTTGCTCCCGGATATAGCGTGGGCTATCTGCCGCAAGACCCGCAGCTCGATCCGACAAAGACGGTAAAGGAAGTTGTGATGGAAGGCGTGCAGCCCATTGTCGACGCACTTGCTGAGTATGAGGAGATTAACAACAAGTTCGGATTGCCCGAGTATTACGAAGATCCCGAAAAGATGGATGCCTTGTTTACCCGTCAGGCAGAACTACAGGACATCATCGACGCTACGGACGCCTGGAATCTCGACTCGCGCCTTGAACGCGCTATGGATGCCCTTCGTTGCCCTCCCGACGAGCAGCCTGTCACGACGTTGAGCGGAGGAGAACGACGTAGGGTTGCCCTGTGCCGGCTGCTCTTGCAAAAACCTGACATCCTGTTGCTTGACGAGCCCACCAACCACCTCGATGCGGAAAGCATCGACTGGCTCGAACAACATCTTCAGCAGTACGAGGGAACGGTAATCGCTGTTACCCACGACAGATACTTCCTCGATCATGTGGCAGGATGGATTCTTGAGCTTGACAGAGGGGAAGGCATTCCCTGGAAGGGAAATTATTCGTCTTGGCTCGATCAGAAAACGCAGCGTCTTGCGATTGAAGAAAAGCAGGCCTCGAAACGCCGTAAGACACTTGAGAGAGAATTGGAGTGGGTGAGGATGGCTCCGAAAGCCCGTCAGGCAAAGGGGAAAGCTCGTCTGAACTCTTACGACAAGATGATAAACGAGGAGCAGAAGGAACGTGAGGAAAAACTGGAAATCTTCATACCCAACGGCCCGCGTTTAGGACACAAGGTAATTGAATGTATTGGCGTTAAGAAGGCTTTTGGAGACAAACTTCTCTACGACAATTTGAATTTCGTTCTTCCTCCCAACGGAATCGTTGGTGTGATAGGTCCAAACGGAGCGGGAAAGACCACTCTGTTCCGTCTGATAATGGGATTGGACGAGCCCGATGCTGGAACTTTTGAGGTAGGGGAGACTGTGAAACTTGCTTATGTGGATCAGCAGCATAAGGATATAGATCCCGAAAAGACGGTTTATCAAGTTGTCAGTCAGGGTAACGAGACATTCCGTATGGGTGGAAGAGACGTTAATGCTCGTGCTTGGCTCAGTCGGTTCAACTTTAGCGGCTCCGATCAAGAAAAGAAATGTGCCGTTTTGTCAGGCGGAGAGAGAAACAGACTTCAGCTAGCCCTTGCGTTGAAGCAGGAAGGGAATGTTCTGCTTTTGGACGAGCCGACTAACGATATCGATGTCAATACGTTGCGTGCTTTGGAAGAAGGTTTGGAGAACTTTGCCGGTTGTGCCGTAATCATCAGCCACGACCGTTGGTTCCTCGATAGGATTTGTACGCATATCTTGGCATTCGAAGGAGATAGCAAAGTGTTCTTCTTTGAAGGCTCGTATAGCGAATACGAAGAGAACAAGCTGAGACGTTTGGGCTATGAGGAGCCGAAGCGTATCAGATATCGCAAACTGGAAGCATGACGTTTCGGCACTTTCTTCAGCTCCTCATCGGGAAAGCGCCCTACAGCTTATGGAAAACGCTGTATGTCAACTATATGGTGTTTCCACGCGCAATTGCAAAGGTTCTACCTGTTAAAGTTGGGCATCGTGTAGATTTGAAGGGACTTTATAAAGGCTGCATTGTTTTGCCGATAGGTATTTCTCCTCATAAATATATGTTCAGGCTTGGAGTGAGTCCCTGGCCTCTGTATAGCAACAAATCGATGTATACCTGGATTTGGTTTCACAAAGATGCCAAACTAATTGTCGGAGATGAAGTTGACATCAATTCGGGATGCCGATTGGTTATTACTGCAAATGCTACTATCACTTTGGGAAACCATTTTTTCATCAATCAAAACAGCCTTCTCTATTGTAGCAAATCCATTTCGTTTGGAGACAATTGCACGCTTGGTTGGGATTGCCAAGTGTATGACTCAGATTTTCATATTTGTCAGAATAAAAAGACTGGAGAGACGAAAAGTCCTTTTGCGCCAATCCGAGTGGGGGATAATGTGTGGATAGCAAACCGCACTACTATTGCAAAAGGGAGTGTTGTTCCTTCCAATTCAGTCATAGGCTCCAATAGTCTTGTCAATAATGACTTATCATCTTTCAACGAAGGAGGACTGTTTGCCGGCATTCCAGCTACCTTTCGCAAGGAGGGCATCTCTTATATTACCGATAAGAAGGAAGAGGCTCGGTTGAGGAAAAAATATTTGCATGAGAAAGGAGAATAATTTGCAATCATTTGTTCAACTATAGCATTATTCCCGTAGAGATTGTTTGTATATTCCTCCCAATCATTTCTGTGGGCATATTTCGTACAAAAAAATAAGGAAAAGGATATTTTCTGTTGAGAAACGCTTCCTTTTCCTTATTAGTATACGGCTGTCTGTCTTTTATGGCTGTTTTTCTGCTTTTGGCCTTTTGCAGAAGGTTAATTTTTCAGCATTGGGCAAAGCTGTTACTTCAAAGTACTCTTCAGACGTTGCTGGATCTTCAATAAGAAGCGACGACAACTCATCCTCGAGATAGTTTTGTACAGCTCTTTTCAGAGGACGCGCTCCATACTGCGGGTCATACCCCTTTGCGGCAAGGAAGTCACGAGCAGAATCTTCCACTACAACTTGCGTGTCAAGTGCTGTGATTCGAGTAATGAGTTTCTCTACTTCAATATTCACAATTTCGCGAATAGCATCTTTGTTCAGCGGGTCGAAAGTAATGATTTCATCAATTCTGTTGATAAATTCAGGAGAGAAAGTGCGATTGAGAGCCTTCTGAATGACGCTACGCGACAATTCCCTATCTGAAATCTGCGATTGTGTGCTGAAGCCGACTCCTCGACCAAAATCTTTCAATTGTCGAGAGCCAACATTTGAAGTCATGATAATTACCGTATTTCTGAAGTCGATTACACGTCCATAGCTATCCGTCAGTCGTCCTTCGTCGGTAACCTGAAGAAGGATATTAAACACATCGGGATGTGCCTTCTCAATCTCGTCTAAAAGAATAATAGAATAAGGACGACGTCGAACACGTTCGGTTAGTTGTCCCCCCTCTTCATATCCCACATAGCCCGGAGGCGCTCCCACAAGGCGTGAAACAGTAAACTTCTCCATATATTCGCTCATGTCGATGCGTACAAGCGCATCAGCAGTGCCAAACATATATCTTGCCAGTTCCTTCGCAAGAAGGGTTTTTCCTACTCCCGTAGGGCCAAGGAACATGAATGTGCCGATAGGCCGCCCTGGGTCTTTCAGTCCCACGCGATTGCGCTGAATGGCTTTCACCAACTTGTCGATAGCCGTTTCTTGAGCTATCACGCACTTGTTCAGTTCAGCCTTCATGCCTTTCAGACGGATTCCTTCGGTCTGGGCGATACGCTGTACGGGAATGCCCGACATCATGGAAACGACTTCCGCGATCTGTTCTTCATCGAGGGTTACTACCGACTCAGTCTCGTTGGCAATTTGACGCTCCATCTCGGCAATTTCCTCTTGAAGATGTTTCTCCGTGTCACGTAGGTCTGCTGCCTTCTCAAACTGCTGAGCGCGGATTGCCTCTTGTTTGCGTGAGGCAATCTCCGCCAGTTCCTTGTCCTTTGCCTCAAGGTCGGGAGTTACCCCGATGTGCTTCAGATGAGCGCGCGAGCCAGCTTCGTCCATCACGTCGATAGCTTTGTCAGGGAATGAACGATCGGTGATGTATCTTTCTGACAATTTGACACATGCCGTGATGGCATCGTCGGTATATTTCACGTTATGATGCTCCTCATATCGATCTTTGATGTTCTGAAGGATTTGAATCGTTTCTTCCACCGATGTCTGCTCCACAAGGACTTTTTGGAATCTACGTTCCAGCGCACCATCTTTCTCAATGCTGTTGCGATATTCGTTGAGCGTTGTGGCACCGATACACTTGATTTCTCCGCGTGCAAGGGCGGGTTTCAGCAGATTAGCAGCGTCCATCGACCCTGCAGCATTGCCTGCCCCGACAATATTATGTATTTCGTCAATAAAGAGGATGATATTCGGATTATTCTTAAGCTCACCCAGGATGGCACGAATTCTCTCTTCGAACTGCCCTCTATATTTCGTTCCAGCAACAACTGCTCCCATGTCGAGGGCAACAACGCGCTTGTCGAAAAGGGAACGCGAGGTGCGCCGCTGCACGATGCGCAGCGCAAGGCCTTCAACGATAGCACTTTTTCCGACGCCCGGTTCACCGATGAGCATAGGATTGTTCTTCTTTCTGCGACTGAGAATCTGTGCGATACGTTCTATCTCCGTATCGCGCCCGATGACAGGATCGAGTTTTCCTTCAGCAGCAGCCAGCGTCATGTCAATACTAAAGTTATCGAGAACTGGGGTGTCGCCATCAGAACTCTCTGTCTTTGTTCGGCTTGAGGTCCGTTCACGGTGACCTGGTTCTCCTTCGTCCCTTGATGAAAAGAGCAGATCATCGTCTTCATCTTCATCGTCAAATCCTCGTCCTCTGCTGGATGGGCCAGCTTTACCTTCGTTTTCGGGTGACGCGATTGTATCGTCATCATTGGCGTATCCAGAAGCTTTTTTGAAAAAGATTATGGCTTCTTGTCGTGCGCTGTTAAAAGTCACGCCCATCTCTGCCAAAATTTCAGCGGCGGTGTTTTGTTCGTGTTTCAGCATCGCAAGCAAAAGATGTACTGTGCCAACGGAATCAGCTCTGTTCATACGTGCTTCGAGCTGCGAAATCTTCATTATCTGCGTGGCTTTGGGGTCGAGTGACAAAAGGGCAGATGGATCTGCTGTAGTAGATATATTATCCTGAGAGGATGAGGTACTGTCCAAGCGTGAAGCCCTCAGTTTCTCCTGCATGTTGCGCAAGTCGACACCCATAGCCTGAAGAAGGTCTGAGGCACTGTTTTCTCCGTCGCGTAATATGCTCATTAGCAAATGGTTCGGAGTGATAAAGGCAGAGTTCTCGCGCTTTGCTTCCTCGTAGCTATATTGTAAAATTTGCTTTATTTTCTCTGTAAAAGGGTTGTTCATTGGCTGTTGTAACATTATTATCCTTAAGATATATTGCAAAGAGTGTGCCAGATGCGCCGCTGTCAGTTCGTGTTCTCAGATTACAAATTCCTTTGCTCAATCTGACAATTATTAAGAGGACATTTTCGAGTTAATAGATATTCTATTTGCCATCTTCTCGATTCGCGCGCTTTCTTGCTATCTAACACCAAAAGAATATCCAGATAAACCATATTAATCAAATAAAGTATATGAAAAGAAGAGTAAGATTAACAGAATCAGACCTTTATGGAATCTTAAGCAGATTTCACTTCGATAAGGCTGTTTGCGAAAGGGACTTGGATCCTTATTTAGGTAAAGATAGAAAAGTACTGTATCTGATGGACATAGAAATAAAGGGTGGGGATGTAAACTGACATACATCTCTGTTCATCATTTTTTCCGTGCATTTTCTTTTCGGACAAAAGAAGAAAAAGCCCCTGAATAACAAAAGGCTTTCAGGGGGCTTTTTTATTTAATCATAGAGGGCAAAATGTGTTCAGTATTTCCAACATTATAAATGAATCATTTTTTTATTAATAATCAATTCCTACATTGGTAACAACTTTATTGATTTTTGGAATAGAAGGCGAGTTTCCGCTGAGAATGATGCTCACGAGAGCTGTGACGTCGCTCACGTTAACCTCCGAGTCGCCGTTCACGTCGGCAGCGCTGGTAAGCGGCGTGTTGCCGAGAATCATACTCACCAGCATAGTGACATCAGAAACGTTTACCTCGCTGTCGTCGTTCAAGTCGCCCACAAGGATAGTACCCATGTCCGTCTTGAAGTAAGCACGGCAGGAGCCGATGAATATATCGTTGTCACGATGATATAGTTTGTTGTCAACACCAAGATAGAGAATGTTATTGTCACCCTCATTGCCGACAGGATTATAATTACCTTTGAAGCTCACAGTTCCGTCTTTGCTGGTTACACAGCTAGCCTCGTCACCCACGATTGTAACGCCTTCGAATACAGGGTTCTCGATAAGTCCATTTGTTTCCGACCACTTGATAATGTAAGGCTTGCCAGCCACGATAGTATTGGCTGATTTGAAGTTCAAATAGAGCGTACCGTTCTCGAAACCCGTTACATGTTCATAACCGTCTGCCTCGGTGTCCAACTCCATCAGCGTTGCCCCTGCTAAGTCGCCTGTCAGTGCTGTGTTGAACGGCAGGCAAAGCGAGTTCCACGTACCATTTTTATTTAGAGTGCGGCCGTTGAGGATAACATTGACCACATTGCCATCATTTTTTTCTATAATATCTTGGTTGCCAAAGTCATCATATAAAACAATCTCTTCTTCGTTGATGGTGGTGAATTTCTCTGCTGGACTCCATTCGGAAGTCTTGCCGTTGGCCAGCACGGCCTGAACCTGCACCACATAATTGGTACCCTTGGTCAGTCCAGTAAGAAGTGTGGAGAGTGCACCACCATCAACTGTCACCTGCGTCCATTCGCCATAAAGGGGTAACGCTTCGACATCCACACGGTCGTAATCGCCATCAAGACTGACATTGGCCATGTCAATGGCATAGCGTACGTTATAACTGTGGCCAAAGCCCTCCCAATTCACTTTGGCAGAGGTCGCTGTTGGAGTCACGTTGAGATGGGACACCTGGGGCTCCTCTTCGTTGGTTTGCAGGACAGCGACGGTAGAGGGATAGCTGTTTTCGTCCACGATGCCCACGACCTGGTAAGCATAGTAGGTGCCGGGTTGGAGGTCATTGATGACGGCCGTCGTGCCTGTGACCTCTATCTCCTGCCACTCGTAAGAGGGCGAACTGGCATCGTAGAGGCCGAAGTCGTCGACATTGAGACGAAACTGGTCGGAGCAGTCGAAGTGGCGGATGGCGATGTAGCCCTGCTCGCCGGAATACTGGCTCAGATTGACGGTGTATTCGACGTACTCATTGGTGGTGACAGTCTCGGGCAATACGATATCGGAGAAGTCAGCCACCTCGTTTCCAGTGGTGGAGACATAGATGGCAAAATGCTCTTCGAAATCGTTGGAATCCTGTCCTTTCATCCACACCTTCAGTATACCATTGAGTGGTAGTCGTGGCGACACAAGCCAGTTGTCGGGGGTCAGCACACCTGTATCATTGGAATAGCTTGCCGACGACATATAGGCTGAACCGCTGTGGGCACTGTCAGAGATGTCTTCCGTTTCAACCCAGCTGTTACTGTCACCGTCAGCATCGATGTTTTTCCAGTCGTCGGGCAATCCGTATTCGAAACCGGTGAAATATACGGTGTTGAGGGTTGTGGGCCTGTAGCGCACCTTGTAGCGTTCGGCTGCTCCCGTCCAGATGATAGTGGCAGTGTTGCTAGTGGTGGTGGCTGTGAGGTCCTTCGGTGCATACATGCTGACAACAGTGTATTCAAATGTCTTGCTTCCGAAGAGCCGGGCATTGGGTATGGAGAACGAAACATTGGGAGCAGAGGTGATGGTGACGGTGTAGATGCCTGCGTCTTCGTGCCAATCGAGGGTGTAGATGCCTTCTTCAGGGATGAGGATGCCGTCTTCGGTCATGATGGTCGGCACGGGCTTCACCTGCTCGTCAGTCTGGTCGAAGGATACCTGCATGGTGACTATGACCTTGCCGTAGTAGGTCTTGTCAAAGGCAGACAGCTCATAGTAGAGTCCATTGTCGACGACTTCCTGCTGGGTCTCATAGATTCTCTTGCCTTGTGCATTGCCGAAAGTCACTGTGTAGAAGCAGTTGGTGATGGTGGGATGCTCATCGCCGTTGCAACGGGCAAAAGTCTTGTCGCCAACCATAGTGACCTCTGAAGGATCGAAGATGCTGTTCTCAATGTGTAGGCTGTCGCCATTGGCCGACCATCCCACGAAGCCACCGTTACTGTCGGTTAGTCTTCCAAGTAGTCGGCCATCGAAGAGGCTGCCACTGATGGTGGTTTCGCCAGACTGCATGATGCCCACGAGGCCGCCATGAGTGCCGTCGCCAGCAATGGAGCTGTTGATGGTGACGCGGCTGCGGCAGTGGTCGATGGTGACGATTCCGGCTGCCTGACCAATGATGCCTGCAGCGAACTTCTTCGCGGTGGTGATGGTGCCGGCGACGGTGAGGTTGCGGATGGTGGCGCCTTCGACGAAGCGGAAGGGTGCGGCATAGTCGGCTGCCGAGCTATAGTCTACGGTGAGCGTGTGGCCGCCGCCGTTGAAGATGCCATTGAAGGCATGCTGCCCATCGATGCCCACCATGCGGGTGACGGTGAGGTCACCAGCAAGCTGGAAGTGCTTGCCGCTATAGTCGGTGCCCACAGCCACGCCCTCTGCCAGCAGCTCCCATTGACTGGTGTAGCTGATGAGGTATGGCGATGCTTCGGTGCCGTCGCCCTCCCACGGGGTGACATCAATATTGGCAGAGACCAGCACATCGCCGTTGGGCATCGTGAGTGTGTAAGGGTTCTCGTCGCCTGCAAGGGTGCCGGCATTGACACGGAAGCCTTTGCTTTCAAAGCCATCGTCAAAGACGAAGCCGAGGGTGAGGCTCACGACATCGCCCACTCCGGCATAGAACACGTCGTTGTACTTGATGCCGACGCCGTAAGCCGTGATGCCGCTGACGGCGTATTCGGTAGCGGTGCCAGCATTCTGAAGCGTGACATACTGCCCGACGACGATGCTACGTGCCTGCTTGCCCTGCGAGGTGCCGAAGGGTTGAGTGTAGTAGCTGTTGGTGACGTTGACTGTGCCGCCGCTGGAGTTCCTCACCAAGCTGTAGGCATTGGATGTGCCTACCGTGACGTTGATGGGAGCAAAGAGGCAGTCGGTGATGTTGACAGTTGTGTTCGAGGTGTTCGTCTTCCATCCTACCAGTCCGGCGCAGCCCGTGCTGTTCTCGCCGAGCAGGCTGCCGGTGAAAGCGCTACCGATGATGTCGGCATTGATGGCGTAGCCCACCAGTCCGCCGTGCTCGGCAGAGCCTCTTAAGGAGGAGTTGATGGTGAGGTTGCTCATCACGTTGGAGAGCGTGAGACGGCTAGTGCCGTTGCGTCCCACCACGCCGCCTGCATGCTTCTGCGAGGTGTTGATGGTTCCGGAAGTCGTGAGGTTCTTGATGGTGGCACCATAGGTGTAGCAGAACGGTCCGCAGAACTCGGCATCAGTGGTATAGTTGATGGTGAGGATGTGGCCACCGCCGTCGAAGATGCCTGCAAAGGCGTTGTAGACGTCCTCGCTGGGATGTGTGCCCACCACGCGGCTAACGTCGATGTGTCGTGTCATGAGGAAGTGCTTACCGCTGTAGCTCTCGCCTAAAGCGACATTGGTGGCCAGTCGGTGCCAGTCGTCGAAGGTGGCAATGAGGTATGGCGATGCATCGGTGCCCTCGCCAGTGAGGGAACGAGGAGTCATGATGGGCAGCACCCGACTGGCATAGACCTCCCACTCCTCGCCGAGCTTCATGCGGAGCGTCTCGTTGTCCATGTCGCGGGCTTTTGTGGCACCCTGGGCATCCGTCAGCGTGTACTTGTGGTAGCAGTTGGTGAGATGAATGTCGTCGCCGCGGGCGAAGGTCTTGTTGCCTTCGCTGTTGACGTAGACATATGCCGGACTGAACAGGCAGTTGGTGATATAGGCATCGGGCTGGTCTTCAACCCAACCGATGAAACCGCCCCAGCAATTGGAATGTGTGCCCTCAAGCCTGCCATCGAAGAAGCAGTTGTCGATGTAGGTGTCGTCAGGGTCGCTGCTGGTGCCGAGTTCGCCGATAAAGCCGCCGCTGGAGCAGTCGCCATTGTGGCCATGAATTTCGACGCTCGAGTGACAGTTGCTGATGTGGCAGGTGCCGTAAGCCACGCCCACGAGGCCACCAGCAAACTTATTATAATTTTTGGTGATGCTTCCCGCCACATGCAGGTTCTTGATGGTGGCGTTCCTAATAAAGCGGAACGGGGCGCTGGCACTTTCGTCGTGGTTGTCCACATAGTTGACTGTCAGCGTGTGGCCGCCTCCGTCGAAGGTGCCGCGGAAGTTCACGTTCTCGCCTTTGCCCACCATCTTGGTGGGGACTCCATCGAATGTTTCTTCAACCGTGATGTCGGCCATCAGCTTGAAGAACTTTCCGCTGTAGGTGTTGGAGCCGTTGTTCACGTTGGTGCAAAGCGTGTTCCAGTCTTCCACAGTGCTGATTTGGTACGGGTCGGCTTCGCTGCCGCTGCCTGTCCATGCCCATGCTCCCTGTGCGATTATGCATAAGAGGGCGAATGAAAAGAATACTTTAAGTCTAGTCATGACAGTTGTTTTATATAATTTCAAGATGTTACAAAATAGGAAAGTTAAATGCTGTTTAAGTCATTATTAATTAAGGTCTTATTTTCCGACGAAGAATGTTCATTTACCCACGCACCAACGGCAATCCACGTAATATCGGCGTTCTACGGCTTTAATCGGTACAAAGCTAATTTTCGAAAGTCTTTTCGAAAGTAAGTGAAAGTGCAAATACTTGAAAATAAGCACTTTGACGGTTTAACTTGTACCGCGCCTTTTTGTTCGACTTGAGAAATGCTCGCTAGAATGTATTATCCCACTGGATATCAACGAGTTTCTCTTTGTTCGCTACATATTTCAATTATGCCGCAAAGTTACACATTTTTCACGAAAAACGTGCAGAATGCGCTATCTTTTTTATAATTCATCCCAACGAATGGAATATGATTCTAATAGTTTGAGGGGTATTTGCAGTTCGGTAACGGTTTTACGCCAGTCTTTGATGGCTGAGCGAACCTCTTCTATAATCTCAGATGCTTCTTGGCGTTCAAGCATGTAGCTCTCGCTTGCAGAGAGTAGGACATTGATGTCCGATTCTTCAGTGTATGAGTCTATGAGCAAGCATTGATGTGACTTGGCTCCTGGATTGATGTCGTATGCAGGAGAGA
>JAGCFO010000012.1 GCA_017650105.1 Bacteroidaceae bacterium | reverse complement strand
TCATCGATGACCAGCGTCTGCAGCCGTGATCCGGCACGCTGTGCCAGAAGACGGGACAGCGCCAGCCGGATCGAGAAATTGATGCGGAAAGCTTCCCCGCCGGAAAACATTTCATATTCGCGGGTCCCGTACGGATCGGTGATGAGGATCTCCAGCGTCTCCTTTACCTCGCCGTGAGCCGTGCGGAAGAGCGTGTTATAGCGGCTGCCGCTGTCCTTGGCGTAGGCACGGAAATGGCTTGTGCCATCGTCCTCCGTCACCATGCGACCCTTCTGACTGGCACGGTCGCCACCGCTCACGATGTGCTGTCCTGCCTCAAACCCGCAAGGGTAGATGTTGATGTTACCGTTCTGATTGAACACTGTCTGTGTCTCCATCTGGAGATTCTCGATAAAAACGTTTTGCTTTTTGCCTTTCAGGCGAAAATTCTCACGCTCGGCAGAGTTCAAACCCGTTTGACTCTGCTCTCTCTTAATCGAATTTTTCATAAGTGAGTTGAAATTGCGAGAAGAAGGTTGGAATCTTTGCGCATTTACCCGGGAACATCCTCCTCACCTCAACTCAGGTTAGAAATGTTATTTGCTTAGTTTCACGATGTCAGTTGCCAGGATTTCCTGAAACACCTGATTCTGATACTCGTGCGTAGAGAAACGGAGCGTGGCTACCACCACGTCGCCCTCGCAGAACCTGCACCCAGCCAGATTGCCCAGCATCGTGCACACAAACTCGTTCTCGAACTTCGAGCCGCCCAGTTCGCGAAGCACAATCGTGCACTTGCTGATCTGTCCCGACTCCTGTTTTGAACTTTGTACGCTGAAGGCCTCGCCCTGGCGTACCACTTTAAAGATTTTTGTTTCCATTTTGTTTGAAAAAACCGCTTCCTTCGAGCGGGGTCTTAAGGTTGTTGGGCGGATGCACTCGGAAAGAGACAGCATCCGTAATACCCTATTTACCCCACATTCTTTAGGGAAAACGATAGGGAAAGTATCAGGGAAAGACCTAAAACCCTCCTCTTGGCCAAAGAAAAAGAAAAGCGGAACCCCTTGTGTTTCAAAGAGATTCCGCTAAAAAGCGATGTTTTTTCAAAAAAAAGTTGCTGCTTCCCTGATGGATTTCCTAAAGGCTGTTTATCGTTTATGCAGCTTCATGTCCTGATGGTCGAATGGGTCGTATTGTGACTGAAAATCCTCGTCTTCCTGATAGCCGCCGTTGGGCGTGATTTTCAACAGCTTCATGCACTCACGAATAAACGGCATAGCTTTTGCGTGTGCAGCGTTTCCTTTGTCAAGACCAGTAAG
The DNA here is from genome assembly GCA_017650105.1 of Bacteroidaceae bacterium. Taxonomy (GTDB): domain Bacteria; phylum Bacteroidota; class Bacteroidia; order Bacteroidales; family Bacteroidaceae; genus UBA1189. The sequence goes on along the minus strand of JAGCFO010000012.1, from coordinate 5,272 downwards.
CCAGTTGCCCTTAGTGTCCTGGAAATGACCCTCGAGGATGGCAGGCAGCGTAAACCCGTCGGGCACCACGACGAGCGTAGTGGCAACCATCTGCTTGAACAGTTCAACAAGTGTTCCCTTTCCGTATTCACCCGTCCAAGTCAGCAGACAGTCATCGTCAAGCCTTCCTGAGAACAACGCCCTGAAGTTGGCTTCTTCACCCCCTATCCAACCCGCTTTAGTCAGCTTGTCGAACAACAGCGACAGGTGACCTTCCAGCACGACGCTCTTCCGCTTGAAGGTCATTGTCTCGCGAGGCTTCTGAGGAGCGATGGCCGGGGCTTTCTTCTTTTTCGCCTTTTCACTATCTCTGCTGGCTCCGCATGCTGCTCCAGCCATTTCAACGTCAGCAAGCCAATGGCCTGAATCTTCAGTTTGACCAACGACATGCCGGTATCCCAAGCTTCTCGGATGGTTTTCTCCACATTGTGGTTGTAGATCTCCCAATAGTCGGATACCGTATCATCGCCTATTCGCTCGACAGCTTTCGTCCGAAGCGCATCCTTGTCAGAGCTACTATACGCCAGCAGCCGCTCCTTTTGAAGGAGCCACGCTTCGTCCTGCTGGAGCAGCGACAGCCACTCCGTTGACGAATGGTAATGAGCCCTGTCGTTGCTGATCATCGGGCATTGTCCTCCTTGCGCCACCAGCCTTGCCCGCACCGCTCGGCATGAGCCATCAGATAGCTGAAGGCCAGCGAGTCGTCCGTCACCCAGCCTTCGGCCAGATACTGGTCGCGCACCTCGCGCACCTTGTCGGCAAAGCGATGCATTACCTCGCCCCATGTGCGGCGCAACGGCTCCGGCTGCTCGTCCCACGACGAGGCGTCGGCATTGTATTCTTTCAGCACCAAACGCCCTTGCAGCTGTGTGTCCATATAGTCGTAGAGCGTCTGGGCGGCCTCGAGAACCCCCTTGTCGAACCGACGGGGCACCACACCGTAGATCTCGTCGTGTAGCATCACCAGCTCGGGGCTTAGCTTCAACCTGCGCCCGCGCTGCCAGTGCCGCTCTATCGCGAGTAGCGCGTCGAGAATCGTGCGCACATAGTCGCGGGGAGGCATCTTCGTGTTGTTCGGCTGTTTGACCAACCCGTGATACTCCGTCGAGTACAGCTCGGCCAGCTCGTCCTGTGCCGGCATGTAATGGAGGCGTTCATACACGACGATGGCATGTTTCTTCATAATGAAGGCCGTGTGCATCGCTATCCGTTCGTACTCTGTAGTGGAGAGCCACTCCACCAACCGTTTGTTCGACACCCAGAAGTTGTCCTTCATGCCAAAGGCCTCTTTCAGGTTGAAAAGGAAGTGGAAGCTCAGGTCGTGACACAATGCTGCCACTTCCAGTATCAGCCGCAGCCGACTCTTTTCCTCATTCGTCAGCGTCTGCTGCCACGACAGCGACAACAGAGAGTCGGGGTTCATCCGCACCCTGCCCTCATCGGCTGTCCAGAACATGTCCGACAGCCACACCGCCTTCGGCTCCGAGCCGTGCCTGCTCGTCAGCAGCCGTTCAACCTGCGCAAGCCTGAAAGCCCTGCGCTCGTCACCCTTCAGCAGGCATGCCCCCGCAAGGTCAACGCCCCTGAAATAATCCTTTTCTATCTGTGCCAGCATCTCCCTGGCAGTTATTGTCTGCTTCATAGCTATTGATTGGTATGGTAATGCGAAATATGGGCCAAACAGACCTCTTACTTGACTACGAAAATCACATCTGCAAGGCTCGTGTAGTCTTGTTTCTTGAAAGAGAAATCAATCTTCTTTAGCGAAGTGTCTGTGAAAGTTTCAAGGTAGGCCTTCACTTCCTTCTCTATCAGCGAGAATGCGCGTTTCATCTTCCATGATTGATCCATGTCCGTTGAATCAATAAGAACGACAAACAGACGGTTCTCTGCTCCAAACAAACGTGGACTTTGATTTTCGTAGAGCCATTTCATCAGACTTTCTGGATCTTTTCGAGCATCATCAACTATTTGTTTCCTGAACTTTGTAAGTTCCGCAATTACTTCTTGATGTCCATGATTTTCAATTTCCTCTCGAAGGAAGTAATATTGTTCTGAATCGGATAAATTCTTGTCAGGCAAGATACCGAATGTCTTGGCTTTATGTTTAAGCCATGTTAGCTCTGAATTGCCTAATACCCCCTTTAACTTGCTCTGCAAATATGCTCCAGGAAAGTAAGTCACCTTTAAGTCAACAGGTTTATTATCAATAAAAAAGTCAACGCTCTTAATCTCACCTACAGCAGACAACACGCGACGATGCTTCTTAAAGATAGATTCTATAAGGTATGAGGTCCAGTTATTATACCAACTTGTTTGAACAAAATTCCAAGCATTAGTAGCGATAGCGTCGGCCTTACTCCTTAGTTCATCTAAATCACTTATCACTTTGATGTATCTTCTGACAAGATATTGATCAAGTGAGTTTTCTTGGTCGCCTCCCCATTCATAGTTGTTAATCTGACGTAAACCACTTTTCAATTTTTCCTCATCAACGCCCATTGCGTGATACCACTCGTTGTTTCTATCTCGTAAGTAAGTATCTAGCATTTCCATCCCATTCGGAGTTTTTTCCATTATAGAAAACAACTCAGCGAACTGGTCGCTAATTTTCGTTGAGTTAAGCACAATGCCGTTTTTATCGATAAATTGCTTTATCTGTTTACCACGACATACCGCTCTAACTTTCAAGTACAACAATGCATTTTCATTATTGTTGATAGCATATAAGTTCTGGGCACGAAATTCTTTATCCCACTTTTCGAAGTTGCTCATCTGAATTCTATTTTTGTGTACATATTAATAGTATCTCACTACTGCCAGCCACACTGCCTTTTCCTCCTCTGCCTGTGCTATAGGTCTTTCGTTCAACAATAACATTACGATAAGGCTCTATCATTGCCTTCATTGTTCCAATGTCGGGATAGCTACGGTCATTATAGCTGACTAGCCAAGTGGGGATATTCTGTGATAGCTCAAACATCCTGCGCATATTTTCAACGGCTTCTCTATTCTTATCAAATCCGCTAAAACGTTTCGGTTCGTAACGTTTCGTTCCATTAACAAATTGCTTGTCCTTCCAGTATTCCACAAATGTTTCCAGCAGATGATAGAAAGACTGATAATCAGCATGGCTATTACAATATGGAGGGTCGAAATACACAAGATCTACATCTTTAAGCCTCGGAAGTAAGTCGAGTATGTTTTCATTGTAACTTTCATTTAGCTTTTGATTATCAAAAACAGCAGCATTGTACCCAGGTAACAATTCCAAGAACAACTCCTTTAGCGGACGAATGAGGCTGCGGTTCCTTTTTATTCGTGCGGGGTCGGCAGCGTAGTTGAGCGCCTGTGTATGCGCAAAATGGCCCATCGTCACCTTGCGGGTCATGCTTCTGCACATAACAGCAAGTGCCAGTGACTGCTTGTATGGATTGTCGAGTTTACTCACATTACTCCTGAAGCTATCAGCAAAAGCGGCCTCTTCTCTTGTGAAGAATAGATCGGTGAAAAGAGACTCCATCAAATTAAATTCACCAGGACTGCTATTCTCCGAAAACAAGACATCAACGTCGTCTGAAGAAAGTGTTATGTTCGGATTCTCAACAAGAGCCTTACCAATGTGATTATTAAAACTCATAAAATCATTGGTCAACGTTCTTTTTCCAAGCTGTTTCATCATATAAGCAACCGACTGAGAGCCACCGAAAGCATCCAAGACGGTATTGACACTTTCAGGTATATATTTTGCAATCCATCCCCTATGGATGTATTTTGCTCCCAAATATTGCGGCTCTGGGAACTTATATCCTAAATAATCATTGCTATTAAATAAATCTGGCATCAAGATCTTCTTTAGGTTACAAAGATACGAAAAAAGTGAGAATAATGGCGCAAAAGCGAAAAAAATCATCTTTTTTTAGGGAAGTACAAACATTTCTCCGGGCGCATTGTCATGATTGTCACGTTGTCATGACTGTCATTAAGGTTTTTGATTGGGAGGGCGCTTTTCAGCTCATACTATATATAAGTATTAATACTTATATATAGTATGCGGACTTTCCGCATCCGAAATTGCTTAATGACAATCATGACAATGACAATTGTGACAATCTTCCCCCTCCTTCGCGGTAATCAATATGCAGACAATCAATCGGTTGCTTTAAACAAGCGAAATGCAAGAGACGCGAAATGTGTGTTCCTGCGAGTGCTTTCGTGCCTAAAACGGAGGATTTTTGTCCGATTTTTCGGGCATTTTTGAGTGATTTTATGCGTCAAAAGCTCCATTTTTCGTCCTCCAAGAATTGGTCTCTCGCAGCATGGATTTTGCTAGGAGAAAAAAGAATTTTTCTTTCTACATCCGGCAAGATGTAGAAAGAAAAATATTTGGAGTAAGGAAAACCCTTAGGGAGTACCGAGATACTGGGTGATTGTTCGCACCTGGCGTGGGGTGAAGTGACGTTGCGTAGTGGTGTAACCCTGCGCGCGTAGCTCGCGTGCGAGAGGTTTACAGAGTTCCAGCTCGTGCCTCAGGGCGCGCCAGGCAGCGCCGGGGGTATGCTTGGGGTAGTAGAACCGAGCAAGTTCGGTGCGCCCATAGGTGCGCACTTCGAAGGGCTTGTCGAGGTAGATGTCGGAGTATTCCATAGTGAGGTGGTTTGTGTTAGGTTTTTTACTTTGTAAAGGTACGAAAATTACCCGACATAGGCAAGAAAAAAGTGCAAAATATGAAAAATATTTTACCCTCCAACGCAGTGTTTTTCAGTGCGTTGCAAGGGGCTGAAAACTTTTTTCGAAAATAACGTGCAGTAACGTGCAATAACGTGCAGCGGCGTGGAGGGGATGTATTACCTTTGCTACGAAAATAATCGGATAATCAGATAATCGAATAATCAGATGATGCCAAAGGCGCCAGGCGGAGTTTCGATGACTTGATTTCCTGACAATCCGATTATGGCGCAGAGCGCACCTGGCCAAGCGCAAAGCGCTGATTGAACTATTAACTTTTAACTATTAACTCTAAACTCTTACCACTATGGCAGTAACCTACAAAGTGCTTAAATGCAAGAACCCCAAGGGTTCGTCTGGCGTGCTCTACGCCAACGACCGAGCCGTGAAGACCGGCGACTATGACTTCGATGCCCTCGCCGACGACATCCAGTACTCAACCACCGTCACCAAGGCCGACGTCATCGCCGTGCTCACCGCCGCACAGGCCTACATCAAGAAGGGC
>JAGCFO010000011.1 GCA_017650105.1 Bacteroidaceae bacterium | reverse complement strand
AGAAATCGATGAAAGGGTTTTTGAGGTTTTTATTCATCCGTAAAATCCGAGTTATCCGTGGTCAAAAAACTTGATTATTTGATTACCTGATTACCTGATCATCCGATTATTTCTAAAAGCACACTCCTTTGGCGAGATAAACCTCGCGTCGTCGCAAGCACAGCCACATTCAGTGGCTGTTACCGTCGGTTCTGTGTGAGATTTGTTTATTTGAAATTGATGCAAGCATCATTTGGCTTAACGAAAAAGGTTGAATTTCATTCTACTTTTTCCCGCCATGCCAAAGATAAAGTAAATTTTTCTTTGGTCATTTGGCTTAACGAAAAAGGTTGTATCGATATAACCTTTTTGAAAACTTTTAGTATCTTTGCAGCCGCAAACGACTGCGAAGTCAGGTTGAGCCTAGACAATGAACATGTTCGTTGTGCTGACGTTAGTCCACTTTGAAAGCGATTCAGCTTAATGGCGTTCACTGCTTACGAAGTTCGATTTGCACTTACTTTGCACTAATAATTTGACGAGTATGAAGTATCTGAATATCAAGAAGGCTATTACAGCATGGCAGAATTTGCAGCCGTTGTCGGAGAAAGATAAGGAAAGGCTCAGTCGTCGCTTCACCGTGGACTTCAACTATAACAACAACCACATTGAGGGCAATACGCTAACTTATGGTCAGACCGAGATATTGCTACTCTTTGGCAAGGTAATTGGTGAAGCTGACGTTCGTGATGTTCAGGAGATGACCGCGAGTAACGTGGGGTTGAAGATGATGACTGAAGAGGCTGCAGTAAAGGAGATGCCGCTGACACAGAGCTTTATTCGTACACTGCATAAGACACTGTTGAGGGAGGACTACACTGTGTATCGCAACCTGCCAGATGGTCAGCAGACGAGTTTCGTTATTCATGCAGGACAATATAAGACACGGCCTAATAGTGTAATCACTCGTTATGGAGACCACTTTGAATACGCATCTCCAGAGGAGACTCCTGGACTGATGGCTGATCTGGTTGACTGGTACAATGCAGCAGAGCAAGAAGGAAAACTGTCCCCTGTGGAATTGGCTGCACTGTTCCATTACCGTTATATCCGTATCCACCCGTTTGAGGATGGCAACGGACGCATTGCCCGTCTGATGGTAAACTTCATCCTGACACGCCACGGCTACCCGATGATCGTTGTACGTAGCCGAAAGAAGAAAGAATACTTGGATGCTTTACACCAGACAGATTTAGAGGTTGGACCAGTGCCAGGCGATGGTGCCCATGCAGGCATTAAAGATATTCGCCCGTTCCTAAAGTATTTTAATGAGTTGGTAGCTACGGAGGTCTATAATGATGTGTTGTTTGTTAGCGAGAAGGACGAGAATGTGTGGTGGTATGATGGAGAACGAATTGCGTTCCGGACACCAAATTACACAAAAATTCTCAATGCCATGCGAACCGAGCCTACACTGACTTTAGCAGACATGAAAGAAGTGACCGACATCAGCGTGACGGCCATCCAGAAACTATTGGACCAGCTCATCCAAAAGAAATATGTAGAACGCGGCGAGAAGGATGGCAGCTGGAGAGTGTTTGTAACGCAGTGAAAGAAGAACATCCAGAAATGTTTTCCGTTGAATAACAAGGAAGAAGAGTTAATTACTGCTCCCTTATGGATGACACGACCCACTTAAACTGATGGAACGTACCCGTCTCGCGCGCGCGAAAAAACTATCAGGAGTACAATTTTCTGTTGTTTTTTAATTAAACAAACTGATATACAGATTGATGCTACAATAAAAGTGTCACAAAACTGACACATAATCGACACAAAACTGACACAATGAAGACAATTCATTACAAACTCCAACAACCGAAATGAAATTTTTGTCAGACATCATCAGCCGACTTCAAAATGCAAAAAAGAAATAGGGCCTCACAATCAGCGAAGCCCTATTAATCATTTTTTTATAATTGTATTCAATTTTTCTATCAAAAATGACGATAATCTTTCCAGAAATGTGTGGATAATGCTATAGAAAATACTTTCTTTTACTCACAATTTGAAACTAACTCCATTATAGTTCAACACTCGCCCTGCGTGGCTCGAAGCAGCAGCAAGGCCTCAATGCAACGATTCTCACGCCACTGGCACGCTGAGGCCCTATTTTCGCAAAAGTTGCCAAGACACTATGCTTACCTCCGAGTCCAAGAGGGCCAATATTACTCTCATTTACTTTACGAGTGATTCGTTTTTCAAAATCACTTTGCACGCCAAAATCACCTTTCGCCATTGCCTCCATCATTAAGCTCGTTGCCTCAAACTGACTTCGGCCAATACCAACTGCTAGAGTGCAAGGCGAACAACCTAATTGAGAAACGGCGGGTATAGCACGATTGACAATTTCATCTACCACCACATCCACACTGTGTTTATGGAAAACCCTTTGGGTAATACCACGAATAGCTGGTCCTCCTCCAAGCATCAAGATTGTCAGTCGAAGGACATCTTCATCCACTGGTTTAATCAGAATTGGAGAGGGAACCAAAGCTCCGCTATCTTCATCCAGCCCACCACTTTGGTCAATACGAGCATAGTCATCACCCTTGATAGCCATCGGACGGCCAGGCAATTGGCGTAGCCCCAAGACGACACCCTCTTTTATCTGTTCTAGCAATTCTCCTGAAACAGAACGGCTCTTCCCTATTTCTAGAAACAGATGAGGAATACCCGTGTCATCACACAATGGACTGCGCCTTTTTTCTGCTACTAAAGCGTTATCAAGTACTTGTTTCAACACCCAGCAAGAACTCTCGATCTCCTCATTGGCTATAGCTTTCCGATAAACCTCTTTTTGGTCTTCACGGAAAGAAGAACCTGCCCTTACCAGACAGTCCGCTACTTTTTCTTGAATGCTAATCATATATGCTCCTCCCTTTCGCAGCACCAATGATGGCTTGGTACTTCACTACTTTCAGCCTGTTCATAGCCTCCATTCCCAATTCAGGATAAGCCACGATTTCACGTTCGACGGTCTGACTCTCAAGTAAAGCAGTCACTGGAGGAATCACCGCAAACACAGCATTGTTCTCTGACAATTTCTTCACCGTTTCTTTTGAAATAGCTCCTTTGCCGAGGTGCATCTTCACTCCAAGTTTTGAAAGTGGTTCAAAAGAACTCTCAATCTCGACCTTATTGCTTGAAGTGGGCCCAACACCAGCAGGGCTAACTGCCGTATGGAATATCACAGCACCCTGTAGGTCAATGCCTTTCTCTGCCAGTTTGCCTTCTTCTCCGGCTTTTATGATTTTTGGAAGAACAGCATCGCGCCCTGTATAGATATACCCGCTGATGCTTACCACATCGCCCACATTCAGTTGGCTGATGGCCTCTTCACTAAAAGGTGTCGTCAATTCAATCATCGCAAATTCTTTATGGTTTCCATCAAAGCCACTTTCTGAGCCTTATGGTCAATGTTAAGTTTGGGCATATCACTCCGAATGCCTTGTCGCACGTGGACATCGATAAAGAGCGGCATTTCGCCAAGTCCATGTTCACATACAATCTTCTGTAATTCCTCTTTCGTCTCTACGGGATGCCCTATCGTCACATAGCCACAGGCTGAGGCAATCTCAGTCAAATTTACCACATAGCCAGCAGAAGGCTGTCCGCCGACAGACTCGTTCACACCATTATTCAACACGATATGAATCAAATTGCCAGCCTTGTAACGACAACTGGTAGCCAATGCCCCCATATGCATTACGGCAGCTGCATCGCCGTCGAAAACCACAACTTTTATCTCGGGCTTCGCCAAAGCAATACCCAAACCGACAGATGACACATGACCCATAGAACCTACATTCTGGAATTCGTGTCCATCTCCCACTCCATGAGCCTTCAACTGCTCGTGAAGCTCACGCGTGGCACGCCCTGTGGTCCCAAGATAAATAGCACCATCGCCCAAGACATCAATCACAGCAGCCACTGCCTCTTCACGGTTCATCAATTTGCTCTCAGGATATTCCTGTTTTTTCACCTTTTCTGTAAGGATAGCCTTTTTAGTTATCAAAGCCACAGGTGAAGAAATCTCTTTTGCTTTAGCAACAGCCCATGTAAACTTATCTATCACAGTTTCATCTGCATCCAAAATCTCATACGGGATATCCATATCCTTCATCAGAACAGGGGTCAGTTCTCCCTGCTTTTTATGTTGTGCATGGTCTGAAATTGCAGGATCACCGCGCCATCCAATGACCAGTACCATTGGTATTCCATACACACAATCATGAGTCAACGATAACAAAGGATTTGTAGCATTCCCGATACCAGAATTCTGCATATATACCACCGGGATATTACCAGTCGCTAAATAATGTCCGGCAGCTATGCCAATGGCGTTTCCCTCGTTTGCAGCCATCACATGCTGACCATCGGGAATGTTTTTTACCATATATAAGCAAAAGTCATTGAGCAACGAGTCAGGGACACCAGTGAAAAAAACGACTCCTAATTTGGCTAATGCATCAAATAATTGCTTTTGTTCTACCATATCGTTATAATTTGCTCACTAAGTCAGATATTTTCGAATCTGCATTCTTAGTCATCTCATTGATCTTCTTATATACCTCTTCAGAAACACCACTATATGACATCAAAGACTCATATCTTTCCAAGAATTCCTCTTCTGTAAAAGGATTCTCAGGTTCTCCCTTTGGAAAATCCACCCGCTCACAAAAAATGCCATTATTTGCAGTAATCGTTACAATTGCACTCTGTTTTTCGGGAAAAATCTTGCTAAGCTCTTTATCTGAAAACACATGGACTTTTTTAGCAAGTGTTTTTATCATCTCGTTTTCCAGTACGGCTTCCTCAAATTCCTGCAAGCCGGCTTTTCCATATGCTAAAGCTACGGCAGTACTATATGGCGTACTCATTTTAGCGGAGTATGCACCTTTAACCTCTGTATGGTCGTGGCCAGATACTGCCAAATTATATGTTTCTACTTTGATGTCCCTTACCAAATCGGGAGTTATCCCATACTTGTTCCGTAGACGAATAGCTGCCTCAACTGGAGGATGAGTGTAACGGCACGATGCGTAGGGCTTAGTATAACTCTTCATGATAGCATAAGAGCCATTAAGTAAAGCAGGCTTAATTACAACATTCTCATAGCCAGTCATCATCTTTAAAAACCCCCGATATCCCCCGAGAGGGTCGTCATGTCCCTTGAAACCAGCTTTGGCCAATTGCAAACTAGTTAGCGAGAGCAAGGCTGTCTTAGCTACATTATAAGGTTTCAGTTCAGAGCCATCGTCCAGAACCTTCAACATACCAGAGGCAGAAACACAAGCTGTAGCAAATGCTTGGAATCGCTCTTCATCCGAAAAACCTAACATATAAGCAGCAGCCAAGGTTGCGCCTAACATGCCACAAGTACCAGTAGCATGAAATCCCAGTGCTTTGTGTTTTGGTTGAATAGAAACGGCCATCGTAAAAGAAGCCTCATAGCCTATCACAGCAGCCCTGAGCATTTCATCAATAGTCTTATCATAGCGCTGAGCCAAAGGTATCAGCAATGAGAAAATCGGCGAACCAAGGTGAATGATGCCTGAATTGGTTCCATCATCGTAGTCCAACGCATGAGCATTGAGTCCGTTGAGGAATACTGCTTCTTTTAGAACCAAGTTCTTCCCTGTCCCTATGGCTTTGAAAGTACCTATTTCCGGCATTGCAAAGTCATAATACCCCTCTATCTTGGCCGCTTGGAAATGAGCTCCAGCACAAGTCACTGCCAAATAATCCAACAAAGACCGTCGAGCCCTATCCACCACCTTATGAGGAATGGCTTCTCTTGCCACCTTATCTATAGCGTTGAAATACTCTCTCGAGATATTCATAGCCGAATCAGATGAACTTATAATATGCAGGGCTATCGGGTTTTGCTATCTCCCAGGCATCATCCATTGCATCCAGGATAGTCTGAGGCAGCTCGCCCTTCTTTGCGGCTTCCATATTCTGCTCCATTTGCGTAATTTTCGATGCGCCCAACAAGATACCATCACCCTTTGCGACGTCCAACATAGAATGATTGCACAACCAGCGATAAGCTGCCTCAACCATTGGAATGCCTTCCACCTCACAAGCCTTACGAATCTCATCCACAGCATCGAAGTAGCTCTGTTTCCAATAACGGTCACGATAGCTCTTCAATCGGGCAAAACGTCCAGGCTCCGGAGCATCCTCAAAATGCTGATGTTTGCCAGTGAGCATACCGCCCGCAAGAGGATTGAAAGCATAGAATCGCATCCCCAATGCACGAATTGCAGGAAACAATTCAGGTTCAACATTGCGACAAAGAGCATTATACATACCTTGATATACCGTTGGTTTTGGGCAACCATATTTGTCGCATTTATGCCAAATGTCCACCACTTGCCAAGCTGGATAGTTGCTTAGACCTAGTTCTTTCACCTTACCTTGTTCATAAAGCTCAGCAATAGTTTCTAATGCCTCTCCAATAGGAGTTTTCCCATCGGGAAAATGGAAGTACAACAGATCAACCGAATCCCGTTTCATACGCTGAAGGGATTCGTTGAACTCCATTAGGATGCATTCGCGATCTAACTTTCCTGTTATTCGAGGATGTACCTTTGTAGCAAGATAGTAACCATTTATTGCTGGCAGTATCTCACCAAGACACTTCTCGGTATCACCACCATTATACACGTATGCGGTATCCAACTCGTTGTTGCCAGTCTTCAGGAAAGACTCGGTCATCTGTCGGCTAGCCTCTAAGTCGAGCTGAGGGCCGAAATTCATCGTTCCAAGAACTATTTTCATATATTCATTATTCATTGTGTCCGAGAACAAGACCTAAAACAGAATCTTCGCTCTTCACTACGCCATACACCTCTGCTCGCTTTACTATCTTCTCTGCCCAGCGGTGATGAGGTCCAATCTCGTTCATCTTTCCCCCTTCTTCACTCTTGATAACCCCACCTGAAGTGTTCAATATCTGAATGGCATCCTTGTATTCTTCCTCTACCACCGTGAACATTGCATTCACGAACTTTGCGTGGGTTGGATGAATAATGGTTTTGCCCACAAAGCCGTTGGCACGGTCAATCATCACTTCCTTCAACAGGCCGTCAATAGCCGGATTTACTATGTCTTGCCCTTTTATGAGCGCATTATGGAAGTTACGCTTGATTAGTTCGTCAATGTCATCATCGTTATACGCACGGAAATATTCCCAAACAGCAGCCGATACGCAATAGTCACAGTAGCGATTGAAGAAGTTCACCACATCGCTCAGAGCATCCCTAACAGGCATGATGTCATATACAGTTGAGTTAATACCACGTCGTACGCCAAACAGAGAGGACATATCAGTACCACCTACACGGATGTTCAGAATCAAGTCTTTGTAGGGTTCGAGGATATTTCTCAACAACAACAATTCTTTTGTTCGCAATTCACGGAAAGCCACTTCGGGACCTTCCAAGATAGGCATACCGTAGAGCACTTCTCCCAAACGGCTATTTACCTCTACAAGGGTGCGCAAGACAGTCAATGCGTTCTGGCTATTAAACTTCGGAAAATTAAACCCGGTAAGAACCGATGCTTGCTTGGCAGTAAGCCTTGTTGCAAAGTTTTTGAACTGCTCTGGATTCCTAACCCGCACAAAGATAAGAGGGATGTCATGATGTGACAACGTGCCAGCCTCAATTTGATCAGCGAAGTAATCCATCGTATCAAGAATATTCTGTTCAGCAACAGGCAAATCCTCTTCCTTGATTGCATCCTCGCAACACATCACGAATGAAGTAACAGGGAGCTCGCGGTTTACGACTTTCGCACGGATGTCTTTCGTACCAGGCATATACAATGTAGCACCTAGGCAGTACTGCAAGGTGTCACGATCAGTGTGCTTATTAAACTCTATCGGAGCTTTGACAAACTCAAAGTCCGGATTATATGCATGATGTCTCATACTTTATTTCGGTGATACAATTGCATCTGGATAATACTCGTCTATCACTCTCTTTACAAGCAGAATCTGCTTGGCACGTTGACGTGCTTCCTTCTCCGTGGTATCATAACTATGATTTGCTGCCACGGAGCCGCCTGTCTTCAAATATACAGGTGCTGCTACGCGAATAAAGTCGGGCACCTCATAATGACGGATAAAACCACCGCTACTCTTAGGATTTTCAGTGTGTAAGTCAATGGGCACATCAATTGCCGCACGCATTGAGGCCAGCATCTGAAGCTGGATGTCGCGAACTGGGTTTATGGAATCTGCGCCAAGTTCTTCCAAAACGTGAGCAGAACAAGGGTTACCATGACCTGAATGAGCAGAAACCTTGAAGTGAACATCTGATGGGATGAAGCCTTTCTTACGAGCTTCACCAAGTGCCCAAAGTAAACCCTCGTCGTAGATAAGGAATGCACGAACGCCCAAGCGGACTCCACGACGAATTTCCTCAATGCCACGGACTATCTGCTCCTCACCACGGAGACGGTATCCCATACGTTGGCCTTCCTCGGTCTTGACGGATGCTGACGTGTCAGTCGTGGCACGAGGGCCACAAGCAAGCACAAGCTGCACATTCCATTTCTTTGCATACTCAACCATCTGTTTAATCTCATCGTCCGTCAGGAACATGATTCCCTTTGTTTGGGTTACGCGATGAATCTGAATACCATATTCGTCGAGGGCTTCCAACAGTGCCTTCATCGGTCCAGGCCCTTGAATGCCTGGCACTTCAAAGCGGTACTGACCACCATCAGGGAAACGTTTTTCAGAAGTGGGCAGGTCATACAGGTCGCCGCCCGGCATACCGATACTCTCAAGGAACTCTCGGGTTTCTTTCATTGTGTAGTACTTCATATCGTAATTATTTGAGTTTATTTCAATTCAGGCAACAAGTCGTGCCTCATCATATCATTGCCATCTGCGTCTATCACTTTGACAGCCTTGTTGATTGTTTTCAGTTTTTCGTTATACTCCTCTATAGTATCCGCAACAATATTCATCCCAGCGATTCGGTCGCTACTGCTAGTTACACCACGTATATGAGTCCCTTTCAGGCGCACAGGATGGAACTCGTTGATAATACCTTTATTTTCCAATTCCTCAAACCCTTCAAAGTGGTCAAAGATGCCGGGATTACAATATACAAAGTCATTGACCACTACATTGTGTTGCTCAAATTTAGGGCTTAAATCAGGTTTCTGTCCCAATGTAATATCGAGTGTGGCACCTATTACATCGACTCCACTAGCATACTTGATGAGCAAGTATTTCATATTGCCACCAGTTCGAGCACAAAACTCAAGTACAGACACTTTGTCACCATCGTGAAGCAATTGCACCAATAGGGGGGCATTAACCAAACCGAACCCATCAGCAATCTTTTGGCAGATTTCCTCAATCTGCTTCATCACAGCATCCGATGCTTTAGCAGGATAACGACCTCGGAAAATAACAAAACGGTCTTTGTCTTTTACTTTCTCGCTATTAGTCACGTTTAGCAACTGAGCCTTGCCATCTACAACGAAGGCATCTACACTGATTTCTTCACCTGAGAAGTATTCTTCCACGATTACCCTACCACTACGTCCAATCTGATGGGCTTCCTCATAGTACTGCTTCAATTCTTCGAGGTTGTCAGCTTTCCTCACACCTTTAGAACTATATGCATCTACAGGTTTAACCACTAATGGGAACTTCAACTTCCCTATGACATCCATGTCGAAATGGTCAGTTTCAACATAGTCGGTTGTAGGAACACCCGACAGTTTGAAAATACGCTTCATGCGTATCTTATCTGACACATTCTGACAAGTCTCAAAGTCGATGTAGCAGGGCAATCCGAGCATCTCCGACACCTTTGCTACCACTAATAAAACCTGGTCGGCACAAACAGTGATAAGAAAATCCACGTTCTCCTTTGCGGCAATATCTTTTATTGCCTCTATATCGAAAACGTCCACATGGAAGAATTTGTCTGCGTATGGACGGGCAACAGCTGCAGGACTACCATCTGCAAGCAAAGCCTTTATTCCTCGTTCTTTAAGTTGCTTTATAAGTTCTATTTGCGGCAATCCACCAGCGATAACCAGAGCTTTCATAATCTCAACAAATCAATTTGTTCCATCAAAACCAATAGATCCAACTTTTCCATCTCCTGAATCAATGCCCTTTCCTGTTAGCACGTTGATCACTGTCATGAAAATAATCTTTATATCAAGCCAAAGTGTAAGGTGGTCAACATACCATACGTCCAACTTGAACCTCTCTGTCCATGCAATGGCATTGCGCCCATTCACTTGTGCCCATCCAGTGATACCAGGTCGAACCTCATGACGACGAGCTTGCTCTGGCGAATAGAGTTGAAGATAGCGGGGAACAAGAGGTCTAGGCCCAACGAGAGCCATATCTCCTTTTAGTACATTTAACAGCTGAGGAAGTTCATCAATAGAGAATTTTCGTATGACTTTTCCAATCTTTGTTATACGCTGTTCATTTGGTAATAGTTTTCCTTCCGCATCCTTTTCATCGGTCATCGACTTGAATTTGATAACCTTGAAAATCTTCTCATCCTTTCCAGGACGCTCTTGGAAGAAGAATGCGCCTGCCCCTTTATTGGCTAAGTGTAGCCAGATGGTTATCACAAGCAAAATAGGTGACAGGATGATTAACGCTATAAGCGAAATCAGAAAATCAAAAAGTCGTTTAAAAAAATGTTTGTACATATCAGAGTGTTATTTTAGGTGCTTGGTTCCAGTCAATTTCCTTATCTGCATCCATGAGATTAATGAAGAGGTTGGATGATATTACTTTTTCCATCTTCTTAAATGTATCTCTACGTCCGAGGCTACTCTTTACATATCGTTTATAACGGTTCAGAAGAGAACCCAGCTCATGAAAATACTCTTCATATTCTTTTTTTGTCATTACTCTTTGTGGACCGGAAAGGAGGTCTCCAATATGGAAATAACACATATTATAACTGTTTTTTCCCATAGTCCTTTTTATCAGCCCAAGAGGGAAAAAGCGAAAATAGCCTCCTCCTGAATATGCAAGATCCTTCCCAATGAGTTTTAATGTCGGAATGGGAAACTCCTTTATTGTGTTTCCTTCATAACTGACGAGTGTTGGAGTTTGCTCCCTGAATTGAGGGAAACCTCCGAAATCTCGGACTGCGGGGAAGACTGAAGCATCTCTTTCAATGCCACATCTTACCAACACCTCAAAAGCCCACTTGTTGTTCTCTCCAATTGAGAATGCCGGAGCACGATAACTCTTAACTTTTTGTCCGATACATTGTTCTAACGAATCAACCGCCACACGTGTATCTTCCAACGCCTCGTCGGGTGACATTTTATTCAACCATTGATGCACATTTGAGTGGCAACCTACCTCATGCCCTTTTGATGCAATCAGCTTGACGACTTCAGGGAAATCTGTCGCTAACCGCCCAACGCAGAAAAACGTTGCCTTGATCCCTTGTTGTTCTAAAAGACTTAGGATGCGGTTAAGGTATTCATCGAACTCACGGTACTTCTCTGCCCTGCTCCCATGATACACTTTTTCGATGTACCATTCTTCAATGTCAAACGTCAGTATGTTCATCATTGCTTTCTTCTTTTCGATGAGGAATCTCTTTCAAAACTTTTGCAGGTCTGCCGGCAGCTACGGTCCAGGCGGGAATATCCTTTGTCACCAATGAACCTGCTCCAACTATCGCACCTTCACCTACCGTTACTCCCGGCATGACGAAACTCTCCATTCCTATCAGACATCCCTTCTTCAGTACAATAGGCTTCAGCGCATAGCCAAGCTTCATATAGTCATCACCTACGCAATAGTTTGAGAAGTCTCGCTGATGGCAAAGCAACCGTGTACCACCTGCCACGCTCACGCTATCCTCTAATGTAATCAAATCGGAATGCCCTGTGTCAATGCGAACATTATCACCGATGAAACACCCTTTGCCCACATGACACCCCACATGCTTCAAGCACCAGGGCCTAACCCTGCGAGGAAGAAAAGGCGAAAGCAGCCATGAGTTCATCACGAACTTCATCAGAAAAGAATCGCGGTATGTCTTGTGAACGCGTTTTATCACGCCCCAAAGTGACACATGGCCATAGGCTTCCTCTGAATAGTTGAATCCCAGTTTCCGCAACATACGGAACATTGGGCTCAGTTTTTTCTTTTCTTCATTCATTTTCTTACTAATTTTGCTTTTACAAACTGCCTGATTTTGCGACTGAACATCCACCACACGATACCGAACGGCGGTTTTAGTCCGTTCAACGTCCAGCACTTCTTCACATAGTCAAAATGAGCCTTCGAAAGCTTATGACGATAGTTTCTTGTGCTTTGCCCGCCCAGAGAGAACCGGATGACGAATTCGTCCATTCCTTTGATGCGGAACTCGTCGCCATATTTGTAGAACGTACGTATAAACCATTCGTAATCGCCGCCACCACCAAGGTCGTTGCGATAATAGCCTGCCTTCTCAAACACCATCGGACGACAGTAGATACTCTGGTGAGAGGGCATCCAGCCACGGCGCACTAATGTCCGACTGTAAGCGGGACTCACATTTACGCGTCGTGGTATGTCGTTGGCATCCACTATCATACTGTTGCCATAACTTAGATCCACCTCATTTTTTTCATAAAAATCAGCCACCTTAGCTATCACATTCTCGTCGTACAGACGGTCGCCGGCGTGTATCATGCCTATCACGTCACCCGTAGCTCGCTTGAATCCTTTGTTTAAGGCTTCATACATGCCATGATCAGGCTCCGAGATGAGTACGGAGATTTTTTCTTTATACTCATTGATGATGTTCAACGAGCCGTCTTTTGATGCTCCGTCTACTACGATATACTCAATGTTCGGATATGTCTGGCGAGCAACGGACTCCAACGTCGGTCGGATGTCCTTCTCGTTGTTATAACAGATTGTTATTAATGATACTTTAATCATTTCTGTTGAATTTGTTTATAAATAGATCAACGTTGTTAAACACTTCACCATACTTTTGCAATGTCTCATCACTCAGATTCCACCATTCTATTTTTCTTAGTGATTCAATGGTGTCCTCGTCGAATCTATATTTGATAATTTTTGCAGGAACTCCTCCAACAACTGCATAAGGAGGAACATCCTTTGTGACAACCGCATTAGCAGCTACAACAGCTCCGTCACCTATTGAAACTCCTTGTTTTACCGTAACAGCATGCCCTATCCAAACATCATGCCCTATGACAGTACGCTTCAATGGAGGCAGGTTGTGGGTAGCAAACCTTTTGGATGGACCACTACCCTTTCTTTTGACGTTTTGAAAAACAGGAGAAGTAGACACCCAATCCATGGGATGCTCCGCCCCGCCTATAAAAACATGGTCAGAAATGCTGCAAAAAGAGCCGATGTCTGCTCCTATCACCGTACTATCATGTCCGATGTATGAATATCTTTCAACTTTGCAATTAATAATATTGCTACTTGAAAAGACACAAGACGTTTTATGAATAGAACTTTTGTAAACACACTTACCGTGTATTTTCTTAAAGAACTTTGAATATAAATATGATAAATTCATCATTTCAAATGTGATTTAAAGACATCTAATTGAAATTGAGGAGTCCAATAATTATCAATTTCTGCCATACAGTTCTGGCGGATAACCTCACGTTCGTTTTGGTGCTTTTTATACCAATTGCACATACATTCCGCAAGCGACTCTATATTGTCATAGTGAAAAAAAGCTCCAGTTTCACCTTCTTTGATGGCCTCAAATTCAGGCATCTGCTTGGGGAAGTTGTCATGTGTTATCACAGGTGTTCCAAAAACGAGTGTATGCATTGCAGTGAGACCCACATTCCCGGGAGAAACACACAAGTCTGCATTATAAACCATCTCACCTATTTTCTCTTCATCATAACACGGGCCGTAAAACCAAACATTTTTCTCAAGCATAAGCTTGTTAGTAAGAGAGACAAGTGATTCTTTTGTTTCTCCTCCACCGATAAGGGTCAGGTTGAAATCAATAGAATATCTGTCTTTACATAAATACATAGCATTGAGTATCATATCCAATTTTTTCACCTTAGTTAGACGCCCAATAAAAATTATATTTGCATTGTTATTCTCGAAATGCTGAACGTAAACGTCAATTGGATGGAGTTTGGAGCGGATAGCTATTTGCTTTGAATATGCTAAGCTGTTGTGAACAACATATACTTTGTCAGTATTTATACCTTCTTTCCTCATTATCTCGCGAGAGTAATTGCCATACACAAAAATGCCGTCAGGAAGACGATGCATTATTTTCTTGAGAAACTTCTGTCCCTTAGATTCTTTCCCATACCAGCCATGCCCCCATAGATATATTTTTTTCTTTGGCAGCAACTTACAAATAATTAAAATGAGCCATGTCGTAATGTTATGAACACTGCCAATTGTAAGAATAGTGTTATATTTGAAGGGAAGAGATAGAACCCCTTTTTGAAATTCAAGCCTACCGAGACGTTTGTTTTTAACTTCTGTGACCTTTCCCTTGAGCAAAGAATAGTCCATTTTTTTGACATCAAGATATTTATCGCCAAAATAAAAGTCACAGTCATAGTTCTGGTCAAGAAGTTGAAAAATTTCACTACGATAGTGCTGTGCAAAATTATAAAGAAGGCAAATTTGTTTCATTTTGTGATTTACATAAATAACCTAAAAGAAAAAACGAAAAAAATACTGTTGAACCTGGGCTAAATGGATATGTCGGTTCAAAAAGGCTTATTACAAATGGAATAATTAGTACGATTCCTCCCATATTCTTAGGATCAGTTGTATCATTTTTTTTGTTTAGTTTAAATAATAGAACCAGTAAATAAAAATATGGGACTAACATGAAAGCTCCAACAATAGCACCTAAATTAGATAGTATTCTCAGAACATAATTATGAACCCATTCAATCTCCACATTGTCAACTATACGACCTGTAAAAAAATGGTTATTGAGAACTTCCAAGGCTTCACTATTACGAGATATTCTCCCTGTAGAAACATCACCGCTACGAGATGTAAAAAAAGAGTCATAAATATATTGAAAGATTCCTATTCTTCTTCCTAAAAACATTTCCAAAAACAAAAGAAGAAATAATGCGGCAAACGTTATAAGAATAACATTTTTCAATTTGATTTTCTTCGTTTTTATCCCTTTAATTATCACGATAAACGCAGCAATAAAAACAGCCAAAGTTCCCGCTCGACCTCGAATTGTAAGAAGGACCACAAAACTTGCCACAGCCATTGCGACAAAACAGTATCTCAGATATTTATTAGTCTTTCTGTCAATAGAATATATGAAAGCGATAATAATAGCTGTTGCAATAATACATGAAAGGCTGTTTTTAGCACTTACCATATACTGTTCAAGAATTACAAAAGCACCGATATTTGTAACCACCTGCGAATAACCTACAAACAAAGCAGACATACAGAATAGTAACGCAAAGTGAAACAAATCTTTTTCCGAATAATCAATAGTTAAGCCAAGAAGGTAAAAGGAAAAGGGGATTAAAAAAATTCTAAGGTCAGCAATCATATATTTGCTATCATACATCGCAAGAATTGATAAAGCTATAACTAAAGCTGGGATAAGAAATATAATAAAAAGCCTAAAGTTATGGTCCCTAAACCATTTCTTGACCCTAATGTTTGGAATGACTAACAATGCTGCAAGTGCAACAACATATTTTGAAAGAGAGCTCTTTACCTCAACATCTGCTTCCCTTTCCACGTGGAAAGCAGGATGATACACTAGACAAGAGACCACTATCAGGAATGAAAAACCTATTTTGTTGTATATCTTAAGGAGTTTATTCATTTGCTTTTCTTAAAATGCGACTTAAGACTTAAAATCGATCGTTTCTCTTCTGTTGTTAAGCCAAACAAATACATAACCAACAGATACAAACAATCCGTTATTATCAGAGAGAGAAGAAGCCCCCATATTCCATTAACAAGCCTTGAAAAGCCTACACAACATAGTGTTGCTATCAGAGCCGGTGGTAGTATTTGTGTGAATAACGAACGAAAAAAGGTTTTTGTCTGAAAATCACTTAATCTACTTAAGATAAACACCCTGCTTAAAGAGCCTAAGGACTCACAAACAGTAAAGGTGATAATAGCTGCAATGGCAGGTGCGCCTAACGAAAATAACAACCATGAAATGGGTAGAGCAATGAAACGCATGCTTGAAACCGAGATGGAAAACCATTTGATATTTCCTATGGCCTGATTAGCATAAACGAGTCCTCTTGTCAGCTGTTCCGCCATACAAGCAAGAATCAAAAAAATGGAAAAGATTGCGGTTCCCTCTGGCACTTCTTTTAACCACAATTTGAGAACATAATCCATATTTACCATAAGGGGTATTGCGATTAACGACATCAGCATAAAGCCAAATTTTCCCGCAGTAAGAGACAGCCGGAGCATTCTTTCATCATCGCCTGCACCCTTACTCTTCATGATTTGTGGTTTCATTGAGTCAATCACAGAAGATGAAATGTGGTAAATATTCCCTTCCAATTGGCGGGCAAGCGCAAAAACGGCATTAACGATTGTTCCAAAATAGATATTTAACAGAATTGCATACCCCTGCCTTGTGGCAACCGATCCAGCAACATCCATGAGAGTCCAACCAGCAAATCCAGAAACCTGTCCTAAATCTTTCTTATTGCATCTGACAAAACTCATGTCATTACGATATTTGATTTGGCAAACTATATAGTAGCAAAAGATGTTTATTACAGTAATAATAGCCATCAGGAAACCATATACCTGTAGTTTGTCTGACTGCACTCTCACTATGACGAGTGCTATCAACAGTTTCAGGATAGCATCAAAGATACCTACAAATGATATATATACAAATTTTTCATGTGCAACAAGAAGTGCCCGAAAAGGAGTTCCAAAAACATTTATAAATAGGGAGAAAGTCATACAATGATATATGACTTTAGCTGCATGAATTCTATCTTCTGGAATATTGAGGAAACCGTCAAAGAGGAAAAGACCTACAATCTCCATTATGATTGCAAGTGAGATAGCTATAATTGCATGCAGATAAAAGCAAGACGAAAAGGCTTTATTTATTTTCCTCTTATCGTTTTCTCCCAAACTCACAGAAATGAAGCGGATTGAAGTTTGAGATAATGAATTCTTTATAAATCCCAACATGGTGATAATGCCAGCGATGAGATTGTAAATCCCATAATCGCTGGCACCCAACGCGTTGAGAATAATGCGCACACTTATGAGCCCAATTAACACGTTAACTATTAACTGGGTATACATGGCAAAAGTGTTAACTGCTACTTTTTTTGCACTACTCATTTGGCTTTATGTATATATTCCGCTTTATGTGATAATATTAAATCTTTTATCAAATATCGAGTACTCGTACTTAAACTGCTGGGGAGCGTTTTTAAAGGCTACAAGACTACAAGACTACAAGTCAACGAGTCAACAAGACTACAAGACTACAAGACTACAAGACTACAAGTCAACGAGTCAACAAGACAACAAGACAACAAGACAACAGGTTCATTTGGTTCTGCCAGATGTTCTTTCCCTGCCGCTCCCGTTACGCGTTATGACTGATATTATAATGAATGGACCTTTTACTCCTCAGTTCTACGAATAGTGAGTCTGATAGCCTCAAAGCTCTTAAACAGAGCTAATATCTCTTCTTTCTTCATCTTCTTGTTATTAAGATATGCGGTTGCAATCAGCAGATGCCAGCTGGTTACTTTCATAAAGACCTACACCTGTTGTGTGCCCGTCTTCCATCGCCCAATAAAGGACGTAAGAACATACTCCCTTCAAGGTGAAGGAGCTTCGTTGCTGGGTTATGTACTCCTCCACGAGAATACGAAGTTTCTCGTCAGAGTAGTTGATTGCAATTGTATTACTTGTAGTCATTATTGTTAAACCGTTTTTTTATGGATGTACCAATAGATACTGTCTCATCAACTCAATCGACTGTTTCAATTCCAAACTAGTATATCTTGGATTGAGAGTATTCTCGGGATGATGTATCTGATGACGTATTATCTCTGTTTTACATTTTTGTTCATTCAGAGTTGTACCATCTTTTCTCAGCCTTATGTAGTTCTGCTGAGGCTGAGTACCCAGAAATGCATTCAAATCGCCACGGTATTCCAAATGGCCATACAACTCATCATGATATTCCTCAGACGCCTCGCCAAAAGCCAAATAATTGACTTCGTTTAATGAAATGTAAGGCATACTGGCGGTATCAACAGGATTTACAGTTTTCAGTCCTCCATTTTCAGCTACAAGCCGCAGTTGTGAATAATCCATCTGTTTGACAAGATAAGGATTGTGAGTTGTAATGATTATCTGGATATGGTCACGCCCAGAAAGAGCTTTCAGAGCATCCATCATCATCTTGATATGCTCATTATGCTGAGAGGTCTCAGGCTCCTCAATAGCATACACTACATCTTTACCTTCTGCAACCTTCTTTTCAGCCTCATAACGGAAGAAATTCAAAAGAATCAAGCGTCGGACTCCACTGCCATGCTTATTAACCTGTATACCATCATCGCCAGCAATGGATACATTCTTAAAGATATCAGACCACTTCAAGTCATCTTCTTTACCAATAGACGGTTTTAATTGGTCAGCCACTTCGGGGTTCATCTCATTAAGCTTATCCAAGGTTCCAGTTGCAACGCTTTGCAGTTCATTAATAACACGTTCTGCAATCTGATGACATAAATCTTTAATAACATCATCATTAAACATTCTCTGGACTGCAAACTTCAGAGGATCTTGAACAATCTTATCTCCTTCATTATTGGTGCGGTCAGAAACAAAGAGTGAATAGACAGGAAGATAATCCGTCAACTTACTCCAAATGTCCTTGACATTCTCTTTGGTGGATTCGATAGCAACTTCCTGTAGAAGAAGGTCTCCTTGTGCGGCAAAATGATCTCGAATAGCTTTTCGCATTTCAGCGTTCTTGGTCTTATCGCAGTCAAGACCTAGGTCTTCAACCTTCTTTTTCAAATCCTTCTGTTTGAGCGTAATCAAATCCACACAATCAGCTTGTGTAGGATGATTAGCTATGATGTATACCTTCTCCTTACCTGCATTAGGATAGACTTTACGAACCTTTAAACGTCCGTCAGCCGTCAGCAAGTATTCGTCTGCCAGAGAGGTTTGGTTGGTAGCATCAATAACAAGTGTAGCTGGAAACTCAGTAAACTCTGCTGTTATTTCTATATCAGTTTCACCGGCCACTGCTGCATCTACATTCAAATCCGACTTCTCGATAGGATGAACTGGTTTGGTATTGCAAAAGATATCCAAAGCCTCCAGTATTGAAGACTTGCCTATATCATTTTTACCAACTATAGCGGTAAGGTTATCGAACAAGATAGTAGTCTCGTCCTTATAACCACGGAAATTCTTTAATGTAAGCGAATATAGTTTCATCCTAAATTAATGTCTCATGTAATCGACCAAAATTATCTTTTAGCACTTTTTGATAGGTTTTTCTCAAAGGGGTATTGCTATAAAGGGTTTCATGAGAAGCATCCCAGCCGTAGGATACAATTCTGTAATCAACACCATTCAAGGAGTATGTTTTTTGAGTTTTCTCTCTATAATCCGTCTGCTCAATCTCACTAACAAAAGCATCATTACTGTTGAGGGCGAACAGGAATCGACGTGATGTATGTTGGTCTGATTTCAATAAATAATATGCTATATTATGCTGTTCTGAATCATATCTTACATTCATAACTATCAAATCAGCCCCTTTATAGTTGTCCAACTTTTCAGCTAAAAGCGGGAAGTTATTTGTAATAAATGAATGGTATGCATTCTCAACTGCATCTATAACATAAGAAGCCTTCACGTAAGCACCATCCGGATTGTACCAATCATAGACATATCCTGTGTTACCATACTTACCCTTGGAGGGATACGGTAATGAGGCCTGTTCTAAGCCCTGTGATATCAGATATTGTATACTATTATAAACCGCAAACAAATCTACCTCTTGGAAAGGACCATAAACAACACGGGTTCGTGGCTTTAATAGGTGCGATACATTAGCCTGTAACCAACCTGCCATTTGACTGAATGTATCACGCTCATTTTTCGGAATGATGATTCCTTCTGCATCTTTGTTAAGATAGTCAGATACAATTTCGGCAGCAAATGGAACAGTAACAGGCGGCTCATTAAAGTACTTTATAAATTTTTCCACATGGTGTTTAATGCGCTCACGTAATAATATACGATAGTCTGTTTTGAACGGGTTCTCCACGTTGTAGTTAGACATCATTTCATAAGGCATCTGATGTAATAAAGCATAATCAGAAGGTACTTGTTTGATGAGCGGGTGGTTCTCTCCATTATTGATGGAATAGATAAGATAACCGAGCTTAGCTGGTTCAAAGCAATAAATTGCTATACCAAATTTCCAGACATCCGGATAAAGATTTTTCTTTACATAGAGAAGCTCTCTATTCATCAGATCATTGTAGGTATCAATGAACAACTGAACGGTTTGAATTTCCCCTGGTGTAAGTGTCATATCTATTCCTTTGGCTTGAAACAAAGCCTTACGAAGAGCCTCATTTTCCTTTGCCAAAGCAGGAGCTGCATTGTAAAGCTTCAATTGCTGGAGAGCCAGAATGCGCCAAATTTTAATAGTATCTTCCACATTGGCAGAGGTCATTTGACCGTCATGATCAAAATGAAGCCTGATAGTATCTTGATTTGCCTTGTTCTCGTTAGCCTCTATTAACTCTCGTGAAATGTACTTCCAAAGGACTGTTTTGTTCTTATGGTCAACAGCCATGATGATGACTACCTCATTTGTATGTTCTGCATATCCAAATAAAGATGTCGGACAATCAAATAACCACTGACCTTCAAGAGAGGGAGGAACTGTTTTAACCTGTGCCGTTATTTTTCCACTGAGGCGATTTTCGTCATCCAACAATTCAATAAAACCGTCAATATTAGCCTCCTTATCCCCCTTCTTCAAAGCAGGCTTCACTCCATACCCTTTCAGAAGATCCCGGATAAAATCAACGGAATCTTCTTCTCGGATATCAGATTCTGATAGAGACTTATTTGGTTTGAATGTCATAATGAAACGAATAATCTAATTTATGCCTGAAGCGCTACCCGTTAACTGTTAATTTGTTAAATTGTTAATTGTTAAATCGCTTCGTTTTACACTTGCGGCTTTGCCGCTTAAATGATCCAGCCGGATGCCCGCCCTGCGGGCATTGGGCTGACACCTATTTCTGGGTGGAAGGCTCTAATGGCTGCTTGCTGGCATTTGTGCATGAAGCGGTGGTATTCTATTTTCCTTTGCTTAAAAACAACTCTTCAGTTTGCTCTCCTATCGTTAATTTGACTCGAATTGAATGATCATCAAACAGCTGGCACAGCACCACTGAGTCGGATAGCAAGCAGATGTTTCTTTCAATATCGTATCTGAATCTCGTGTATTCAGACAAGACATTCTTTCCGTCGCAGTTAATGACAATGCCGGTATTATTCTCTTCGCCTATCCACATCGTGCATCGGCCATCATCGGTCAGCCACGTGCCGGCCAACTGCTCCAACGTCATTGTCATCATGCTCCACATAGAAATCGAACTTTGTTAAATTGTTAAAATGTTAAAAGTCGGCTTCGACTCGCGAAACGACTGAAGTCAAGCTGAAAATTATGATATAAAATTCAAAAGGAACTGACGAGCGGAGCAGGCAACGATCCCTGAATCGTGAATGAGTCCCACATTCGGATCCATCGTCACTACATATTTGGGATAATTGTCCTTTATCAGCTTCAGGTTGCCGAATTCGCGTTCGTAGGTGTCTTCACCCATCACCTGCACAGCCACCTGCACGTATATAACCTCATCGCCACGGCGGGCTAGAAAATCTATCTCTTTCCCATTCAGCTGCCCCACATACACCTCATAGCCGCTGCGCTTGAGCTTTAGATAGACGGCACCCTCCAGTACCTTTTCCACGTCAAGACTGCGCTTGTCGCGACACAGGTAATTGCGCAATCCCAAATCCTCAAAATAATACTTGTCCTGCTGCTCAAAAATGCTCTTGCCTTTTATATCGTAACGTTTCACACGGTCAATCATATACGTGTCGCACAAAGCATCCATATACTCTCCCACCGTGTTGGCCGAGACGGACAGGCTACTGCCCTTCAGGTATTTGGCTATACTGTTGGCGGAAAAGACTTTCCCACAGTTGTCTGCCACAAACCGGGCCAGATTATCCAGCAGTGATACATTTCGCACATTCTTGCGACGCACGATATCCTTCACAAAAATAGTGTCGTAGATGCTGCCAAGATACTCCGTCCTCGTCCGCTCGTCCTCCAAGGGGATGCGGTAGAGGAATGGCAGACCACCCCAGCGCAGATACTGCGAGAAGGCATTGTCGGAATCGTCCAGTTCGTAGAACAGCAGGAACTCACGATAGTCAAGACTGCTTACGTGTACGCGATGATAGCGTCCGGCAAACGACGATGCAATGTCGCTCGACAGCATGGCCGCATTGCTGCCTGTCACTACCACGTCCACTCCGTCCTGCTTCACCCAGTAGCGCAAGGCTTTCTCAAATTCGGAGACCTCCTGTACTTCGTCAATCAGTACAAAGTTATGGTGACCTTCTTCCAAGGCAGCCTTAATCTTTTCGGACAGTTCCCAGAACGATGTAATGTCAGCATTCGCAGGGTCTTCCATATCAATGTAAATCACATGGCCGGCAGCACTCAGCTCAGCAGAGAGCAGTTCTAAAATACAGCTCTTTCCGGCACGCCTGTGCCCAGTCAACACTACAGCCTCTCCTTTGCCCAGCAAGCTGCGAACCAAAGCGATATAATCACCTCGACATATTCTCTCCATAATTAGAATTTTTTCGCAAAAGTACAAAAACTTCTCAACATACAGCGAACTTGCAAGAAACTTTAACTAACTGGCAGCTGAGTTGCAAGGAGATTCTTTATTCCGTTTCTTTTATAATAGGGGAACGATGGACATCAACTTTGCCCGTCAAGCAAATCTTCTTTAATGCTTATCCGCTTTTAATACCTTAACTTTTCATTATCTTGGCATGTCTCCACTCCAGCCGTGGCCCATATCCCAATGTTGACTTCGTCTTCCTCCTCCTCACCTCGGCAAAACTCATGCGAGCACAGCTCTGCGCACCAGGTTAACCTTCGGTTTTCCTCCTCCTTGACCTTTGCTCTTCCTCCGACGCGACTCGGGATAGCTCAAGTGAACTTGGCTCTCCACTCACTGCTCCGTCGGTTGCAAGGCATAGTCCAAACGAGCTTGGTCTCTGCTCTTGCTTCGTTCGTCGGTTGAGCTTGATTACACGGTCCGCAAAAGCCAAGCACTTTTCCTGTATTGCGTATCCGATTGCTGACATCGTTTCGCTTTGCTTTATGTTTATGTAAGATGTTAGATGGAAGAGTTTGATCACCATCGACCATTGGTTTTGCCTTCTTGGACGGGATACTCTGTATCAGACGGAAAAGCTGCTCAGTATCAGCCACATCGGTAGAGCGCATCTTACCGTCAGGGGCAAGCATTTTCAACTGGTAACAATTTGTTACCGTTTCATTGCCCTCCTTTTTCAGCCTGCCTTTCAGCACCTTCCAGTACTTACGTGCAGCCTGATAATCACTGTCAGTCAGCACCTCGCACACAATTGACAATCGAGAAGTAGCATTTCTCCTTCTCATCGTCCCATGCCACACGGACTTTCTTATCCCCAAACAGTTGTATCTGTTGCTTCTTTGTCATATCTTACGGGTAGTTACATTCCGGCTCTACGGATAGTCAATCTTATTGCTTCTTCATGTTCGTTGCAGAACTGGTCGGCATCGGTGACTACACAGGCGAGGTAACCGCCTCCGCCGGCACCGGGCATCTTCCAGGCCAATACTCCGGGAACCTTAGACCATCTGTCAATATACTCTTGAACACTTAAACCTTTAAACTCCTTAAACTGACTCTCAACTCTACTCTCTACACTCTCAACCGGATGTACCATCCCGGGGAACATAGCTACTTGAGCGTTGAAGCTGGCACGGTAGGCATCGGCAAAGGCTTGCAGGTCTTTCGCCATGATAGCTGTCCAGCAATCATCGGCGGCCTTGGCCAGCGCCTTGACCTTAGGTTCTGTGATGTCTTTGCCCTCCACTACAGAACAGCCTGGCTTACGTGGTTCCATCGGAATCATTATGAGATGACTCTCGAGCCACTGGAGGATGCTCTCATCCTGACAGCTCTCAATCTTCTCGGGCCAGAAACGGTTGTTGTAATAGTGGCGTACGAGCCCAGGCATGCAGATGCCAATGCTGTCCTGAGCACCGGAGATGATGCCGTCGGAGCGTTCGGGATCGTTCTCGAAACAGAAGACTAGCTTCGCCAACATCTCGGGGTCCATATCGGGGAGTTTCATCGGCCAGATACGACGTATCATATTACGGGTGGATGTGGAAAGTCCACAACGCTCGCGGATTTCGAAGGTGGCCTCAAGGGATATCGTGATGGCCCATCCTGGAGCAAAGCACGATACGTATGGCTGGTCGATCCATGTGCCTGCCAAATCGAGACGAGTGGGAATGCCACAAACGGCATTTTTGATATCAGTTGAAGAACGGGCCTCAAGACCTTCTTGTGGAGTCCGCTTCAAGACGACATATTCGATTCCTCGCTCCTTACAAAAGTTTTCCTTTTCTTTAGTGGAACCATCCTCGTTGACCACGAAGATGTCTGGCTTCAAGAAATCGACCGTAGGAATAAAATCCATCAACCCGCTTCCTCGGTTGATGAATGCGTCCTGTACATAGCGGATGGACTTCACCATGAACAGACGTTCGTTCTCGCTGTAGAGCGTCTTGTGTCCCTTCAGGTGCTGGATGGTTGAATCGGAGCCTATACCAACATAAAGGCTTCCGTATGCTGATGCCTGACGGAAGAACTCCACGTGCCCGCTGTGCAGCAGGTCATAGCAGCCACTGACGAAGACCTTCGGTTTTGTTGATAGTTCAGAGTTCATAGTGTATTGTCAGTGATAAGTGGATAGTGCTGAGTAAAGTGTAATGAGTGTAGTGTATGGTGTATAGTGAAAAAGCTGGCGGCTCGCCGCCTCGCGACTTTAAACTTTCAACTTTCTTTTTTGGTTTCGCTCTTATAGGAGTTTTGCAGTCCTGACAGTAGGCGTGCATCCTCACGTATAAGTTCATCCATACTCATTCGGTCTTCAGTTGTTATATAACCCAGTTCTTCAGCTAGTTCAAATTGAGATGAAACTTCCATCAAAGAGCCGAAAGCTATTTCGATGAAATGTGACTTGTCTTTGACCGAATATCGGTTTACTCCTTCAGCAATATTTGAGGTTATTGAAACGGAGGCTCGTCTCAGTTGATCGCACATGGCGTAGCGTTCCTCCACTGGGAACTTGTTCAGGAGCATATACGTCTTCTTTACAACCTCTTTTGCCTTCTGATAAGACACCAACTTCCTATACCCGAATACTTCCATCCTTTTTCAACTATCAACTTTCAACCTTCAACTATCAACTTTCAACTATCAACTTTCAACTATCAACTTTCAACTTTCAGCGTCAGCGTCAGCGCTCCGCACGCATGGGGTTATACAGGAAGTCTTCGTAGGCAAGGCGGATGCCGTCTTCCAGCTCGGTCTTGTACGTCCATCCGAGGGCAGTGGCTTTCGACACATCCAGCAGCTTGCGAGGTGTACCGTTGGGGCGTGTGGTATCCCATAGGATTTCGCCCTCGTAGCCGATGACTTTGGCCACCAGCTGGGTCAGCTCTTTGATGGTCAGCTCCTTGCCCGTGCCGGCATTCACCGTCTCGTTCCCGCTGTAGTTGTTCATCAGGAAGACGCAGAGGTTTGCCAGGTCATCCACATACAGGAACTCCCTCAGAGGGCTGCCGTCGCCCCAGCAGGTGACGCTCACTGCCCCGCTCTCCTTAGCCTCGTGGAAGCGGCGTATCAGCGCAGGCAGCACATGGCTGTGCTCGGGATGGTAGTTGTCGTTAGGGCCGTATAGGTTCGTCGGCATCACCGAGATGTAGTCCGTGCCGTACTGCCTGTTGAGGAACTCGCAGTATTTCAGTCCCGAGATCTTGGCAAGAGCATACGCCTCATTGGTTTTCTCCAGCTCGCCCGTCAGCAGGCAGCTCTCCGGCATGGGCTGGGGAGCCATGCGGGGGTAGATGCAGCTGCTGCCCAGAAACTCAAGCTTCTTGCATCCGTTCTTCCATGCGGCATGTATGACGTTCATCTCCAGAATCATGTTGTCGTACATGAAGTCGGCGAGCGCCGATTGGTTGGCAACGATGCCCCCCACCTTAGCTGCTGCCAGAAACACGTACTCCGGCTTCTCCTCGGCAAAGAACGTCTCCACCGCTTCCTGCCGCGTCAGGTCCAGTTCCTTATGAGTGCGGGTGATGATATTGGTGTATCCCTGTCTCTTCAGTTCGCGCACGATGGCACTCCCCACCATCCCGCGATGTCCTGCAACGTATATCTTTGAGTTAGATTCCATCATTCGTCCTCCATATGTTCGCGGATATAAAGTTTCCGAACTTTCTTCATATCATGCTGCACCATTATCTTCACCAGTTCTTCAAAGCTGGTCTTCTGTGGGTTCCAGCCCAGCACTTGCTTGGCCTTTGTCGGGTCGCCTAGCAACTGTTCGACCTCAGCTGGACGGAAGTACTTCGGGTCAACCTCAACGAGAACCTTGCCTTCTAAGTTGAGAGTTGAGAGTTGAGGGTTGAGGGTTTTCACGCAGATACCTTTCTCGTTCACGCCTTCGCCTTCCCAGCGTAACTCGATGCCTGCCTCTTTGAAGGCAAGGGTGCAGAATTCGCGTACGGTGTGATATTGTCCTGTAGCAATCACATAGTCTTCTGGTTTCTCCTGCTGCAGAATTAACCACATGCACTCAACATAATCTTTCGCATAGCCCCAGTCGCGAAGAGCGTTCAAGTTGCCCAGATATAACTTATCCTGGAAGCCCTGAGCAATACGGGCAGCTGCGAGAGTGATTTTGCGGGTTACGAAGGTTTCCCCTCGGCGCTCGCTCTCATGGTTAAACAGGATGCCGTTGCAACAGTACATGCCGTAACTCTCCCTATAGTTCTTCATTATCCAGAAGCCGTAGAGCTTGGCTACACCGTAAGGAGACCGAGGATAGAAAGGAGTGGTTTCCTTTTGAGGAACCTCCTGCACTAAGCCGTACAGTTCGGAGGTGGATGCCTGATAGATATGGCATTTGTCGGCCAGGCCAGCAATGCGCACAGCCTCTAATAGTCGTAGAACGCCAATAGCATCGGCATCCGCTGTGAACTCCGGCACGTCGAAACTGACTTTCACGTGGCTTTGGGCTGCAAGATTATAAATCTCGTCCGGCTTTATCTCGCTGATGATGCGTATAAGTGAACTGCTGTCCGTCATATCGCCCCAGTGAAGGTTGATGAGGCGTTTTTTCTTCATGTCGCGTACCCACTCATCAAGGTAGAGGTGTTCGATACGCCCGGTGTTGAAAGAGGAGCTACGACGGAGAATACCGTGTACCTCGTAACCCTTTTCAATTAGGAACTCAGCAAGAAAGCTACCATCTTGCCCGGTAATTCCAGTAATCAGAGCTTTTTTCATTGGATAATATTATAATGCGAGTATTGTTATGATTCCTTTTTTTAATCTATAATGAAATGTGTAATTGGCGTAAAAATACGTTGGGAAGTAATAACTATCGGAGTGTATTGAGACAACGAGTATTTGAAAAATCAACAAGACTACGAGTCAACGAGAAACAAGGTCAACGGACATTCAGGTAATCAGATGAAGGCTAAAGAAAACCCTATAGTAACTTCCTCGTAACGTTCCACATTTACTGAATGATATTTTCATTGTTACAATTATTCGCTTTTGTCTTTTCTTTGTTGTTCCGCCCATTTGCAGCTCCAGTTGCACGTAAAGACGGTAGCCACCATTTTTTTCATTTATTCTGTTGTCGCATAAATTGTATTTTCATCAATCGTTCCAGCTTCTCTCCGTCGTTCATACTCTTCTTCAGTAAGGCACTCAAACGGAGGGCGCTTCTTAAGTTCCTCAGCCATTTTTCTGCTCCTCTTTTCCGCTACATATATTTCAACTATTGCTGCCAGTGTTGGAAGAGCAAAGGCCAAGATGTCACAGATGCTTTGTATTGTACCTTCAGAATAGTACTTTAAGGTAAAAGCACAAGCCGCCATGGCCAATAGTATTATTGTCAATAAATGGTTTCTCATCTACATTTTTTATTTATATTTCTCTGTGTTTTAGCACCGTTTGCGCGTAAGAGCGGAGCCTTATTAGTTGTTTAATATCATTCCGTGCATCAAGAGTTCCTTAACCAACATCTTTTCAGCCACATCTGCTCGTCTCTTACCTTCATCCAGAATCCTTTCCCGTTCAGTATCGTCAATAATTGAGTTTCGAATCCAATCCTCAAAAAAGCTCTCTGACAGTTCGCGAATATGATGGAGCGTTTCTCTCTTAACCTTCCCCATCTGCATAATGTCATTATTCGCATCATCAACAGCCCCGCTCCTCAGCAGAATCTTGAATCTGTTCAAAAGCATCCTCTCCTGATTCGAAAGTCCTTCCTTCTCTTTCGCCAAATCAATGGCTTTGACGTATAAGTCAAGCATCTGCTTATTTGACATTTATAGATATTTTTTTAAGTCCTTTTTAACCTTGCCTTCGATACATTCAGACCTTCGCCCAATACTATATGATGAGTCTGGTGTTTACATACGGAGTAGTAACAGTTTATTGTTTTGGTTCCATATATCAATCTCTGTCCATTTCTTTATCTTCTCTTCTCTTTTTTTTCGAGAATGGTAAGAACTTTTTATAATAGCCAAGCTTTCCTTTGAGTTTATCAATAATGCCATTCTTTTCGTGCAATTGCTCTTTAGTCTCTTCATATAGTCTTTTGTAGTCCTCAGCCTCTTTTTGGGCTTTTTGGGCTATTTCTTTCTCTTTTTCCGCTTCTTTCCGAGCTTCTACTATTTCATGAATGAACTCATACCCATTCTTTTCCAGCTGTTTTGCAGCCTCATATCTTTCCTCTTTTGTTTTGCCAGTCAAAATAGCATCAATACGATTATCAACATCTAAGCGCAGTTTATTCAACTCTGCATATTTGAACTTTGCACCTGCCTTTAACAAAGGATCAACCTGCTCCCATATCTGTTTGGCTGTATAGACCAAGAAAGGGTTATCAAAAAGATTGACAAATTTAAACTCTCCCGTACTCATTGCGCCATTTTCAGCCATGATGGAATATAATGCTTCAGGATGACAAATGATGTTTCGCTGATACATACCCACCTCTTTGGCACTGACTCCTGTTCGCCTTGACCGGGTTAGAAGGTAAACTCTACGAGAGAAGAACTTATCGTCGGGGGTATCCTCGTTCATTTTGCAGATTGTGTAATACAATAGAGCATCCGTATCTGACAATTCCTGGTTAATCTCTTTAGGACGTTCAACACCTTTTTGTGAGCGTTCCGTATGTCCCATAATCTCACTCTTTAAAGATTCAAGATCTTCATTCTCATCGTACTCTGGTAACTTACGATTAAAGTTTTCCTCGCCTATTACATCAACGATATTGGCTCTTAACAACGTTTGGTCATTACGGTCATAAATGTTACTTATATAGTCTTCAAACTTATAATCATTCATCGACGGGTCTGCCTTAATGGTCTTAACATAGTCTTCAACCAATACATTCCCTATTGAATTTTCAAGGTATTCATCGGTCATATCCAAAAGATTCGCCCCATAAGTAAGGTACTTTGTGTTGGCAGCCTTGCAATTATTTTCAACTTCAGAAAACACATCTGTCGGCAAGTAGATATGACATCCAATGTTCATAAGTTTCTTGAACATCTGATGATACATCTCGCTATACTTTGCGTGTTTGGTAATGAAGTTCAAAACTATATCTGTGTCAACTACAAAAGATTTGTCCTTTAGCTTAGAATCTTTAAAATTGGAGAGTGACGGATCAAGACCTATTACCTGCATGGCTATGTAAGCTCGTGCCCATTGTTCAAGGAACACAGACTCACTATCAGAAGGGTTCATCAGCATATCAGCCAGAACCCTTATCATTGCTTCAGCCAACTTATTAGGTGTAATTTCCTTTTGAATAAAACTTATGACATCTATGGTTTCCTGCTCCTTAGCCTTGGCCTTTACATCGAAGAACTCAAAGCTGGATTGGCTAAGATATGCAGATAAAGACTTTCTAAAAATACTTTTTACTATACGTTCGTCGGGAATGAAAGCGGTATAAACCTCATGAAGCCTTGACACAAGACCGTCAAGGAAGGTGTTCGTTTCCTCAACAACGCTGTGAATGAACTCTCTGCCATCTTTACGCTTCTCAAGGGCAACAATAAACCCATGATCATTGATGTCAATGAGTCCCATTCCTTTTAGAATAGCAAGATTGTCTTTTAGAATCTTCTTGGTCCATGTCATTGAGAAGCGGTCATCCAAAGTCCTCAAGATGCTATCCTCTGTTGCTTTATTATCAGAATCAATAATCAGGGAGAAAAGAGCTTTCAGCATCATGTCGTTATCTGTACGCTCTTTCCCGACACTATTGAATATCAAAATACTTCTAAGTCGTGCGGACTCATAAGCATCATTACCCTCATATAAACTGAAAGTATAATTATTTTCCATCTGACGTTCTTTGTTCTTTTACTTCAGTAATAGTATCCTTCGCCGCAGTCTGAGCAATCGTGTTTTCTGGTAGGCAGATAGCAGAAAACATCGCACTATCTTCTTTTACTTTTTCACCAGCTGATACAGAGCTGATTATTTTTTCAAATTGCTTCTTTTCAATTGTTGTGATTCCAAAGTAATTACCCAATAGCAGAGAGGCAAATGGGCTCACAATGGCAGCAAACCATGCCAAGCGGATGCTATTACGACTCAATCGATTGGCTTCAGCAGCCTGTCGCTGATCTTCGTTTTTAAACCCCCCAGCAATGTACTCGTTTAGGCCAGACGTTGGATATATCCGCGAGTAAAGAAAGTGAGTCAATTCCTCATATAAGGATGATTCCTCACGCTGGCTTGAAAGCAGTACTATGTCACCTTTCTCAATCAGATATCTGCCTCTATCTATCCTCAGCCTAGTTCCATCGGTGAGCATATATTGGCCAACCAAAGAGCCTTTTCTATCTATATCTGCTTGATGGTATAACAATTCTACCTCTGATGTCTTTTCTTGAATGATGTATATGAGGTTCTCATTCTCTAATCGCTGAAGATATGAAATGATTTCTACGATTTTAGAAATCAGCAACAATTCTTGATTCTGTTCGATGCCGAACTCCTTTATCAAGATTGAGAACGACTGGCCCTTATGATCGCAGAGCAGAGCTGCCTCTTCTTTCGGAAAATACAAATCCGAAATTGCCTTGCCATAAGTCATACCTTGCGTAGCTTTGGCAATAGTTATTCTCTTTAAGGCTTCTGTCGTTTCTTTATACATTTTACTGATATATTCAGTGATTATTCAATCATCCTAGGCGAATGAGGACAGGATCTTTTTGCCCTCAATCGTCCTTAGTCTTTTTCTTATCTGTTAAATTACTACCCTGTTTTGTCGTAAAGCAGGAATAGCACCATATCTAGTTAAACGAGAAATAGGAGATGGCAGGGGACAGGTTCTTCGACTAGCGAAACGACTAAGGTCAATTACTTGTCATATCTCGCTTTAATTAAATGATTTTTTTAAAAATGATATGCTTCTGCCTTTACTCTTATTTAGGACTTCAGCTACGAATCAGCTTCGCCAGTCCGTTACCCTATCAGTGATAAACTTATCTAAGTTGAGCATATATTGTTAGATAATTTAAAGATGCATGAAAATACAACGAAAATTGCAGTGTAATTATCATCAACGGTTGTAGCGGTGCTCTATCTCTTGCCAGTTCACGATCTGCCAGAGGGCTTGCAGGTGGGCGGCACGGCGGTTCTGATAGTCGAGGTAGTAGGCGTGCTCCCAGACATCGAAGGTGAGCCTTCTTTAAGCTCTTGATTGCCTATTCTCCTTTATGAAATGGCAGGAAATAGGTTCCAGACATCTTGCTTTCTTGCTATTCTTTTATAAGATGATGAGTTATCTGACATATAATTACCGATTTTTTTACGAGCAAGCCCGCTGTTATTGAACCTAATATTTGAGAGACCAGCGGGTCCCCCGCCCGTATAATAATTCTTTCACTTCATCACTTTACTGTACTACAATAAGCTCTTCTCCCAATTCTCATAACCTAGTGAAGCATAACCCGGTTGCGGCCCCGGTTGCTGAGCTAGCTGCGCGTAAGAGCGAAGCCGCTGATACTTCTTTTTATTTTATTATCGCTACTATTACGATTTAATCACCAATCTTTTCTTTTAGCACCAAGCAGTTAAAAGTATGGTCATCGTGGGTTTCCGATTTTCGATCCACCTTGCCATCATCTATCAGCTCTTCTAATACAGCACGAGATGATTCATAGTCGTAATGCTTTTGACTTAATATGGTATAGATGAAATGACTTTCACCTACATAACCAGCTCCGTAAGATGTAGCCCAACGCGTCGTCTTGTCTAATTCCGCAATAAACTGCTCTTTAGTGATGTTCTTGAATGGCTTTGCTGTTTTATTCCAAGTAGAAAGGTCAATCCAACTCAATTTGGTAAATGGATTGTCCCCATCAAAGTCATCACTTGAATCATCATCACTCGATTCGCTATCCGAAGAATCTGAGTCTGTTACAGCAATAGCAGGTTTAACGGGTTTCTCACTTATCTCGTCATCATCTGAATCTTCTTGATTAGATTCAATCGTATTAAAAGTCGGTACCACACCATCTGCATCTAAAATGTACATCAGATGACCTGTCATTTCATATCCATTGACAATATAATGGACATAGGCGCGATGGTCTTTCTTTATCCAGTCTTTCTTGGTCACATCACGGGTCATGAATACCACATCTGTTTTGTTTTCCTTCATAAAACGCAACATCTCGTGATAGATATAAAGATCTCCCCAAGCTACAGACTCTTCAATAGAGCCATCCTCAGGCTTGTCTTTATCACCTGCACCAGGAAAGGTAATGGTTTCCTGTTCTTTGTCTGTAGGCTTTAAAGCATCATAGGGAGTTCGAAGCTTCTTGTACAAATCTGCTATATAGGTTTGCTCTTCTGTACTGAGTGAAGGAAGCAATTTTGCCTCCATAATTACTTCTAAAACGGGGTCTATATACTCAAAGTCTGCATTTCGCCAACAATTCTCACATTCCTCATCAACATGCTGCGATATGAAATCGGAACACTGTTTCAGCATTTCTTGCAACTCAGTATTATAGGCTGGTTTCTTTAAGAATTCCTCAAGTTCTCTCAACTTAGTTTCAACCTGTGGCATTCCGTACTTTATCAAATTGCGATTCGCCAAATTGGTTACGCCTTCCTTCTCATTCTGATAGGTTGTCGCCACCTTTGCCAAGGTTGATAGAATATCGTTCTTTGTCTTATCGACTTTTTCTTTAAAGCCTTTGACCGACAAAATACGACGACGATTATACTCACGTTGTACCTGCGATGATATATATATTCTGTCTTTATTCTTACGGATGAACTTTATAAACTCCACTCGTTCTTTTTCAGAAACATCGTAAAGGTTAAGCAAAACGCAGGTATCGAGGAAGATAGGCATCTTATTCTCCTCGTACACCCACTCATCGCGATGTTCTATTCCAGCAGCATATTTGCGTAGTGCTGTATTTGCATCTACGATACTCTTATATCTTGTACGGAACGTGAAGTTCGCACCTACTTGCACTGGAGTTGAAGCTGCTTTAGAAGTCGATTGACTCATACCATTCCTTTATTACAGAGTTTGGTACTAATACATTATTCCATGCAGCACCATGGTTCAGCTTGGAAACATAGCAACGATCTGGTGAGATATGCTCGCGAATATAATCACGAACTTCTGTTGCCTTCATTGAAGTTCGCATTAGAAAAGCATTCTCCATCAAAACGGCCACTTCGCC
This sequence comes from Bacteroidaceae bacterium, assembly GCA_017650105.1. Classification (GTDB taxonomy): domain Bacteria; phylum Bacteroidota; class Bacteroidia; order Bacteroidales; family Bacteroidaceae; genus UBA1189. The sequence goes on along the minus strand of JAGCFO010000011.1, from coordinate 48,983 downwards.
TATATTACGCAATTCTTCTTGGCTGCTACTTAACGTCGCGCCCACAGATAATTGCATTATAACTATATACAAATTCATATCCTATATCCTCACATTATACGGTAAACGCTATGGTCAAGTCAAACGTCACATTCACCGGTGTTCAAATGTTGCTAAACAAGACCCAACTTATGGAAGAATATCTGGTTACGCATCTTTGCATCTGCAATAACTTTCTTATAGCTCTTTATCTCCACATATGCATTGAAGTCCTTAAGATAGCCAAAATAACCTTCGCCATCAGGAGCTATTGATAAACCGCCAGTCATTTTTGCAAACTCCTCAATCTTCTTTGCAATATCACATACAATATACACGTAAACAGGCGTCCGTTTCGAGTCTACATCTATTTTCTCTAATCCGTCTGGCATTTCATACTTGCCATCCAATATCTTTTGAGCATAACGAAGCGCCTGCATAATTGGATTCTCATCATCGGGGTAGTTCGTTCTCTTCGGTCGTTTAAACTCAACAATTACTATGGGTGAAGTGATAACATTATCTCCGTTGCGGAAAAACTTACCCTCTTCATAGAACAATGCCAAGTCAGGTTCTTTATGATCAACTTTTGAAATGACCTTGTCCGATGCTATGAACTGAGTGAAGTTGAACCTTTCATCAAGCAGCCAAAGATTATTAGACTCATAATCAACTTCGCGATCTGTTTTAATCATCGGGAAGAAAAGATTATGCATCTCACTTTCTTTATGAGCCTTTCCATTTTCCAGTCTTCTTCTTAACTCATCATATAGTTCAACGACCTTCATACGCTGGCACACATAGTGAGCAAGGTCATTCTTCTGACTCTCGGTGACCAATTCAAGGATGTGATTAACATCTTCTTCCATTTGAGCGACATCAAATTCTTCCTCTTCTTCCTTGCTCTTGGTCATATACTCGTTAATAGCAATTCTCGCCTTCTGCTCTTTCTCAAATTTCATCTTCTGGAAACGCATTTCCAGATCGAATTCTGATATATCAACAGGTATAGAATCCATGTCCATATCTTTGAGCAATGTCTTATTCCACGGAGCTTGCGAAAAAACGTAATGCTCAACCTGCTCTTTCTTCCTGTTGAATTTCTCTTGGATTACACCTGAGAAGAGTTCTTTGGCAACAGACGAAGCTTCCTTGTAAATCATCTTTTCAGATAACTCATAGAATGCATTTGGGCTCTCTTTATCAAAATTGAACCCATCACGTTCTGTTGTAACATTTTCATCTAAGTATTCACCCAGAACGTAGGCCTTAACCATAAAATTCTTCTGCACTCCTTTCTCGGTAATCTCACTCATTGTTTCCTTGAACTCAGGAACAAAAGTATGAAGAGAGGCTTCCGTTACTTCTCTTTTGTTTGCAGTGAGACAGATTTTGTTTGTGATTGCAGAATAGTATATCTTATAAACCTTTACTGTAAACTGGTATGTTCTATCTTTTCCTGAGACTTCTATTTGCTGGTCATGACCTATTTGCTGAATATCGGATGTTGGTCCAACATAATTGTTCAGTATGACTAAATCGGTTCCGTCTTCTTCCTCAATTGAAATGACTGGGGTATGCGGCCCGCCTGTTGCAAAATACACCAGCAAGCGCTCAACAAGCTTTCTTGCAATAACATCGACACCTTTATCCAGATCCTTATTCTTAATAGAGGATAGATGTATGGTGGTTCCCGTTTGATGCTCTGCACCATCTAAAGGATCATTTGTTTCATTTTCTATAATTTCATTGGCATGGCCAAATGTGAAGCACCGCTTGAAAAATGATTCGCCATCAGCATAAACGCTCTCTACAGAAACATGATTAAAGTACTTCAAGAACATGAAACGCCCAAAACCTTTTCCTCCAATATTCATCTTCAGACCACTTCGGTAAGTGTCAAACGACTCTTTGTTAGCCTCAGTAAAGCCTTCACCGTTGTCTATAATGTCAATAGCTATAATATCTCCTTTTACTGGAGTTTCCTCCAGTCCCATGTCCTGAGTACCATCCCGTTTTAGTACTATCCTAATTTTACCATCTGTACGGGAATTACCTATAGCCTCAATGGAATTGCACACGGCCTCAATAACTGGGGTCAAATTGGTTGACCTTGTCTTTATGTCATGAACAATTCTGTCAATATTAATTTTACTCATACAATAGTACAGCTATTCAAAACTCTTAACATGCAGTTGTGCCACTTTATAATCCGCAGCCGGATGCCCGCTCGACTGGCATTGGGCTGTACCGCTTCCATTAGCGGAAGGCTCTGTGGTGCTATAGCGACACTGTGCCTGGAGCGGTTATCCGTAATACTCTTTATACCATTCAGTCCTTCGACAAGCTCAGGATGTCCCCTTCGATAAACTCAGGGTGCACAAACTTCCTAAACCTTTTTTGATAACTCCTTTAATCGCTCAATTTCTCCAGCAATTAGTGCCTCCTTCTTTGCCAGACTCCATTTCTTCAGTTGACGTTCACGCCTAAATGCCTCCTGGTATGTGTCGTATTCTTCTTTGTACACCAATTCTACAGGTTTGTGCAGATGTGTGAACTCAGATGCATATCCGGCATTGTGGCGTTTTAGGCGTTCCTCAATGTTGGTGGTAGAACCCACATATAGCTTGTTATCTGCACAACGTAGAATATAGGTAGTCCCTCGACAGGCTCGAGATGTACTGGCATTCATTACTTGTTTATACTTCGATCGATCGACCCTTCGACCCTTCGACAAGCTCAGGATGTACATGCTCAGGATGTACATGCTCAGGATGAATCAGGGTTCAGGATTCAAACTGCAAGGTTAGAAGATTGAGTCCACAATTTTGGCGAATTCATCAAACTTCGCCAAGCGGGCAGGTACGTTAATGTACATATTGGCATAGTCTATCGCAGCAATTGTCCTTTGGCGTAACGCAGCGGACTTTCCGTAGTTCTGCCCTGCCAACTGGTATATCTTGTCAAGAGTCTCAGCCGGCTGTGTCACTTGTGTGAGGTCATCAGTATATGGGTTCACTCCTATAGCTGCTACATTTGAAGTAATGACATCGGCAGTGAGAGCAGGGTCTATGGCCTGATAGTGATTGGTTTCTGCCATGAACCATGTCTCTATCTCCATCACCGCAATCACGGGTTTTACAGGTGGCGTTGAACGAGCAAAGATGGTCTGGGAGGCTTTTTCTACCGTCGGTAAATCGGCAAGTGTGTAGTCTGTTTGGTCATTTTTCTGTCCACGGAGGTCTCGCAAGCCAATAATCATCTTGAATCCGGAACGTCCAAGCGAAGAAAGATTGTCTCGAATATCAGAGTTTACTCTGTTGTCTGCAGTGGAGACGAATATATCTATTTGATAATCCTTACCTGCTTCGCCTTCTTGATAAGTCTGGGAGAACACCCGTGGGCCATTCTTGCCGCCACGCCCCTCTTTAACCGTAATCAGCCCCCGTTTGTTAGTAATCTCTTTCAGGTAGCGTTTTACAAAATCAGCTTCGGTCTGACCTTCCACAAAAAAAGCCACTTTTCTCATACTCATTCGAACGCCTCCATGCCTTTAATGTAGAACTTATCGGCAAAAAAGTCGAAGTTGTTAAGACCCGTATATGAAAATTCATCAAACACCTGCTTGGAGTTCTGCATATTATAGAACACAGACCGGTTGCCAGACCGGTTGATCACATGCCAATACTGCAGAGGGATGTTGTTCATCACAAAACGGTCATTCGAGGTCATTATCACCTGCAAGCCATTGTTGGAGGCTTTCTTCATAATAAGGTTGATGAGCTTTTGTGACCGCTCATAATCCAAACCCTCGCCAATGTCATCGATAAGGATGCAACTGGGCATATTGGCAAGCAGGGAATACTCTATCTGTATGATGATGGAGAGTGCTCGAAACATGCCCTGAGACATCTCCTGCTGGTCTGTATAATCTTCCAATCCATCTTCCTTCACGGCTATTCCATAACCGTTAATGGGGATATTCTTGAGCGGTGATGACTTGATGTCTATGAGTTTATAACCGACCTCCGCCATGTCATTTATCACCACATCCTTGATGTTTGCGAACAGCTGCAACGCCTTTGCGAAGAATGCGCTTACCTTCTCAGTGTCACGAGGCTTGATACTCTCATTTACGGCAACAGCCAAATCCCGGACAATCATGTTCTTTCCCAAGCTGCCACCAAACTCGTAGTGCGAGAGGTTCCGCCCCCATAGATACAGGGGTACCATATAGCTCTGTTGCTTGCTGTCAATACGTGTCACGCCCAACTCTTCCGGTGAAGTCTCAAAAGCCAGGTTCTCACCTTGCTGCTCATAGAACATGAGCTTCTCTTTACGGTTAAAGCGTTCGACACCATTTACAGAGAGGCGCTCATCTGTGACCTGACCTTTTTCCACGACCAAACGATAGCGAATGGGAGTTCCGTCGTTCTCAAACACGACGTCGTAGTCAAAAGTCTTGTATAAAAGATTCTCTATCTTTCGCACACCAGACACAAGGTCTGCCAGATCTCTCAAAGCAGACAGAGTGTTTGACTTGCCGGTAGCGTTCTGACCTATCACAAGATTGATACTGCCAAAATGCAGAGGTTCATCTGCTATTGGCGACCCCTGAATTCTCCATTCGCTCGGTGTGCCGGTATTGCGAATATAGGACAATGACCTTAAAAACATATTATTTCAATTTTGCTCGTTTCAAATAAACTACGCTATCACAAATATAACGATTGTTCCCCAACTATTATTGTTCCTGAACCTTAGGATTCGGAATTCTGCTACGTTTTTGTTTATTATCCATTATCTTCTTCACCTGTCCAGAGGTACATCCTTGTGAACTCTTTCCAAGTTCTAAATTCTCTTTTATCATCAAGTAGTAACTGATACAATAAACGACCAGCTGCTTTGCCAGCCTCTTCTACTGCATAATCGTGATTATCATCATTACCACCTAGGTAGTATTCATACAGCGCCATCATAGGAGTATCCTGCCAATAGTAGTTATCACCACCAAGCAAATCTCTGGCTGCAAAAGGCTCACCTTTTCTATTCTTACACCAGCAATATACGGAACCTTGCAGGAAGTTCATTATATCGTGAATTGCCTCATCACCTACCCCATGTACAGCTCGGGGGGCTGGTAAATTGTCTGAACTTATGAGTGACATTTTTGTTTTCTTTAATACAACAAACTAATCTCTCATTTCTCCCTTTGATGTCGTCTCGTAATCCTTTTGAGTAAGTTTTGAGTAAAGGAAGTCATCATTTAGCAGGCTAACAAATGCGCTTTGTGCTCGCTTGCTAGTCAAGTCAAATTTGTCACCGTTAATCCTTAATCTCTGACTCAGTATTTGGTGTCCTCTAACAAAATTCAATACATCAATTGCGGGCAAAAGCGTAACGGGAGAATTATCCATAGCCCGCATCAATCTTCTCGCAAACGGTAAGTCTTCGAGATGCTCACGAAGGCCATCAACATTATCCACAAATGGCAATTCTGCAATTTGATCAACCGCGTCGTTTGCACGTCTTTGAATAATGGTCGCGAACTCCCTACTTGTATCAAGATTCTTCAAATTGACTATATAAAAATCGTCATCTATCAACATGCAATCTATTTGGGAGTCCATTCTCAATATATCGCTATCAAGTTTGTCTATTTGAGTGCCTGACCTGTTTAAATAGAAACGGCCACGTGCCTGTTTCATCAAATTCACGTTGAAGTTGTCGCGATAAACTACAATATGATTGTCTTCTGAACCCAATAGAATTACGAAGTAGTCTATATCAGAAAACGAGTCATCGGTAAAGTTGAACAACTTTTGCTCAGTATATTCGACAGCTGGTTCACTTATCGGTTCCTTCATAACGTCGAAATATGAAGGCTCGGCATCTGGTATATCGTAACGGTAAATGACGTTTGTACGCTCATCCCTGTCTGAAAGATTCAAAACCGCCATCTGGTCATCGTGAGCAAAGCGTTCAAGTTCGCTGCGCAATGAGTCCTGATATCCTTCTGCTATTCCAGTTAGAACTTCAGCCTTCATATTGGCTTTTTTGAGAACAATACCATCAGCACTTCGCGTAGCAAAGAATACGAGAGCGCTGAAATTGTCACCCAGTGCCAAAAGCGACTCCAATTTGTTCTTAAACTCCTGAGTGTTCATTTATCTAAGCTATATACGTTGTCAGAAATATGATAACTCACCACTTTATCACCCACGATCAATCTCTTTCTGCTAATGGCTATTGATCCCTTAGGCAATTTATTACTTTCAGAACCCACAGTGTAGATGTGATATCCAAGAACAGCAAACAAGGGATTGCTATAGTATAGGTTTGTTCTCATGAAGCAAATGCTAATCACAGTCATCAACAGTAGGAATACAATAAAATCGCGAAGTGTTTCCGTAGGCACTAAAATAACACTTATCAGAGTTACAACCGTAGCCAAGACGTTAACATATTCCACACTTCTGTCACTCACTTCTGTTAAAGTATTCTTTAGCGTATCGGGACTTCCTTGAAGCCTATGATTAAGTTGGTGTAGACTCAATAAAGCTATCACTATCATTATTGCACTTGCAAGCGCAATGAAGTTACCATATGTAAGAAGTTTGCTAAAACCAACAAACTGAGCATCAGTACCGAAGTAGATAGGGATGTCTACATTCTTCACCAACAATACAACCCACACTGCAATCAGAGATATAGAGAACAGTTTGAATTTGTTCGTAAACATATACCCTATTGTAGTTTTAGTCAGTTATTAACCTTCCGTCAATCTTATACATCAACAAACTTATCATAATCAGCTTGCGCAAGGCATCTTCTTTAGTAATGGTTTCATTATCGTGAGCCTTGGGATTTCGGATGCCTGTCATTACTCCAGCAAAGATTTCCATAAAGCCTTGCTGGGTATCGTGCCCACTCTTGTTCTCCACATTGGCAATCTTAATGATTGGATTGCCTGGAGAGAAAGCTTTCTTCATCAAGCCCGCACCGTCAAGTTCCTCGCCGGTCTGGTCTTGGACATAGTCGCGAACACGAGTATTTACTGCTTTACACGCGGCTTCAACAGCGTCGGCATAGTAGCCATCGTTCATCCGCTTCTTTGACACTTCCGCAATCTGGGGGTGAATTAACGCCCACACATCATACTCACGGTCATCCTTTTTAGGTCTTGCCTCCAATCTGGCCGCAAAACCAGGATTGGCTTCTATGATTCCTATCGTCTGTTCAATTACATCAGAGAGGTGACTGTGAATATCAAGTCCGTAAGGTGGGTCAAATATCAAATCCATCGGATTGACATTCCGCATCATATATCCACCAAACATGGGCGGAGGAGCCACATCGACAAACCGAAGTGTACCCGCACAGGTCAAAATCCGCTGCACCAATGCACGGTTCTTATTCAGAAACGTTCTTGTCTCCTGATAGTCATACTCACTATATGAACCCAACTTTAGCAAGTGAGTCCTATATTGCTTAAGAAGTTGTATAATCTCAGGATTCGTCATTGTTATTATCTTTATTGTACTTCTCGCGATTCGCGCTCGTGCCGCCTCTGACTGCTACCGATTCTTAAGCGAAAGGCTCTTTTGCGTGTGCTTAACTTCGTTTTCCTCATTGACTTTCGTCTTCCTCTGTCGCGACTCGGGATAGCTCGAATTCATTCGACTCTCCGCTCGCTGCTCCATCGGTTCGCACCTCAGCAAATCGAGCAAGCTCGTTTGCATTCGGTTTGGCGTCGGTTGTCACCGCAAATGTGCCTGAAACGGTATAGGGTCATAATAGTTGTTGGCTATCGCCTTCTTCCTCCTCATCTCGGCAAAGCTCATGCGAGCACAGCTCTGCGCACCAGGTTAACCTTCGGTTTTCCTCCTCCTTGACCTTTGCTCTTCCTCCGACGCGACTCGGGATAGCTCAAGTGAACTTGGCTCTCCACTCACTGCTCCGTCGGTTCACGGATATCACAGATAATTTTATTGCGTAAACATCGAAAACACTAAATACTCGAAACTATCAAGAATTAGAGGACTCGTTTTTTTAACACGAATGACACGAATCTGACGGATGTTTGATAGTGTTCGTATTAAGTTCGTATTAAGCTCGTATTAAGCTCGTATTAAGCTCGTATTAAGTACTCACTCTCTACATATAATAGAGTACGTCCGTTTGGGATCATGTGTATTCCCATTTGCACGGACAATACCAATATCAATCAACCTTGCAAGACGCCTTGTAATATAACCATTCGAACGCTTTAGGTGAGTTTGAAGTGCCAACCTAGTAACCTCCCGTTTTTCCGACATATAAACCAGTATATGTCGATCGTTTTCATCTAATGCACTCCAGATATCCTCGCCCACAAACTCTGCAGCACGGTCTTTCCGGCGTAAGTTACGCATAACGATATTGTTTTTCAGAACTAATCGAACTGATTGTTCTGGTTCGCTATAGATAGGATCATCCAAAAAGAATTTCTTCATGTCTGAATAGATGCGCTTTACTCCTTCGTTCAATTCTCTGACCCAACCAAAATCTGTTAATAGCCTTGCGATTCTTGGATTCCTGGAATATCGAGTCTCCTTAATATTATCGACCGTTACAACACTTGGCAATTTCCCTGGGCTCTCTATTTCCAATCGGTCATCGTACATACTAACAAGAATATATCGCCCTGACATGGCGTATTCTCTATGAGTGACTGCATTTACAATACCCTCAAGCCATGCGAACTCGGGATATTCGGGCACTATTTGGAACTTACCTGTAACAGTATCCAAAGCAGTGAACTCTCGCAATTGACTACCGATAAACGTCTTTGCTGCCTGAATAATTCTTAATACGGGTAATTCGATGCTCTGGTCTCTGATAATATTTATATCTACGCCTGTCCTTGCCTTGGTGCCATCATAGCGTACAAATCTTATTCGACAATTTGGATAGAACTGAACTATATTCTTGGCAAATAACAATACGGCTGCATTTGTTAGCTTATTACTGCCTTTTTGCTGCTTTAGGAAGCCTCGCGCCTTCAATAATTCCTCATACGACAAATCTTCAGCGTGCAACTTCTCGCGATAGATAGAGAGTAGCTCCTTATCCAAGTCCTCAATACTTGCATCTGGATGGCACTCATCTTCATAGTGGCGTACACTTTTGCTATATTCCAAATTACGAAGATCTTCACCCTTCAATTCTTTCGTTCTGTCTCCTACACGGAGATATGTGGAATTATTAATTGTTCTGACAACCTGTTCCGGACTTGGCTCAATATGCAAGAGAAGCAAACGGTCTGCCTTTCCCTGTTTGTTTATTACATCCAGAAATTCTTCTTTATAATGAGGCATCGGAATGCAGACATCTTTTGGAGCAGCTATTAAGTCATTGATAGAATCATTACCTATACCATCAATTCCCTCAATTTCCCTTGTCTTCTCGGCAACACCTATTACAACAGTTCCACCTTCTGCATTGGCAAATGCAGAAATGATAGGAGCTATGTCTGTAGGTTTAACTTTGGAAGACTTCCTATCAAACAATTTATTCTCATCCTCTTTGACAATATAGTCAACTGTGAGAAATGGCTGATATTGGGATTGTATCTTCATCAACTTAATAATAACTTAATAGTTACTTAATAGTTACTTAATAAAGTAAATGGACAAGCACACTTATCTCTCTGCAAAAGATAACAACCTATTATGGGAAATCATAGGGGTGGCATAGGACAAGTTCTTCGACTACCAAAGTGGCAGAGCCAATTACTTTTATCTGCTCATAATCCCTTTTCTTATTCGGTTTATTATATTATTCGTTTCTAAATTGTACACGTCAACGATTGTAACGTTGCTCTATCTCTTGCCAGTTCAGGATCTGCCAGAGGGCTTGCAGGTGGGCGTAGCTATTGGATGTATCCATGTACCTTACACGAGAGCTGAAAGTCTGCCAGCGCAACAATAAACTCACCGGCATTCAGGAAGTAACTCGGGTATGCTTCCTGAAGTTCTTTCATGTCTGATACGGAGACAAGAACAACGGCTGAATGATCGTCTGACACTGTCTTCTCGACTTCGTAGTAATACTTTGTGGCTTCTTCGAGTGCCTCTTGGGCAAAATGCCTCAGTTGAACCTGTCGCTCGTCAAATTGGATAAAGATGACGGCATATCCTATCTGCAATGAGTGCTTCTCGGTTATCTTGACTGCACTCACCAATGCTTGTAGTTGATCAATGAACTTGTTCTCCTTTTCCAGACTTGCATACTCAAGGCAATAGTCTTCTTCGGTGTAAGACTTGAATGGCTCTGCGACAGGCATTGCTTCTTTCCTGGCAAAAATGGCACTTGCAAGCTTGAAAAATTGCAGCCATTTCTCATCTCCTAGACTGGCCTTCAACGATGATTTGGAAATGAGTTCTGCTGTCTCCACTGCCATCGCCCAGTCGTGCTGCAAACGGGTCCTAAGCTGCAATTCGACTCTCAATCCGTCATAATCAGGGTTGTCGCTAACATACTTATACGCATAATGAATGCTGCGATAACCGCTTTGCTTGGGCACCGTGACGTAGTCGTACACGTGTCGGTCTAACACGAAGTGGCTGAAACGTGTGTCTGATATCACATCTCGAGCTCTGAGCAACGAGGATATATCTTCAAAAACAAAACGGGCACCGCCAATATCCTGAAGCCCTCCTAAGCACATTCCCGGGTTGTGTCGGAGCTTGGCGATAATGGATGTCATTCGCTTCAGACGATGAGACGAGAACGCTGCGTTGACTCCTGCTGCAGACAGGGCCTCTGTCACCTCTTCTACCAACTCTTCAAGGGGCAGCATGTGAAGCTTTCTCCAGTCTTCGACAACAAGATTGGCATCAATATATGGGAAACCCGTATCAGGGCCTGCCATAAGGGTTTTGCCTAAGACATTTATTTTGTTTCTTGAATACTTCATCTTTTCAACAGCTGTTGCTTCACGGCTTGTCTTTATGCTTTGACTGCATCATCGTCCTGCAATGGTTGCAAGCAATGTCAACCGTCAACGGTTGTAGCGGCGTTCTATCTCTTGCCAGTTCACGATCTGCCAGAGGGCTTGCAGGTGGGCGGCACGGCGGTTCTGATAGTCGAGGTAGTAGGCGTGCTCCCAGACATCGAAGGTGAGCAGGGGCTTGTGGCCTCGGGTGACGGGGTTGCCGGCATTGGGCTCCTGGGTGATGTGAAGGGTGCCTTCTTCATCGGCGGAGAGCCATACCCAGCCGCTGCCGAAGAGGGTGACGCCCTTGGACTCGAACTCGGCCTTGAAGGCGTCGAGGGTGCCCCACTGCTTCTCGATCTGACGGAGCAGCTTGCCGCTGGACTCCTCGGGATTGGGGGTGAACTGGGTGAAGTAGAGGTTGTGGTTGAGCACCTGACCGGCATTGTTGTACAGGGCGCCGGTGGACTGCTTCACGATCTCTTCAAGGGGCAGGGTGTCAAACGCTGTCCCGGCAGTGAGCTTGTTCAGGTTATCCACATAGGCCTGCAGGTGCTTGCCGTGATGGTAGCTCAGTGTCTGGGCGCTGATGACTGGCTCGAGGGCCTCTGGTGTGTAGGGTAATGCGATGATGGAAAACATTTGATGTCTTTATTTTGAACACGGATGGCTCGGATTGTACGGATGATAACACTGACTCGGATTGGGGGTGACAATTCTTCTCAATAGTACTCATCAGCAAAGATATCCGTGTTTATCTGTGAAATCTGTGTTCTTTTATTATTCTTTTGAACACGGATGGCTCGGATTGTACGGATGATAACACTGACTCGGATTGGGGGTGACAATTCTTCTCAATAGTACTCAACAGCAAAGAAAATCTGGGGTCTATGGGAGAATTATTCTTTCTATTTCAAGTTCATCTGGACAGCCGAAGTTGTAAAGCAAACCTAACTTGTAACCTGTGGCATGAAGGTAATTGTAAACTTGAGACCGGTGAGCGTCATTTAATTCGCTTACAGCCTTCAGTTCAACAATTATCTTTCCATAGCATACGAAGTCCGCTCTGAAAGTTTGCTTTAATTCTACACCATCGTAGGTTAATGTCAATTCTTTTTCACGCTCATACGGTATGTTGCGTCTCTGAAACTCTATCTCCAGTGCTTCCTGATAAACGGACTCCAAGAATCCATGTCCCAACGCATTATAAACTTGGAAGGCAGCACCATTAATGGCATAACTGAGATCACGGAATAACAACATACGATTGATGTCTTTTTTATGAACACTGATGGCTCGGATTGTACGGATGAGAACACTGGCTCGGATTCGGGGATTGACAACTCTCCTCAACAGGACTCATCTTCAACAAAGATATCCGTGTTTATCTGTGAGATCTGTGTTCAATTATTTTTCTTTTTGAACACGGATGGTTCGGATTGTACGGATGATATCACTGACTCGGATTGGCACGGATATGATTTTCAAGAAAAACCTGAAAAACCCTTTCATCGATTCGGCTCTGTAGGAGCCTTGCGCATGCTGCCGTCGATGCCAGCCGAAAACACGTCTTCGTCATTCATCGCCAGCCTCATACGCGGCATTTCATGCCCCAAAATCGATAAAAGAAAAACCGAAAAAACACATTGCCTACTGTCTTGCATTTCCGCATGGGGTTTTCCAGCGAAGCGGGGTTTTTCTTCCCGAAGGCGTTGCCCTCCGTAGGATGGCCTGTGCTGTTCGGCAGCGAGGGGCGGAAACTTGCTTACAGCCCCATGCGTGACGGCAGCATAGGAGGAGCGCGTCAGCGCGATGCTTTCGGGAAGGGTTTTTAGGGTTTTTGTTCATATCCGTACACGGATTTTGGGGTACTCCTTTGGCGAGATAAACCTCGCGTCGTCGCAAGCACAGCCACATTCAGTGGCTGTTGCCATCTTACTTCTTACATCTAATATCTCTCACCTTATTGAGGAGGGTGCCTAGGATGGGGGGAGAGGCGGGATGTTGCTTGCGGTAGGCCTTGACGGCGTCGCGCAGGCGGGGGTCACGGGTGTGGATGAAGAGGGCCAGGGTGATGTAGGCTTCGGTGTAGGTGGTGAGCTGGGGATGGGAACGGTGCGGCAGGGGGTGTCGGTCGTCCTGCGGGGCTTGTCCCGAGGGGTCCTGCCCGGGGGTGAGCCGGCGCTGAAGCTGCTGGCAGTAGTCGGCTGCAAGGGCTTTGTCGGGGAGGAGCGTGGCGCAGATCAGCATGAGCGAGTGGAATCGCTGCTGGTCTTCAGCGTCGTCGATATGGATGTCGGCATAGGAGAGCAGGCGCCGGAGGCGCGGGGCATCGTCGTGGGCGTTGGCGGAGGGGCTTTTGCCGAACCGATGGCCGAGGAGGATGGAGACCTCGCGCTCGAAGTTCTCGATGAGGTTGCCTGTGACGAGCTGCTCGGTGACTTGGTCGGCAAAGGTGACGTCGCCGTCGTGGAGATCGTCGAAGCTGACACTCTGCGTCTGCCCGAGGATGGTGAAGGTGACGCGCATGCTGACTCCGCTCTTCTTGACCTTGATGCTCTCTATCGTGCCGGGGTGGTTTTCCCAGTTCTGTATCTGCAGGAAGACTCTGTTGCCCGCCTTCATGTCGCGAACGGAGGGTGCCGAGGCACCGAAGAAGACATGGAGCTGACTGTTGTGGATGAGCTCGCGGAGCTGGGTGTACTCCCTCTCGGAGATGGTGATCTCTTTGCCCGACTTGCTGCGATAGGGATGGAGGCGCAGACGGGTGCGTGTGTTCCAGTCGGCACCGACTATCTCGCGGATGCGCTGTGGGGATGCCTTGATGAACACGAAGCTGTGGAAGATGCTGCGTAGCTCGTCGGTGGCATCGGGACGCATGTAGAGGTAGGGGACATAGTAGTCGAAGGGTGTCGGCACATAGCCGGCATCGCGCTGCTCTGGCGTGAGCAGCTCTCCCCTGCTCTCCTTGCGGAGCATGGCGTCGATCCACTGTGGCTTGCGATGTATCATCACGTACCATCGCGTGGGACTATCGGTCGTTGGCATCATCGTGTTATGCTCTCTTCATCGTTGTTGATAGACGATAGCTATCCCTTCCCGTTTTCTCCCCTAAAAAGGGGAGCGGGGATTGTGTCTTACCCGTGGCACCCGTATCCTTCGGAGCCCTGAGAGACGTGTGTGGACACGAATCTCTTCCAAGGACGGTTTGCCTGTCATGACTTTGCATGTCTGCACTTCACGTCAGAAAAGTGCAGACTAATGCAAAATCGGGGGTAAAGGTACGATATTTTTTTGATAAAGCAACGTTTATGCCAAGAAAAAGCCTCGGAGCGCCTCTTTTTTACTATCAGCGGCGGAGGATTTAATAGTTGTCGCCGTAGCGCTCGTGCGTGATCTGCTCGAGCGACTTGCCGCGCGTGTTGGGGCAGCCGATGAAGCCTACTATCAGCGAGATGAGCAGCAGCCCTATCATGCAGTAGGCAGCAACGGTGAAGCCCTCGCCCTGCTCGCCGTAGATGTAGGTGAACACGAGTCCCCAGACGGCTGAGAGGCCACGGACGATGAAGAACATCAGGCCCTGCGCGCCGGCACGGAACTTGGCGGGGAACAGCTCAGAGCCCCAGAGGGCGTAGAAGATCTGCACGGAGATACCGCCATTGATGCCCCAGAGGATGGAGAACGCCCACAGGCTGCCCATGCCGTTGACGCCCCGGATGACAACTACCCATGTGGCAAGGGCTGCAAGCAGGCCCAGGACGTAGAGGAGCTTGTGGGGCACCTTGTCGATGATGAACGAGACGAAGAAGGTGATGACAACGACGATAACCCAGCCGACGCACGAGAGCATGTTGGCATACTCGTTGCTGAGCCCTCCGGCTGTCTCGTAGATGTGGGGCTGGAAGAAGCCCATGACGGATGCCACAAGGTTCCACGTGAGGTAGATGGTGGCAAGGAAGCAGACGGTGCGGATGGCTTTCTTGTTGGAGAAGAGCACCTTGAAGGCATGCAGCAGCCCTGTGTCTTCGCCCTTGGCCTTGGCGGCCTCCTTGCTTGCCTTCCACTCGCCCGACTCCTCGAGCTTGCGCTGCATGTTCCACGCGATGAAGGCCACGATGAACAGCGAGAAGAACACCACTCTGGAGCTGAACACGTTGAGGGCAGCACCGCTCAGATCGGCGCCTCCTATGGCGTGGCCTATGCTCTCGACCCATCCGAAGAGGTATCCTCCCGGCGCGAAGCACATGCCGAGGAGGAGGATGATCATCGGGCCGAAGCCCCACGACATCTGCGAGATGCAGATGTTGCGCCCACGGTTGTGTATCTCGGAGCTCTCGGAGATGTAGGTCCACGTTGCCGGCACGCCGATGCCCACCGAGATGCCCGTGATGAGGAAGCCCAGGAGCAACATGGGGAAGTTGACGGAGCACATGACGAGAAGGACTCCTACCATATAGACGAGCAGGTTGTAGGTGTAGATGAACTTACGCCCGTACTTGTCGGCGAGGAACCCGCCTATGATGGCGCCGAGGGCGGCACCAAGGCAGTTGGCGCTGATGAAGTTGAGCCAGCCGAGGTGCACCTCACTGAGCCCGAGGTATTTCTGCCAGAGGGTGAGCCCGCTGGCGCCTGCCACGATGGCGCCGGCATCGAGATAATTGGTTAGCGACACCGCTATCGTGCTTTTCAAACTACTGCTTTTCTTTGCCATAGTAGTAACTGTTTTTTTGTTTTTCACTTACGCTTCCCTGATGCCTGCTCTTGCGGCAGGCGCGGGGGGAGCGAGTGACTGTTAGCGCTTAAAAGTTACCTCACTCTCGTACTTCTCTATCTCGGGGATGAAATCGCTGCCTACGGGCACGTTGTTGCGCACGCAGAACTCGTCGTAGACGGCATTCCACGGGAGGGCCTTGCACTCCTCGAGGAGCGCCAGCACCTGCATGCCCTTGCCTTCGAGCTCGAGGGCTCCGATGGCTGATGTGGGCTCGAGGAGGGCGCGGAGCATGCACTTCTGTGCAGCACGGCTGCCGATGACATAGGCTCCCGTGCGGTTGATGGCTCCGTCGAAGTAGTCGAGGCCGTAGTGTACACGGTCGAGGGCTCCCGCACGCACAATCTCGCTGAAGAGATCAAGGGTGGGATCGTCCATGATGGTGACATGATCGCTATCCCAGCGGATGGGACGGCTGACGTGGAGCATCAGCTCGGGCACGAAGTGAAGGAGGGCGCTCACCTTGTCGGCAGGCGACTCGGTGGGATGATAGTGCCCGGTGTCGATGGTAGGTATCTTGCCGTTCTTGGCAGCGTAGGCGGTGTAGAAGTCGTGGCTGCCCACGGTGAAGCTCTCAAGGCCGATGCCGAACACCTTGCCCTCGATGCAGTCCTTCATGTGCTCTTTCTTCTCGGTGAAGATCTCGTCGAGCGACTCCTTGAGGAGCTGACGATAGAGGTAGTGGTTGACGCTGACGTCCTTGCAGCCGTCGTGTACCCACACGTTCATGATGCAGGGGTCTCCCTGCGCCTTTCCCATCTCGTCGGCGATGTCGCGGCAGCGCTTGGTGTGCTCAATCCAGAAGTCGCGTATCGCCTTGTCGGGATTGGAGAGCGAGAGGTTGCCGCTCTTGGGATGCGAGAAGGAGGTGCTGTTGAAGTCGAGCTTCGTGTCGTTTGCCTTGCCCCACTCTATCCAGCTCTGGAAGTACTCGGCAGTCACCTCGTCGCGGTCTACCACCTTTCCCTTGAAATCGCCGTAGATTTCGTGGAGGTTGAGTCGGTGTGTACCGGGAATGAGGCTCTTGGCCTTCAGGATGTCGGCGCGGAGCTCATCGATGTTGCGTGCCTTGCCGGGATAGTTGCCCGTGGCTTGGATGCCTCCGCTGAGGGCGCCTGCCTGCACTTCGAAGCCGGCAACGTCGTCGGCCTGCCAGCAATGCATGCTGAGGTGGAAGTCCTGGAGCTGGCTGAGGGCCTGCTCGGTGTCGATGCCGTAGTCAGCATAGCGCTGGCGTGCTACGGCGTAGGCTTTGGATACTAATTCTTCTTTCATTTTTCGTGGTTTTTTATGTGATAGTTATTGTTTTCTTCCTTGGATTCAGATGTGCTCCTTGCTCAGATATCTTCGCGGTACACTTGCAGGTAGCGCTGGTACTGTTCGTCCCACAGGGCGGTGTCGCGGGGGAGATAGCTGTCGGTGCTGACGCTCTCGGCAATGAGCCGGCGCATCTCCTGTATGTCGCCCACTATGCCGGCAGCCTTTGCCTGCAGCATGACGTTGCCTATAGTGGTGCACTCGATGGGCCCTGTGACGACAGGCACGCCCGTAGCGTCGGCTGTCAGCTGGTTGAGCATCACATTCTGCGTTCCTCCTCCGATGATGTGGAGGGTGTGGATGTCGAAGGGCGCCATCTCCTTCAGGTAGGCGAATACCTGCTTATAGCGCATAGCGAGGCTCTCGAATATGCAGCGGCATATCTCGGGCACCGTCTCGGGCACCGTCTGCCCCGTCGCGCGGCAGTAGTTCTGAATGGCTTCCACCATGCAGGGGGGATTGGCGAAGCAGGGCGCATCGGGGTTGATGAAGCTGCGGAAGGGCTTCACGTCGGGCGTGTTGGCATAGATGAAGTCGTAGCTGAAGGGCTCGCCTTTTGCCTTCCACTCGGCGCGGCTGCGCTCCAGCAGCCACATGCCGCAGATGTTCTTCAGGAAGCGCGTGGTGCCCTCCACGCCTCCCTCGTTGGTGAAGTTGCGCTCGTAGCTCTGCTGGTTGATGATGGCGTCTTTCGTCTCAATGCCCATCAGGCTCCACGTGCCGCTGCTCAGGTAGGCGAAGTGCTCGTCGCGGGCGGGTACGGCAGCTACGGCGCTGGCTGTGTCGTGCCCCGCAACAGCTACCACAGGTATCGCACCGAGGCCCGTCTGCTTCTGCAGCTCGGGGGAGAGGGGGCCGATGACTGTGCCGGGAAGCACGAACGGCGCGAATTGCTCCTTGCGCACGTGGCAGACGTCGAGCAGCTCCTGCTCAAACTCCTTCGTGCGAGGGTTGAGGATCTGCGACGTGGAGGCAATGGTGTACTCCGTCACCATCTTCCCCGTGAGCATGTAGCTGAGGGCGTCGGGCATGAAGAGTATCTTGTCGGCTGCACGCAGCGCGCTGTTGCCCGCACGGTCGAGCGTGAAGAGCTGGAACAGCGAGTTGAAGTTCATGAACTGGATGCCCGTGAGCTCGTACACCCTCTCGCGCGGTATCTCCTTGAAGTAGGCGTCCATAGCGCCCTCGGTGTGAGGATCGCGATAGCTGCAGGGGTTGCGCATGAGCCCTCCGTCGGAGCCCACGAAGACGAAGTCGACGCCCCACGTGTCGATGCCGATGGACTGGATGTCGATCTTCTCGCGCGCCACAACGCGCAGCCCCTCCACTATTTCGCGATAGAGGGCAAAGATGTCCCAGTAGGCGTGCCCGCCCGTGTAGATGATATGATTGGGAAAGCGCGTCAGCTCGCGCAGCGTGAGGCTGCCTTCGCTGAGGCTCCCGAGGATGGTGCGCCCGCTGGTGGCTCCCAGGTCAACGGCGAAGAAGTGGCTTGTGGAGGTTTTCTGCATGGTATTTTCGGTTTTTTCAGTTGCTTGGTTTGATGGGTTTGCATCGCTCCGTCAAGGGCGGAGCGACAAGTCAAAATAGGATGCGCGCACAGGCTTCTTCCCTTTGGGCAGGCTGAGCGACACTGCTGTCTGAGAGGGATAACGCATGTTTTTCCCCCGCCCTGCCTGCGGGTTTTCAAAGTTCGGCGCCCGCTCCTACCAAGAGGCTTATCAGATGCAAAAGTAAACATTTTTTGGCAAAACCAAACAAAAAGTGTCGGTTTTTTCAAAGCGAGCCGTCGTTTCGGCAGAAAACGTCGACGCGCACTCCCCTCTCCCGATGCCGAACCTTCCCGCGTATCTCCCGCCCAAGCTCCTCATTCCGAAGAGAAAAACAACCGTTTTTCCTTCTCCATTTTGTTGCACCAACACGTTGTGCAAGGTGTCCCAACGTGTTGCGCAAGGTGTCCCAACACGTTGGTGCAACAACTTCCCGAAACAAACCTCCCAGCGCAGCTCCTCTCATCACCCCATTATGCCAATTTTTCGCGCCTCAACGACATCTCTATAACCTCAACGTGTTCACATCCTTTTCTAAAAAAAGGCGAGTGAATTCGCACATTCACAAAAAAAGTCTTATATTTGCAGCAGAATACCAATCATATCTGCCTATGTAGCATTAAGAGGATAAAAATGACATAAAAAGAAAGAAGCGTTAGCTTTGTATTCTGGCTTCTCCGAATTCGCCAAATTTTAGAAGCACCAAGAGTAAAAGACTAATGCTCACGTCGGTTCGGCGTGGGCTTTTACTCGGATATGGTGCTATGGTGTTTGGCGATACCTGGAGAAGCGTAGACGAAGTAAGTAGTCCACGCTTTCTTTTTTACCTTATTTAATACCAGTCAGAAAACAATACCAACAAAATCAAAATAATCATCTAAAACATTCACACTATGAAGAAATTATTTCTCTCCCTCATCCTTGTTGCCCTCGGGGCAACAGTAACAAACGCCCAAACTATTGTGAAGGGCGACATGAACGATGACGGCGAACTGAACGTCTCCGACGTGACAATGACTGTCAGCACTATCCTTGGAAACACCCCAATTCAAACCATCAGCCTTGCAGGCAATCCTTTTGAAGTGGATAATACGTTGGTTGTCGGCACTTGGTACGCTCCCGACGGCACATCGTTTGCCTTCAACGAAGACGGCACAACTACCTTTCCTGGGGCTTTCACCTATAAGTTCCGCCCCACGCAAGGGGTGCTGACTTTGTACAACGCCTCGGGCAACCCCATCAAGGCGATGGTGATGAACGATGTAACGTCCGAATATCTGCTGGAAGTGAACTACGCTACGGGCGCTTTCACCTACTACACCAACGAAGGCTCCCTTGCTACAGGTATTACACTCAGCCAAACCACACTTGCTATGAACTCCGGCACAACAGCCCAAATGACGGCAAACGTTATGCCCGAAGGTTCTTTTGGTGCTATCACTTGGACAAGCTCTGACGAGAGCGTGGCAACTGTAGATGCCAACGGTTTGGTAACAGCTATTGCTGGTGGTTCTGCAACCATTACTGCCACAGCAAGCGGAAGTCTCGTGTCTGCCTCTTGCGCTGTTTCCGTCACGCAGATGGTAACAAGCATCAACCTTTCGATGACAAAGACCGTTTTGGGCTTGAATGAATCTGTAATTCTTACAGCTACTGTGCTTCCTGAGACTGCTTCCAACAGAAATGTTACCTGGAGCAGCAGCAATGAAGATGTTGCTTACGTTAGGAATGGGAAAGTAGTTCCTTTCAGTTGTGGCACGGCTATTATTACTTGCGAGGCAGCCGACGGAAGTGGAGTGAAGGCAATTTGTAAGGTCAATGTTGCGAATACCGAGTATGTCGACCTTAACCTTCCGAGCGGCACTCTTTGGGCAAAGTGCAACATCGGTGCAACGAATCCCGAAGATTACGGTGACTACTATGCTTGGGGTGAGATAGCTGGGTACAATGACGGAAAAACTGAGTTTTCACTAGAAACATATTTTGACAAAGATGAAAATGGCAACCCTTATAAGAAATACAATAATGATGGAGGCTTGCTTGAGCTTATACTGGAAGACGATGCCGCCTACATGAACTGGGGACCTGCTTGGCGCATGCCGAGTTTGGAGCAGTTTGAAGAACTTCTCAACAATGAGTATACCACTACCGAGTGGACTACTATGAACGGCATTTACGGTCGGAAGATAACCAGTAAGACAAACGAAAACTCTATATTTTTCCCAGCAGCAGGAGATTACGAAGGGATTACATTCAATTATGGTGGAAAAAGAGGCCTCTATTGGTCGCGCACATTAACATTATCGGGAGATTATGTTGCGTGGTTTATGGGTTTCTATTCAAACGATATTAGCATAAATAATACCTACCGCGAATCTGGTCTAAGTGTGCGTCCCGTGCGCCTTTCGGAATAGTGCATCTTCTACAAAACGCCTAACATAAATAGAGATAGCACTCGCTTGTATAATGATAGCAAGGCTGGCTTCCGTTAGCCAGCCTTGCTTTATTATTTTCTTTTTTTGCAAATAAAAATGCATTTCCTCACTCACTAAACCGTATCTTTAACCTTCGGTTTCAGATACTTACGCTCGGGAGAAAAAATAAATTGCATTTTTATTTTGTTTTCCGCTCACTAAACCGTATCTTTGCAGAAATCTTATACAGAATTATGAAAAATAAATCGAACCGTTTGCATGCTATACGCATGATAGTACAGAACGAGCGCGTTTCAAACCAGGACGAGCTCCTCGCAAAGCTGAAGGTAGCCGGGTTTGAAATCACGCAGGCAACGCTGTCGCGCGACTTGAAGCAGATGAAAGTGGTGAAAGCCCCCGACGGCGAGGGTGGACACGCTTATGTGCTGCCTACCGACTCGCTCTACGAGCGCATCTACAAGGCACAGGCCGCCTACGAGAAGCAGATGCACAGCGGATATGTGTCGCTGCAGTTCTCGGGCAACATTGCCGTGATAAAGACACGTCCAGGATATGCCAGCGGTATAGCCTACGAGATAGACGAGCACAAGCTGTCGACGGTGCTGGCTACCGTTGCCGGCGACGACACCATACTGCTGGTACTGAAAGAGGGTGCCGACCGTAGCGAATTCCGACGCGACTTGGCATTGTTCCTCGGAACAGAGAGATAAGAGAGATGACCAATTAATCAGACAATCGGATATATCATGCTGATAAGAACAGGAATCATCGAGGGAGCCGGATTCACAGGCGGTGAGCTGATACAGCTGCTCCTCAACCATCCCGACGTGGAGCTGGAGTTCGTGACGAGCCAGGCAAACGTAGGCAAGCGCATCGACGAGGTGCACAGGGGGCTGTACGACGAGACGGACCTCTGCTTCGTTGCCGACAGCAGCCTCGGGCTCAACGGCACGAAGGGGCTGGAGCAGATAGACATGCTGTTCCTCTGCACCGAGTGCGCCCAGAGCGAAGCGTGGATGAAGGCTCATGCCCCGCTGCCCGAGAAACTGAAGGTGGTGGACCTCTCGCGCGCCTTCCGCGTGAAACCCTCCGAGACAGATGAGGAAGACGTGCTGGCAGGCGCCAGGAAGGAATTCGTGTACGGACTGCCCGAGCTGAACCGCAGGGCTGTGTGCAACGCGCGCTACGTTGCCAACCCCGGTAACTTCGCAACGGGCATCCTGCTGGGACTCCTCCCGCTGGCACGCAACCTGATGCTCAACGGCGACATCATCGTCAACAGCATCATAGGTAGCACAGGCTCGAGCGAGCGCTCGGCAACGCTTACCAGCTTCAGCTGGCGCAGCGACAACATCAGCGTCTACAAGCCCTTCAGGCACCAGCATCTCAACGAGATTAACTCCGCCCTCAGGCAATGTCAGTCGAGCTTCCAGTCGAACATCGTGTTCATCCCCTACTACGGAAACTTCACGCGCGGCATCTTCACCACCATCGTTCTGAAAAACAAGGTCGCCCTCGGGCAGCTTGAGCACCTCTTTGAGGAGTACTACGAGGAAGACTCGTTCACCTTCCTCTCGCCCAAGCCCATCGACCTGAAGCAGGTCATCAACACCAACCGCTGCCTCATACACCTTGAGAAGGAGGGCGACGACTTGCTCATCACCACCTGCATCGACAACCTGCTGAAGGGGGCAAGCGGGCAGGCAGTGCACAACATGAACCTCCTCTTCAACCTTGAGGAGACCACAGGACTGAGCCTGAAGTCGGCAGCATTCTGAGCTGCCCCCATCGTATGAAGAAAGAAACGCGCGAGAGGAAGAAAGAATCGCGCGAGATGAAGAAAGAATTGCGCGAGATGAAGAAAGAAAAAACATTCAAAAGCTAAATAAAAAACAGAAAATATGAAGAAGTTATTTGCAATGTGTGTAGGCATGCTGCTGGCAACAACCCTCGTTGCATCGCAGGCAAAATATGTGTTTTATTTCATAGGCGACGGAATGGGTCCCGTTGAGGTGCAGGGTACGGAGTACTACCTCGCTCAGGTGGAAGGCAAGCTGGGCATCAAACCCCTCTGCTTCGCCTCGTTCCCCTATGCCGGATACGTCACCACCTATTCGGCAAGCTCCGACGTCACCGACTCAAGCGCTGCCGGCACGGCTCTTGCCTGCGGCGTGAAAATCAACAACGGCGCCATAGGCATACTTCCCGGCACGGGAGAGTTTACATCCAGCGTCAGCGACTGGGCTAAGGCAACGGGCAAGAGCGTAGGCATCACCACCAGCGTGGGAGTGAACCACGCCACGCCGGCAGCCTTCTTCGGACACCGCCCCTCGCGCAACGACTACTACGAACTGGGCGTGCAGCTCACCGAGAGCGGATACGACTTCTTCGCAGGAGGCGACTTCATCAATCCTACCAAAGACGATGAGCCCTCGCTCTACGAACTGTCGGAGAAGGCAGGCTATGTCATCGCACGCGGATACGACGACTACAAGGCTAAGAAAAACTGCGGCAAGCCCATCATCCTCTTCCAGAAGGAAGGCATCGGCACCGACATCCCCTACGCCGTGGATGCAAGGGAAGGCGACTTGACGCTCGACCAAATCGTTACGGCTGCCATCGAACAGCTCTCGAAGAACAAGAAAGGCTTCTTCCTGATGTGCGAAGGCGGGCAGATAGACCACGGAGGGCATGCCAACGACGCTATCGCCTGCTTGGGCGACGTGGTATCGATGGACGACGCCATCAAGGTGGCATACGAATTTTACAAAAAGCATCCGAAGGAGACGCTTATCATCGTTACTGCCGACCATGAGACTGGAGGACTGGCTCTTACGGGCGGAGGATACAGCATCAACACCGGTGTGCTCCAATATCAGAAGGTGAGCAAGCACGGATTCTCGCAGGTGCTCAACCAACTGCGACATGAGAAAAAGGATAAAGTGGAGTGGGCCGATGCCAAAGCAGCGCTGATGGAGAACTTCGGATTCTGGAAGGAAGTACAGCTCACGCACGACGATGAAATGAAGCTGTACGACGAATGGTATCACTCCTTCGCTTCGAATGAGAAGGTGAAGATGGCAGAAAGCCTCTATTTCAAGGATGAACCGCTCAGCGACCTTGCCGTAAGAATCATCAACCGTATCGCAAAAGTGTCGTGGCCTGTGGGAAGCCACTCCGGCTCGTATGTTCCCGTGTTTGCCGTAGGAGCAGGTGCCGAGCAGTTCACAGGGCGCATCGACAACACCGACATCCCCAAGAAGATTGCCAAGATTGCAGGCTACAAGGTGAAGAAATAAGCCTCTGCCCTCTCTCGCCCTGCTCCGAAGACCTTCCCTCTTCATCGGCATGAAGGAGACAGGACAAGGGCTGCAAGGCGCAATCCTCTAAAATAGAAAATCCGCAGGGCTTCGAAGCTCTGCGGATTTCTTTTGTCCTCAGGGAAGAAACGCTATCCCTTACTCTCCCACGTGGAAGGCAACTCGGAGGTCTTCCACCTCAGCATCAGTAATGGGGTGGAGTTTCCCCACGGGCGCTGCCATGATGAGAGAACGGGCACTGAATTCGGCAACTTCCAGCTTGTCGAAGGTATTGAGCAGCGTGTTGCCTGTCACCACGATGGAATCGTTGCTGAGGAAAGCGCAGGGAGTCTTCGTGAACGATTCTGCCACGTGCTCCAGATCATCGTACTGTGAACCGAAGGGGAACGAAGGCACATCCTGCAAGAAAATCCAACTCTCGGGAATGGTGCGCGGGTCGAACTTCACGTTTGTGGTGCAGTAGCCCATGAGCGAAGGGCTCTGCGTGAGGATGATGCTGTTGACCTTCGGGTTGCGGCGATATATCTCCTGATGCAGAGCTACCGAGCGGCTGGGCACCTTGCCTGCCTCCACCATTCCGTCGCGCACCTGCACGATATCCTCAGCGTCAATGTCCCAGCGGTTGACGTTGGGAGGAGTGATGAGGAAGTTGTTGCCACGCCAGCGAATGGATGCCGTGCCGTAGGAGCTACACATGAGCCCCTGGTCGCAGGCACGCCGAACGATGCGGCATATCTCTGCACGCAAGGCTCTCTCGTCGCTGGGATAGTGCACGTCCATGAAATGGGGGTAATGGGTGGGAATGCTCTGCTCGTGCTTCAGTATCTGCTCGTTGGAGAGGTAGCACGGTTTTCCTAACGTCTTGGCGTTGAGGATGGTCCGCGCACAGAGCTCCAGCGTCTCGAAGCGCTGATAAGCATCGGCAATATCTTCACCCATGAGCACCACGCCATGATTCTCCATGATGACTGCCTTATAGTCAGGATTCTTGGCAAACTCACCGGCAATCTTACGTCCCAGCTCGTCGCTGCCAGGCAGGGCATAGGGTGCGAAGCCGATGGGTCCGCACACGGCGCGCGCCTGAGGAATGATGCTGGTGTTGGGAATCTCGTGCACGATGCTGAAGGTGACGAGTGCTGGCGGATGGGCATGGATGACGGATTTCATCTTCGGGCGCATCTTGTAGAGTGCCTGATGGAAGGGCAGCTCGGATGAAGGTCTGTGGGGTCCGACAATGGTGCCGTCGGTCTTCACGCAGATTATGTCCTGCGGGCGAAGGGAACCTTTGTCGATGCCTGCTGGGGTAATCCAGATGTCTCCATTGTCGTCCATAATGGAGAGATTGCCTCCGCTGGTGGTTGTCATCCCGCTGCGATAGATGCGGCTGATGATGAGCACGAGCTGGTCGGCTGGGTGCATGAGTTTGGTATCAAGCTGTTTCATATCATCTTTTGTTTTTTAGTGTTACGACAACGGGGCGATGGTCGGAGGCAACGGAGATGAGTTCCCGGGAGGTCTCTTCCAGGAAAGACTCCTGCGTTGCCTTGAATCGGGAGACATCCGCCCCCTTGTACGAAACGATATAGTCGATAGTGATGTCGGGATTGTCGGCTGGGTATGTGCGACGTGTCGTATCCGTCAGGATGTCGAATGTCTTTGAAAGTTCCTCCATGAAAGGTTCCCCGGGCTCGGCGTTAAAGTCGCCTGCCAGGAAGAAGGGCTTCTTCGGGAAGTGCTTAGCCATGTCTGCGATGAGAGGAAGCGACTGCATGCGTCCCTCCTCCCGGAGCGAGAGATGGGTACAAGCAAAGACATAATCGTCAAACTCCGCAGCGATGAGCGTGCGCTGTTCTTCAGGCCCGGGCAAAGGAGTGCGACGGACGGAGAGAGGAGCCTTGCGGCAGAGGATGCCCACGCCGTACTTTCCTCCGTCGAAACGGATGGCAGGAGCATAGAGCGGAATCATTCCCGTGAGGGATGCCAGTTCGCCCAGCACGTCCCTGTTGCCGCTGCGTACCGTCATGCTGTCAATCTCCTGCAGCGCCACGACGTCTGCCTTGCACTGGTTGAGCACGTCGGCAACGCGCTGTAGCTCGGAGCGATTGTCCATCCCGATGCCGTTGCGGACGTTATAGCTCACAAAGCAGTAGGTGCTGTCGCCCTTCCGGCATCCGCTGAGGGCAAGGACAGAGCATAAGGCAACAACGATAACGAATGCGTTCGTCAATCGCACATGTGACAGGTTACTCTTTCGAATCATCATCGCAACAGATGTTCCGTTATTTCAGTTCATCGGCATGAGTCAGGAGGTATTCCTCTGCCTCCACGTTCCACAGCCCGTTGTGAGCCTCACACAGGCGTGCCAGTTCGGCATACACGGGATTCGTCTTGCCCTTCTCGGCAAAGTCTGCAATAGCCGTGAGCGGCATATCCACATGCGTGTAGATGAGTTTCTTGCCTCCGGGGATGGACGGAAGGTTGAGCGTCGTCTCTATCACTTCGTCCAAGCCACCCACGTGCGTCACCAGCCCTGAAGGGTCGAGTCCTGCCGACATCATAGAGATGGCCTCGCGCATATCGTCGTTGTTGCCTCCGCTTGTGCCTACCACATGCGTGTAGGCGTAATGCACGTTGTAGAAGTTGAAAGGAGCCTTGAAGGGAGCCTTCGAGGGACCTGCGAAGAAGTTGAGGCATCCGTCGAAGCCGAGAATCTCGTCGGCCTGCTCCACAACAGAGGGCACGGGAGCGAAGCAGAAGACATCGTCGTACCCCTCCCCTCCCGTCAGCTCGCGCAGGGAGGCTACAGGGTCGTCCATCGTACCGGTGTTGACATACACCAGCCGAATGCCGCGCGAGGCAGCGTACTCGGGGGTGTAAAGGGAGGCAGCTCGGTCGAGACGGCTCTGGTTGATATCCGTGACTACCATCAGCGAGGGGCGACGGTCCTCTCTGTGGAGGGCATAGTTGATGGCTGCCAGCCCCATGGGACCCACGCTGGCAAGCAGTGCCATACGTCCGCCGTCCTTGATTTCCATCTGATGGACATACGAGCCGGGCGTGAGGTGATAGTTGGCATGCATGGCGCCTATCACACACGACATGGGCTCGCTGAGCGAGGCAGGATAGAAGCCCTCCCCGGTGAAGTGGAGCAGGCAGTTCTGCTCCATCACCTCGTTGGGGATGATGACATACGTCGCGTCGCCTCCGATGAACCGGTAGCTGTACCCCGGGGCGCTGAGCACGCCCACGGGCCCCTGCGGATAGTTGATGGCGGGCTGGATGGAGAACTTGTCGCCGGGCTTGAACTGGCTCTGCCACTTGGCGCCAACCTGCACGATTTCTCCCGCAAACTCATGCCCGATGATGGTGGGATGCACGCTGATGTCGCGCGGCACGCGCTTGTGAGTGTCAGCTCCGTGAGCTGCCTTGTACGACGACATGCAGATGCTGTCGCACACCACGCGTGCCAATATCTCGTCGTCGCCCATCTCGGGCAGCTCAAACTCTTCCAGTCTCAAGTCGTCTTTTCCATAGAGACGAACGGCTTTTGTCTTCATTGCCATATTGTTAATTCATATTTCACTTTGCAGAAGACATCCCGCGGAATGTCTTCCTGAAAAACAGTTTTTCTTTCTTCATATCGCGCGTTTCTTTCTTCATATCACGCGTTTCTTTCTACATATCGCGCGTTTCCTTCTTCATATCACGATATGCTCAGGGATGCGCTCATTTCGTCTTGTCGGGATCGGCAGGAGTGGGAGGAAGCGGCTTCCACTTCTTGAGCTCCGACTGCAGTTCCTCCACTGCGCGCAGCAGCTGGGCATCGGTGCCGAGGTAGTCCTCAAAGGGATTGATGTCGACTTCAATGTCGGGATCGACGCCGTGCCCTTCGATAATCCAGTCACCTTCCGTTGAATAGGAGGTGAAGAAGGGAGTGCGCATATCCTGCCCGTCGACGAAGGAGCGCGAGCCTGAAATGCCCACGATGCCTCCCCACGTGCGCTTGCCGATGAGCTTTCCGAGCCCCAGCTTGCGGAATCCGTAGGGGAAGAGGTCTCCGTCGCTCGACGAGTACTTGTCAATCAGGCACACCATAGGTCCGTAGAACGCCTCGTTAGGCACGGGCTCGTTCTTTCCGTTGCGGTACATGCTCACGCGGTACACCTCGCGCTGCAGGCGCTCGAGAATCATGGGCGACACGTTGCCTCCGCCGTTCATTCTGTCATCGACGATGAGGGCGCGCTTGTCGAGCTGCGTGTAGTACATCTTGGTGAAGGCATCCAGTCCTTCCATGCTCATGTCGGGAATGTGGATGTAGCCTATTTCGCCGTTCGATGCCTCGTTGACAATCTCGATGTTGCGCTGCACCCACTCGTGGTATGCCAGCTGAATCTCGCTGGCGATGGGTTTCACATACACCGTGCGCGCATCCTTGCCCGAGGCTTTCGATGAGATGTCGAGCGAGACGGTTTTCCCTACCTTATTTATAAGTGCCTGCCCCAGCGCCTTGTATTCCGAAGCGGGCACCCCGTTGATGGCAACGATGTAGTCGCCTTCCTTCGCATCCACTCCAGGAGCCGTGAGGGGCGACACGAGGTCCTTGTCCCAGTCGGCACCTTTGAAGATATGGTCGATGCGGAAGGCTCCCGTCTCCTCGTCCTGGCTGAAGCGTGCTCCCAGCAAGCCTGTGGAGAGGCGCGGGATGGTTGGCGTCTCGCCCGAGGTGATGTAGGCGTGTCCCACGTTCAGCTCGCCTATCATCTCTCCGATAAGGTATGTGAGGTCGTCGCGGTGCTTCACCCAGGGGAGCAGAGCGGCGTACTTGTCGTGGATGTGCTGCCAGTCGACGCCGTGCATGTTCTCCACATAGAAGTTGTCGCGCGTGATGCGCCAGCTCTCGTCAAATATCTGCTTCCATTCGGCTTCGTGGTCGATAACCATATCCATAGATTCCGTGGGAATGGGCTGGTCTCCTCTTCCTCCGAAGTTGGTGACGGCATAGCGCCCTTCGGGACGTACGATGGCCTTCTTCCCGTCGGCTGTAATAGCCATAGGCACTACGGGCGACACTTCTGACACCTTTCCCGAAGCAAGGTCGAAGGCTTTCACGCCGTTCCCCGAGCCCGTGAAGTAGAGCTTTCCTTCGGGAGCCATCAGCAGGCGATAGAACCCGGCCTCCATAGGCAGGGCTGTGATGCGCTGCCCGATGCCCTCAAGGTCCACCTTCGTCGACTTCGACTCCTTCTCTTTCTTCTCCTTCTTGTCGCCATCGGCGTTGTATTCATCGTTACGGAGAGTAAGGGGATTGGGTGTGTCGGAGGTGAGGGGCACCATAAAGACGTAGTCGGAGGTGCTGTACGAAGCGTTCCACTCCACGCTCGAGTACTGTGCCCGCAGGGCGCGTGTCGACGTGAAGAAGAGGTATTTGCCGTCTTTCGAGAACAGGGGCTGCGAGGCATCGTACCAGCGGTCTGTCAGCTGATAGGCTTCGCGCTTGTCCATGTCGTACAGGAATACGGCGCTCATCTTGTTGGGCAACGCCTCGGAATAGGCTGCCCACTTGCCGTCGGGCGAGAGCGAGAAGCTGCGGAAGCCCGATGTCTCGCTCACGAGCAGACGACGGGCATCCTTGCTCTTGACGTCCAGCTCCCACACGTCGCGTTTCTCGGTGCGGAAGTAGAGTTTCGAGCCGTCAGGACTCCACTGCAGGCCTGAGGGATAGCCCGTCTCGAACTGCGTGGCAGCCTCGGCCTTCGTGAGGTCGGAAGAGGGTGCCAGCCACACCTGATATTCGCCTCCGGCATCTGAGAGCCATGCCACATGGCTTCCGTCGGGGCTCCAGGTGACGTCGCGCTCGTGCGACTCGGGCGAGCGGGTGATGTTGTACACTGGGCCTTGCTCGGCGGGCAGTGACCATACGTCGCCACGCGCGATAGCTACCACACGCTTGCCGTCGGGCGACAGGCTGGCGCTGCTCAGGTTGTTCCTGAGGTTGCGCGTCTCGCTGCGGCTGTATACATTGTCGTCGGCAAGCGTGATGGGTACCTGTGTGCATTGCTTCGAAGCCACGTCGTAGCGGTAGATGTAGCCTCCGTTCTCAAACACGATGCTCTGCTGCGAGCAGGAGGGGAACTTGCAGTCGTACTCCTTGAAGTCGGTGACCTTGCGCGTCTGCTTCGTCTGCAGGTCGTAGGCGAAGAGGTTCATCGTCCTGTCTCTGTCGGAGAGGTAGTATATCTCGTTGCCTACCCACATGGGGAAGATGTCCTGCGCTACGGCGTCGCATCCGGGGATGCGCTCAATCTGCGTGGTTCCCAGCTGATGAATCCAGATGTCGTCGGCCTGTCCTCCGCGGTAGTACTTCCAGGTGCGGAACTCGCGGAACATGCGGTTCATAGCCAGCTGCTTGCCGTCGGGGCTGAAGCTGCAGAAGCCTCCCTCCGAGGTGGGAATCAGTTCGGGCATGCCGCCCTCGGCCGACACCGTGCAGAGCTGTGCCCTCAGTCCGCTGAAGCACCACTGCTTGCTGCGGTAGATGATGCGTGAGCCGTCGGGTGTCCAACCCATCACGATATTGTTGGGTCCCATGCGCTCACCCATCTTGTCGCGCTCCACGAGGGCCGACCATGTGATGCGTCGGGGCTCTCCTCCCTCAATGGGCATCGTGTACACCTCGGTGTTGCCGTCGTACTGTGCCGTGAAGGCTATCGTCTTGCCGTCGGGCGAGATTTTGGCGAACGACTCATATCCTATGTCGCTCGTGAGCTTCACTGCTGCGCCGCCCTTCTCGGGCACGCGATAGAGGTTGCCGGCATAGGAGAAGACGATGTTGCCTCCCCCCACCGTGGGGAAGCGGAGGAGGCGTGCCTCCTGGGCGCTCGTTGTCATCAAGGGCAGCAGCGCTGCCATCATGATCAGAAGTTGTTTTTTCATTTTTGTATTGTCTGAATGGTTTTTTCGATATCTTGCGGGAGGGTTTTCGGCGGGTTCCTCAAGAGGAGGATGCTATGCCCACTGGAACTCCTCGTCGGCAGCGCCTATCTCGAAGTGATACTTCACGATGCCGAGGTCCATCTTCGAGAAGAATCCCGTGCCTGCCTTCACGCTCACGCGATGCCCTATGCGGGAGAAGTAGAATTTCTGCTGGTTGGTGGCTGTGGGAGCCAGCAGGGCGCACTGTATGCCCTGCTTGTACCAGTCGGGATCGGCGTTCTCGGTGAGCTGCGCCACGTCGGACATGCTCTTCGAGCGGTGCTGCGTGCCCTGCGTGGCTCCGTAGCCGAGGGCTATGACAGCCACCAGCTTCTCGTCGGCGCCTATCACGTACGAGGTCTTCACCTTAGCGTAGGTAAGCCCTACCCAGCAGCTGTTGAGCCCCAGGTGCTGTGCCAGCAACACTACGCGCTCGCCGTAATAGCCCAGCTTCTCGTCGAGCAGCTCTCCCTTTGGCCCGATGAGGGCTATGTAGTTCGAGACGTTGCTGAACTTGCCGTAGTGAGCGAGGAAACTGCTGAAGGCTTTGGGCTCGTTCAACACCAGCTGCATGTGCAGCCCACCCTCAGCGTTACCCTTGTCGATCTCTTCCTGAAGGGCTTGCGCCACGTCGGCAGGGATAGGCTTGTCGAGATATTGCCTCACCGAGTGCCGCTGTTTCACGGCATCCTTCAGTTGGGCTATGGTCATTGTGCCTGGATTCATATATTTGTATGATTGTTGAAAAAAAAGTGCAAACTAAACTGTTGTTCCTTACTGCATCAGAGGCGAAATGAATGTGTCGATATTCTGCAAATCGTCTCGCAGAAGGATTTCGCCCGTCTCGCCGTCTAAGAGCAGCGTGGTCGGAATGCCGTGAAGGGCATACTTTGCCCAGGCATTATCGTCCTGACGCCCAGGGTTGACATCCCTCACATTTATCCAGGTCATCCCGCTCTCGGGGAGGAAGGACTTCCAGTTTTCCTCATTCTGGTCTTCCGAGACGGAGTAGATTTCCAGCCCTTTCTCGTGATACTTATCATAGAGCGCCGTCAATTCGGGAATGGACTCCCTGCAAGGTCCGCACCAGGTGGCCCAGAAGTCAAGAATGACGTAGCGGTTAGCCGGATTGTTCACCACAGAACTCAGGCTTATCACATTGCCGTCAACATCGGGAAACTCCAAATCAATGAAATAGTTCGCGCTGCCGCTGCCTTCTGGCGCAGGTTCCGTTCGCGCACGGCGTGTCAACTCATCCCGCAATTCGGCAATAAAAGGCTTAGCTGCTATGTCCGGCGACAGACGGTTGAGAGCACTCAGTCCCTGAACGGCAGTAGCGCCGTGTCCGTCGGCATAATAAAGCGCCAGAATACCTGTCTCTTTGGCATTCATAACCTCATCCCTGAGCGCTGTGGCAGCATCTGCATCTCCACTTCTATACAGCTCTCGTATCTTGACGAGCAGATCGTTGGAAGGCGTTCCCGTCGCATGGGTAGCATAATCCTCATCATCCGTGGCATCCACATTCGCGATAATCGTTCCCGGCTCCAGAAGGAAGTCCTTCAGCTGCATACCTTGCTCTGTGTACAAATACGCATGGGTAGGAACCGATATGTGTGGATGAAACTCGAAAGTTCCATTTTTGACTCTGACTGTCTCAATCACCTTGAAATGGTCAAACGCATCCGTCAATTGAAGTTTTTCCCCTTCGTTGACACCCTTGATGGTACCCTTGACTGTGCAGTATTCGGGCTGGGACTGGCAAGCACCCAGGAGGATTATAAAGGAGACTACTGAAGCAAAGAGAATTCGAATCTTCATATCTTTAATGCCTATATTGTTTTTTGCTGAAACTTTTCGCTTTATTCTGCGAAGTCAAACGAGGCGGGGTATCCGAGCAGCTGGTAGGCGATGGCGTAGGCCATACGGCGGTGTCCCTCGGTGTTGGGATGGAGGGCGTCACGCTCAGGATTGCGGAAGTAGACGAGCTGCTCCTTCTCCAGCGGGTAGAGCCCGCTGATGGTGAAGAGGTCGATGACGGGTATTGCCCACAGGCTGCCAGCCTCGCGGATGGCCTGCACATAGTCGTCGATGTAGTATCCCAGCGAGTTGGCAAACGACTCGTCGGGCTGTATGTTCTTGTCGCCGAAGGTGGCGTATCCTCTGTGGAGGGGTGTGAGGAAGATGATCTGCTTTGTGGGGAAGTGATGCTTGAGATACGACATCACGTTGTTGGTGCGCCCGCAGAAGGTCGATTCGTCGGTGTTCATCACTCGGTGCTTGCGTGTAACCTCAATGGGTCCGTCGTCGAAGGTGCGCTCGGCTTTCTCCTCATACCATTCGCCTATGGGCAGATGAGCATTGTAGTCGTTGGTACCCACAAAAACTATGATGGCGTCCACGTCCTGCCCGTGCTCGGCCTCCAGCTTTTCAGCCTGCCCTATTATCTGGTTCATCTGATGCCCATTGATGCCGTAGACGTAGGGCTCAATGCCGAGTATGTCCTTGAGGAAATTCCAGAAGACGTTCTGCCAGTTCAGCTGGTTGGCGTCGGTGATGGAGTCGCCCAGATAGGCAACCTTCTTGCCGTTCCACTGACTCATGATTTCGGGCACCTTTGCCTGCTCCTTTTTCTTTGTGCGCGCATCGGCCTCGCCGGGAAGGAGGAATACGACGGCAAGCATCATCAGCAGCACAAGGCGAATGTTCTTTCTCTGGTTCATAATTGCTATTTCGTTGGTTACGAGGACGTCAGCCATCTGCACATAACGCTGAGAAGGGCTTCTTCCTCTTATGCTGCAAAGATAAGGGGAATGCACGATGAAAGCAAGAAAAATCCGTCTTTTTTTCTTATGATTTTTTCATTTGGGAGCAGAAATCTCCCTATCCCGCTCCCGACGAGGGAGCATGGGCTCCTCCCCCCTGCCTCACACGCGCCGCAGGAGCGCCGAACCCTTCTCCCTGAGCCAGCGGCGATGCAGGCGCCAGTCGGGGCAGACGCGCTCCACCTCTGCCCAGAACCGTGCCGAGTGGTTCATCTCCTTGCGATGACAGAGCTCGTGCACCACCACGTAGTCGAGCACCTCGCTTGGTGCCAGCATGAGCAGGCAGTTGAAGTTCAGCCCTCCCGTCGAGGAGCAGCTGCCCCATCTCGTGCGCTGGAACCGCAGCGTGACGCTGCGACAGCTCACGCCTACGAGCGGGGCGTAGTGTCTGACGCGCTGGGGTATGACGTCGCGTGCCTGCCGGAGCAGCGCCTTGCGCTCGTCGGCTGTCAGCTTGGGCTGCTGCGAGGAGGCGAGCGCCTTGCGCAGGGCTACCTTCTCGTCGAGCCACGCCTCCTTCGAGCGGGCGAAGGCATAGATTTCACTCAGCGGCATACGCAGGGGAGCGCGGGCAACGATGTGCCCCTCGCCCGTCACCTGCAGCGCCAGCGTACGCCTCCGGCTGCGCACAATCTCTATCTCTTCCACTCTCATGCCTGCAGCCCTCTGCCTCACGAGAGCATTACCTGCCCTCCCGTGATGGGGATGGCCTGCCCTGTCTCGTTGGTCTGCTCTATGCAGTAGAGGATGGCGCGCGTCACGTCGAGCGGGTTGCATCCCTTGCGCATGGGCACCTGGGCGAGGTAGAACTCCTTCACGTCGTCCACCGTCTTGGCGCCGGGCACCTTGCCGGCATTCAGGTATTGTATGAAGAGGCCGTTCACGGGGTCGCTCCAGAGGGGCCCGTCGTAGTAGTTGCCGGGGCAGACGCTGTTCACCTTCACCCTGAAGGGCGCCAGCTCGAGGGCAAACGACTGCGTGAGCCCGATGCCTCCGAACTTCCCTCCGGCATAGGCGAAGTTGGCTTTCGAGCCGCGTAGGCCGCTCTTCGAGTTCACCTGCACGATGTCGGCAAAGTATTCGGGGTCGTACTGGGTCTCTATCTTCATCACGTGGCTTGCCACCTTGGCGCAGTAGAAGTAGGCCATATAGTTGATGCGGGTGACGAACTCGAAGTTCTCGGGTGTCATCGCCTCCAGCCCTCCGGCGCGCAGCACGCCGGCATTGCTCACGAAGGTGTCGAGGGCGCCGAAGTGCAGGATGGTGGTGCGCATGAGGTTCTGCAGGCTTGCCATCTCGCTCACGTTGGTCTTCACGAAGATGGCGCGGTTGTTGCGTGCCGTCTCGTTGAACGAGTCTGCCGTGCGCATGCCTGCCGTCTCGTTCAGATCGGCAACCACGATGTTGGCTCCCTCCTTCATCAGCTCGCGGGCGATGCCTTCGCCGAAGCCCTGTGCCGCGCCGGTGACGATCACCGTCTTGCCGTTCATGCGTCCTGCCGTCGTGCCCGCGCTCACCTTGCGGCGATAGTTCTCCACCTCCCAGTTGTCGATGAACGCTATCTGCCCTGCCGTCATCGGGTGCTCGCCTCCGAACGACTGGGCATAGGCTGCCACCTTCAGGGCATCGGTGAACACGTCGGTGATGATGCCGGCGTTGGCAGCATGGTCGCCCACAGCCACCAGCCCTATGCCGCGCATGAGCAGCACCTTGGGCGTGTGTCCCCTGCGGGCCACGTACTCCTCAATCTTCTGCTCTGCCTGCTGCAGCAAGGCCTCCGTGCTGTCGGCAGCAAGGTATATGTACTCCGACTTGCAGTAGACGATGATGTCGGGTGTGAAGGGTGCTGCCACCTTGCCGAAGGCCTCCTCGCTCTGGCAGAACCTGTCGACGAGGGCGTTGTTCGTCACCTTCAGCGTCTTCAGTCCCCTGCCCTTGCGCGAGAGCATCTGTCGTATGGCAGGAATCACCTCGCACACCTCTTCTCCTATGGGCACCTCCCCTTCGGGAAGGGGTTCCGAGAGGGCTTCCTCCAGGCGCTGGAGCATATCGGCATAGATGCGCTCTATCTCCTCCGTGGTGTCGGCGCCCACAAACACGCCGTGGTTCTGCAGCATGATGACATGCGGCTCCTCGCCGCGTGCTGCGCGGTAGGCCTCGGTACGGTCGTACACCTTCTTGAAGAGGGTGTAGCCCGGGTCGGTATATTCAATGTAGAGCGCGTCGGGGAACAGTTCCCTGCAGCGCTCCTCGGCCTGCGCCGAGCACATCAGCCCGTTCACCAGCGTGGGGTGCAGGTGCACCACGTAGGCGAAGCGCATGCAGTTGTGAAGCGATGTTTCTACGCTCGGGCGCCTGTCGCGGGTGATGCATGCCGAGGCGAGGTCGTTCTTCACCTGCTCCTCGCGCTGCGCCACGTCGGCGCTGTACACCTTCTCGCCCATGGGGTTGAGGAGCGCACGGTCGAGCACGGCAAAGCCATCTTCCGTGATGGTTGCCAGCGCGTGACCGCTCGCCTTCACCCACAGTTTCTCTTCGTTCTTATACGATGTGTTTCCACCTCCTGCTATCACCAGCCGGCTGTCCTGCCCGTACTTGCGGGATATGCGGACAAGTTCTTCAATCTCTTTCATCATTCCTTTTCTTTATTCGCTTATTCTCTTCTGTATCAGTTCTTCTCCCAGTTCCATACTGTCGCTGCCGCTCTGATGTGCAGCCACGCGGCATGCTCCGCGGTAGTTTATCTCTCTCAGCTTCTCGCTCAGTCCCTCGGCGTTGTCGCGTGTGCGCAGGCGGATGGGCTCCATGGCGGGGGTGTTGTGCTCCGAGCCGAAGGTGACGGTGAAGCCCTCGTCCTCCAGATAGGTGGCATACTGCTCCAGCACGGCTGTGGTGTTGCGCGTGGTGATGAACTCCGCGCTGCGTATGCCCATGCGCTTCAGCGTGTCGGCACACCGCTGCAGGTCGCCCTCGAAGTCGGTGAACATCCCCTTGGCGTCGTCGGCAAGGAAGGGATAGGTGGGCATGCCTCCTGCTGCCTCGATGATGTGCTTCACCACGTCGACGGGCAGGAACGCGCTGGGCTCCTCAGGCACGAAGGCGGCGCCTCCCGCCTTCAGCAGATTGCCGCGCAGCTCGTTTTCGATGCTTGCGATGTCGGAGGGTGCGCTCTTCAGCGGCTTGCCGCAGAGCGTCTCGTACATCTCCATGCGCGCGTCGTCGGTGCCGCACTTCTCCTCCACAGCCAGGCGCAGGGCCTTGGCGAGATGCCGTTCGCGGATGGAGCCGCGCGTGAGGTCTTTCACTATGCTGTCGTACGACAGGCTGAAGCCTGCCTTGCGTTCAGTGAGGAGGGTGTTGAGGCGCTCACACATGCGCCCCACCTGCCGGTTGCTCTCCTCGCGCACGTCGCTCAGCATCTGCGCCTCGCGCCCTGTCAGCGTCGAGGGGAACGCCAGCCCCTTGCCGCTCAGGTAGGTGCGCCCGGGATTGTTGGGGTCGTTGATACGCAGCCCGTCGCGCTGGGCTTCCTGCCAGAGCGAGATGAACTCGATGTTGAAGAGGGGGTACAGGTGACGCGCTGCACACTCGCGGCTCCACTCAGCATAGCCGTCGAGGCTGTAGAAGTCGTTGATGCCCACCACGCGCACGTTCTCTTCCGCCGCCATGTCGAGCGCCTGGCGCACGCTGTCGAACGCGCTGAACGAATAGGGGGTGTGCATGTGTGCATTGACGTCAAGGATAGTCTTGCTCATATCTGTCATTCTTTTTGTTTGGATTGTATTCTGTGGGATGATGGGGGTGAAACCGTCGACCTATCAGTTGCCGAGGATGATGCTCACGAGGGCGGTAACGTCAGAGACGTTCACCTCGCCGTCGCCGTTCACGTCGGCGGCATCTATCATCGGTGTGTTGCCGAGGATGATGCTCACGAGCATCGTCACGTCGGAGACATTCACCTCACCGTCGCCGTTCACGTCGCCGGGCTCAATGATGGGAGGAGCCGTGTTGGTGTAGCTTTCGGTAGCGACATCGTAGTAGACAACGAGCCCTTCGAGGAGAGGTGAGGCGTCGGTGCCGAGCGTCTGGAACCATACAAGGTTGTCGCCCGTGCTGCTGTTGTCGTTCAGGGCATAGCAGATGGCGCCGGAGGAGAACTCGCCGGAGGTGGCGCTGATTGTTTTTCCCTCCACGTCGGCAAGATTCTCATTATAGTTTTTGGTGCCTATACCATACTGGACGACACCTCCGTCTGAAGTGCCGTAAAGGAGATGCGACCGAGCCGTGTTGGCTAGGTAGAAGTTTTGCGTGACGAGAGTGTTACTGGAACTACTTCCACAGATAGCACCCACGTAGGCATAGCCATCGACTCTTCCCAAGTTGTAGCAGTGGGAGACGACACTTCCGTTGCTTCCGCAGATACCTCCCATATATGAGTGGTCAGTATAGTTAGAGGTGACTTCACCTAAGTTGTAGCAATTTAAGAGGGTTCCCGAGTTCGACCCAGTAATGCCTCCCACATACCGCGAGGAAGAATTAGCATTCCAGCTAGGGCTGTACTGCACGATTTTGGCTGTGTTGAAGCAACGAGTAATGAGCCCCTTATTCAACCCGGCGATTCCACCTCCATAGAAGTATTGTGTGGACTTGTAGTCCTGCAGCACCTGTCCGTTGTTGACGCATTCTTGGATGACACAAGTCGGATAATCGGCAGCCCCCACGATGCCACCTAAATCTCTACCGTTGCCGACATCGTCGCCTTTGATGGTAGCTTTGTTCGTGCAACCGCTGATGTACCCCCCGTTCAGGTAACCACAAATACCGCCACAGTAATTGCCCGATGCAATAATCCTGCCGCTCGTCACGTGACAGTTACGGATAGTGTCCCCGACGTTTACGGCATTGCCGCAGATGAATCCAACATTACCGGAACCCGCCAAATAACTATCAGCAATAGTCACGTTGGCTATTGTGGCGTTGGCCGCATAGGCAATCAGACCAATATAGCTGCCCGTCGTCATGTATAGGCCGCTGATGGTGTGGTTCTGCCCATCGAAGATTCCCTTGAAGTTGCAACCCTGAACGCCTATAGGTGTCCACACGCGATGCGAGGACGAGGTGCTCGTGTTAAGTATGCCTGTGGAGGTAAGGACAGATTCGTTGATGGTAATATCATTCATCAGACGGGCGTTGCTCTCGTTGTTGCCTTCATTCACATGTGAAGCAAACCAGTAGAGATTCCCGACATTTTCTATTTCATAATAGCCGTCCTCTGCGAGTTCTGCAGGCTCGCCCTTACCGCATCGGGTGCAGAAATGGTCTTCGTACACATGTCCAAGAGCGGTATGGACCACTTCCGCCGTCGTTTCATCCGTGCATTCCTCATCAAAGAAATATCTGTCGCAACGCTTGCAATGCCAATGTTCCAGACAGCCCTCTTCGCAGGAAGATTCCGTAGCCTCAAAGTGTTCCAAGTCGTGCCCGAGGGCAGCAAACAACACCTCTTCGGCAGGAGCCGACTGCGTGCAGGCCTCGTCAAGGAAATAGGTGTTGCAGCGCGAGCAGTACCAGTATTCAGCGTTTCCGGCAGAGGTACACGTCACGGGAACAGCGTCCACATGCGTGAGCTGGTGCCCAAGGGGCGGGAAGAGCACTTCCTCCTCAGGAACGGCCTGCGTACAAGCCTCGTCAAGGTAGTAGACGTTGCAACGCGAGCAATACCAATACTCAAGGTTTCCGCCGGCAGTACAGGTGCTCTCAACGGCTTCTTTATGCGTGAGCTGATGACCAAGAGCGGGGAATATCACATCCTCTTCTGGAGCGGCTTGTGTACAATCTTCGTCAAGGAAATAAGTGTGGCAATTCGAGCAGTACCAATATTCAACATTCCCGTCTGTCGTGCAGGTAGCTTCAGCTGCCACTTTATGCGTGAGGTTGTGACCAAGAGCAGGTAAGAACACGCTTTCCTCTGGAGCAGGCTGCGTGCAGGCCTCGTCAAGGTAGTATGTGTTGCAAACGCTGCAGTACCAGTATTCAAGGTTACCGTCAGACGTACATGTCACAGGCACGGCCTCCCCATGTGTGAGCTGGTGGAGGACAACGCTTATTTCCACATCATCATCAGGCATCTCGAAGGAACCACTGGCAACGGGTATCGTTCCGTAGCCGCTATAGTACTCCACACGCCAGCTGCAGGGTGTCACGTGGTTGTCTGACTCATAGCTGAGCGTCACTGTCCCGCCCTCTCGCACGAGAGTGCGGTTGGCAGGGCTGATAGAGCCCACAGAGGGTTGGGTGACAAACAGATAATAGTATCCTTTCCGCGAGTCGGGGATGATGTCCAACCAGCGGGGCAGGCTGTTTGACTTCCATGTGGGAAGCCCGTTCTCGCTAGCGTAGGCACTGAGGGTTTCTGTCACATCTTCGACAACAAAAGGAAATTCATTCTGCAACATCCTATCACCATAGAAGTAGTCGAGGTATCTGTATGTCGCGTCGGAAGCGCTGCTCGTGCCGCATGCGCGGATATTGAAGGGGGAAGAATAGGCGAAGTAGCCATACTCCACAGCAGCGTTGCTCTCCACGTATCCGACAATATTGCCAAGATATGTGGTTATGTTCGACATGTTCTGAACATTATCGCTTGGGACTATTTCACCCAGATTGCAGACGTTGCTCACCGTACATCCGTCTTTCAGGACTCCCACGATGCCGCCCACATGGGCGTAGTTGCCCAGAGCGTTAGGAAGTAGCGGCGTCAGGATGGTGTCGCCGAAGCAGCAGTTCGTCACCATTCCGGGAGCTTTCATACTTCCGACAATACCGCCGACGATAATGCCGCTCTTTCCCGTCTGGGTACCCGTTAGCTTGCCAGCATTGGTACTATTCATCACTGTCACGTTGCCGCCTCCATAGGCTAGGACGCCTCCCAAAACGCCCATGTTACGCCTTACGCTCGCCTCATTGTGGCAGTTGTCGATGACGATAGGAGACTCCTCAGTACCCGTTGCAGAGCCAACGATACCAGCTGTGTAACCACTAGTATGGGTGTTTACGACAGAGCCGCGTGTGTAGACATTTCGGATATGTGCTCCCTCGCCCAGTTTGGAGAAGAGAGCCCAGGAGCCTTGTGCGCTGGTATTGATGGCAAGGGTAAGGAAGTGGGAGCCGCCGTCGAACGTGCCGCAGAACGGTGTGGTGTTCGTGCCTATTGGTGCATCGATGCCGTTTATATCTGCCGTCACCAGAAAGAACTGGCCAGCAAAGGTTTCACCCTCGCCTACAGCTGTCGAGAGGGCCTGGATATCTGCCAAATCGGCTATCTGATAAGGGTCCGACTGGGTACCGTTTCCTGCCCATGTACCGTTGGCGGCCTTTGCCGACAGAGCTGTTAGCAGCAGGGCGAGGAGGAAGGGGATGATGCGAGTTTTCATATCTCAAGAAGGTATTAAGTGAATGAATCGTGTGTATGTGCGCAAGGGCGCATTCTTTTCCGATACAAAGGTAATCATTCTCTTTCGCTTTTCCAAGCAAAAATACAGCTTTTTTCAAAGAAAAAAGGGCGGCAAGTTGTACCCTCACCTTCGCCCATCCGGAAGACTGTCGTGATTTCACCTCCCGCGACTGCTACCGCAAAGCAACCGGCAAATATCTTCTCCTTAAAGGCCTTGTAGAGAAGAAGTTAACAGGAAAAAGGCAACCAAATCTTACAGTTCTTACAGTTTACAGTTAGAAAAAAGAGGGTATGCAAAAGGCAGAAACTCCTCTTTTTTATATTATAACTAATTAATAATTAATATATTATATATAGAATATATAGAAAAAGGGGAGTTAGATACCCCCTTAAAAAAAACTGTAAGAACTGTAAGTGTAAGAACTACTGGCCTAAAAAGCTGAAAAACAGCACAATACGTTGTTAGTAGTCTTTCATCAATCCCGAAAAAGCCTTCAAAAATTACAGTTGAGGCTCCAAAAACGGCCTTTTTGGCGTCAAAAAACAGGCAAAAACCCCTTGTTTTAATACTTTTTTCTCTACTTGGCACGCTTGTCTCGCTTCGGAAAACGTATAGCAAAACCCACTTTTAAGGGGGGAAAAGTGGCAGAACTCCCCGTCAAGTGGCAGGAAACAGGAGCGAAAAGGCGGTTTACTGCATCGTCTGTTCGTGTCATTTTAACGAAAACGGATACTCTTTCCTCGCTGGATGACGGGAAAAGAATCACGCCGGATGAGGAAACAGTCAAGGTTGCCAGAAAAGCAGGCCTTGGAGAAAAGAAACCCAAAGCAGGAAAATACACGCGACAGTCTCAGTAGTCTCAAATCTCAGTTAGAAAAAAAGGCACTATCTATGTCCGGAATCCCCTTCTATTTTCATTATAACTAATTAATAATTAATAATATAAGTATATATAAAGTATGAAAAGGAGAGTTGGATACCCCTTTTTAAAACAACTGAGATTTGAGACTGAGACGATTTCTTAGAACCTAACAATTTGCCTATCAATACATTGCGATTAATTTGCAGAGTCTCAAAGGCCATAAAAAGCCCTGGAATCAGTCTCAAAAAGCATCAAAATCGGCTGTTTTTGGTGTCAAAAGACCTGTTTTCACCCTTCTTTCTGATGTTTTACTCTCTACTTGGCACCCAAAAAGCGCTTCGAAAGATCAACATTTTT
The DNA here is from genome assembly GCA_017650105.1 of Bacteroidaceae bacterium. Classification (GTDB taxonomy): domain Bacteria; phylum Bacteroidota; class Bacteroidia; order Bacteroidales; family Bacteroidaceae; genus UBA1189. The sequence continues at coordinate 6,124 of JAGCFO010000011.1, read as the reverse complement.
TGCCGATTTCGGGGGTATAACGAGGCAAAAAGACGCATCTGATTATGAAAACTGCGGGTAGCAACGCCCATTTGCGACGTTTTACTGTGACGTTTTTTCACAGGAAGTGAGATTCTTCCCGCTGAATTATGCTAGGAGAAAAAAACTTTTTCAAGAAGGGAAAAAATTTTTTTCTTTCTTCATACGGCGAGATGTAGAAAGAAAAAAAGAGAGCCTGAAAAGTGCGGCTGGGGCAGAAAGAAAGCAGCAGACCTGCATCATTGCAAGCCTGCCGCTTCGGGTCCTTTGCCCCACGAGAGAGGCGTGTGTTCAGTCGGCTGATGTCCTACGGATGGAGGATCTTGTTCACCAGCGCGGTGACGTCGGAGACGTTGATGAGGCCGTCGCCGTTCACGTCGAAGCTAAATTCAGGAGCAGCCTCAAAGACTCCGCCCTTGAAGACGTCTTCTGTCCATCCGGCAGCAATGTAAGCATCGCGCGTGCCAGCAGGAACGAACAGTTTGCAGGTTGTGGAAATACCATAAAAAGCGTTGTCACCAAAAGCAAATGGCACTTTCACCTTTGACACTATTGAATCCAAAGCTGAAGTACCATAAAAAGCACTTTTCGCTATTGAGTCCACAGAACAGGGTATTGTTATTGACTTCAATCCGGTATGTCCGTAAAATGCATATGCGCCTATCGTTTCCACCCCCTCGGGGATAAACGAGTTCTTGCAACCAGCATAAAATATCTTGCCGTTTTTACTCAACACGGCATTACAGCCACCAGCCGAACTGAGATTTGGATTATCGTCATCAATGGTGATGGATTGCAGGCATGATGCCGACTGCAGTCCATACCCGGAAAGAGCATTCTGGTTCCTGTGCAGAACGAGATGCTTGACTCCGGAAGACTCAAACGCAGCATCATAGATGCCAGTCACGCTTTCAGGCAAGGCTATCTCTGTCAGGCTCGTACAGCCAAGGAAAGAGTATGCATGGATGATTCTCAGTTTCTCAGGAAGAATCACAGATGTAAGTGCGTTGCACCCTCTAAAAGCACTTGAGTATATAGTTCCTACATTTTTAGGAACAACGACAGACTTCAGTTTTTTACAGCCTAGGAATGCACTTGACTCAAGCGATGTCAGTCCAGTGAAATACTGGAACTCATCGAAAGAGGTTATCGTGTTATTACCATAGAACACCGAGTTACTTCCAACCTTCAGCGTAGTCACAGCTGCTGCCTCGACTTTCGATATTTCGCCGTCGCCGTCGGTGTCCCAGCCCGCATTTAGGCAGATGCGTCTCACTACTGTATCGGTAAACTCGATAATGCTCTCAGCAGGTTTTTCCGCAAACGCGATGGTCCACGTGCCGTCGACGAGCATGCCGGCATTCTCAGGCTCTCCCAAAGCCAAAGTGCAGGTATAGGGCACCTTACCGTCGGCAGCAGTGCCACGCACAAAGCTGTCGGTGTAGTCCGTGCCTTTGAACGATGCCGTGAACGAATAGTGTGCAGCCAGCTGCACGGTAATGGAATGGTTAATCCTGGTGATGCCTGGGACAACATTGGTGGCAGTACGCTCGTCGTCGCTTACATCCCACGTTTGATTGCCACTGTTCACCGTCATCTGGGCCGTGCTTGCGCCCATGTCCCCCGTGGCTTTCAGCGTCCATATGAACGCGTCGCTGTTGCTCGCCTTAACGCCGATAACCCAGTCGGTGGCCTTTAGATATTCAACAGGAATGGACTCCTGTGCATCTTCTGTGCTGTAACATTCTCTTTCATAATCCCACGACCAGGAAGAGGTGAAATAGGAAGACAAATCCACACCGTCTGCCAGCACAACGAGTGTTCCCGTTGCATTTTCGGGTGGAAGGATGGTCATGTTCATCCTCTGGGCATTGTCGATTACGGTATTCGTTCCATCAACGATGTCATTAAAGCTCGCCCATGCGCCGCGTTTGTCCATGAACTGGGCCGTAACAGAGACATTGCCCATCAGCGTCACGTTCCAGTTGATAGTGGGGTCTATTTCCTTAAACACAACAGAGATGTCGGCATCGGCAGAGAGCGGATAGGTGAAAGTGCCGTCGGCGTTGGCAGTAGCCCGATAGGTATTGTCGTAGGAGTTGTAATAGAGTTTGTCGAGCGTGTAGCCTTCATTAGGAATAATGGTCATATAAGTATCGCCGTCGGCCTTGAACCAGCGGATAGAAGCCCGACTGTTAGGAGTAATCACGCTCGTGTTAGCGTGGGGGCTGGTAATGGTTCCTCCGTTGTTGCAGATGACGTTCACCTCGTACTTGGTATTAACGCCTGTAACAGTAATGTAGGCATCGCTGGCAACATTCGACAGCGTGTAGGTATAGTAGGAGAGAGCATCGGTAGCGCCTTGCGTGAACGCCATCTCACCGAGAATATCCATCCCATTGAGCTTCACGCTCTCTACCAGATATGTGTCGTAGCCCTTATAGACCTTAAAGGTCAGATCGGAATTCATGTCAACCTGCAGCGACTTGTCGTTCACATAATAATTGTCGCCGACTTGCAAACGCGCGTGGGAAATAGACAAGTTAACGTTACGCTTCACGTTTATGTTGCTCATTGGTAAGACACGCAGAAAGTCGCTCCACACGGCAGCGTTCGTCGTCATATCGGAAATCTCCTGTTCCGTCTTGTCCGACAGATAGACGGTGATATTCTTTGTCGCTGGCGATGCGAAATAACTCGTATACAATCCGCTGAACCAAGGAGAGGCCCCTTCGAAATAGATTGTTTTCAAGTTAGGGCAATTGAAAGTGGGGTTGGAATCATCGGGATAAAAACTGAACTTGTTTTCAACCCGAATGGTCTGCACATAATTAGAAGATAGCGTTGCTGTTTTTTGCTCAGTCATCGGATTATAGCGTAATCCTTTGACATTATACGTCTGTCCACCATCGGTAATCGTCGCGGGAATAACAATCTCCGTGCTCGTACCTGTGAATTCTTCGACGTATGCTTCACGGTCACTTTGTGTTTCAAATAACGTAGTCCAGGTACGATAAAACAAATGATACTTAACACCATTAATTACAACATAGCCATAGTCGTTACAATAAGCATACGCATTCATTCCGCATACGAGGAGTATGAGGAGCAACATCATGCGCTTGAGGAAGCGCGGGTGTGGAACAGATTTTTTCATCGTCGTGTATTTTTTATTGGTTGATTTGTTATGAATAGTCGTTTTTCAAGTTCGAATATGCAAAATTAAGAGTAAAATACGTGACATCAAAGAAAAATCTGCTTTTTTCGTGCCCTCGGATGGATTTTTCCTTCGTTTTTTCATCGGTTCTTAATACAGAAAGCCTTGCATTTGATAGAATGCCTTTTCTGGGTAATACGTTCAACTTTTTTCGGGTAAGAACAGTATGCAACTCTATCCGACGAAGAGAGCTCGGAAGGGAGAGGAGAAAAAAGTAAAAAAAAGAAGGGAAAATGTTTGATGATTTCAGAAGTTTTCAGTATCTTTGCAGTAGAGATTTCAAGGATGAAAAAACAATAAAAATCATACCATTAAAAAAACTGAGAAATCATGAGAAAAAGATTTGCACTTCTGCTCCTCGCGCTGACGTCGCTGACGCTGGCAGGAGCACAGACCATCACCGTGAAGAAGGCTGCCTTCCAGAAGGGTGACAACATGGAATGGAGCAAGCCGTCGTTCGACGACAGCAAGTGGCAGCAAATGGACGTGACACGCAACTGGGACGACCAGGGGCAGGTGCTGAACAACGCCTTCGGCTGGTATCGCGTGCATGTGACCATCCCCAAGTCGATTGCCGACAAGGCCGAGCAGAAGGAGACCATCCTCTTCGACCTGCCTAAGATGGACGATGCCGGCGAGGTGTACCTCAACGGCAAGCTCATAGGCAAAACGGGCGGCTTGCCCGGCGACAAGGGCGGCTACCGCTCGGCCTGGAACGCGCCCCAGAGCTACGCCCTAAAGCTGAACGAGGCTCCCATCAACTGGGATGCCGACAACGTCCTCGCCTTCCGCGTGTATAACGCCGGCGAGCCCGGAGGACTCTTCGACACGCCCGTCACCATCCACATGCCGCACCGCACCGACGGCATCTCCTTCGCCTTCAGCGAGCAGAGAGGAAAGAAGGACCTCTGCACCGTGACGCTCGGCAACAGCTACCCCGTGACACAGAAGGGCACCGTAGTGGTGACCGTGAGCGATCCTGAAACGGGCGCCACACTGAGCACCACCAAGAAGAGCGTCAGCCTTAAGAAGGACAAAACGGTGGCCGTGCCTGTGGCTTACGACCGCAGCAAGATGAACGCCATCAACGTGACCTACACCGACGGTCCCTCGGGCCTGCAGCTCACCAAGTCGTACATCCCCAAGTACATCCTCACACCTCCCGCACCGCTGGCTCCGAGGTTCAACAACGCGCCCGTGTTCGGCGTGCGCCCCGGCTCACCCGTCATCTACCGCTTCCCCGTGAGCGGCGAGAGACCCATGAAGTTCACATCGAGCAACCTGCCCGAGGGACTGACGCTGAATGCCGAGAACGGCGCCCTGGGAGGCAAGCTGGAGAGAAGGGGTAACTACACCTTCACCGTCACCGCCGAGAACGCTCACGGCAAGGCTTCGCAGGAGTTCACCGTGAGAGTGGGCAGCCAGATAGCTCTCACCCCGCCTATGGGCTGGAACAGCTGGAACTGCTGGGGACTCTCCGTATCGCAGGAGAGAGTGATGTCGTCCGCACAGGCCATCATCGACAAGGGACTGGCCGACTACGGCTACTGCTACATCAACGTCGACGATGCCTGGGAGGCACGCGAGCGTAACGCCGACGGCACCATCGCCGTGAACGACAAGTTCCCCGACATGAAGGGACTGGGCGACTGGCTGCATGCCAACGGACTGAAGTTCGGCATCTACTCATCGCCGGGCGACTACACCTGCGGAGGCTATCTGGGCTCCATCGACCACGAGAAACAAGACGCCGAGAGCTACAACAGCTGGGGCGTTGACTACCTGAAGTATGACTGGTGCGGATACGGGCGCGAGTTCGACAAGGAGAAAGACAAGAACACGGCCGCCTATGTGCGTCCCTACCTGCTGATGGAGAAGTACCTCCGCGAGCAGCCTCGCGACATCTTCTACAGCCTGTGCCAGTACGGTATGGCCAACGTGTGGGAATGGGGCGAGTTTGTCGACGCCAACTCGTGGCGCACGACGGGCGACATCACCGACACGTGGGCCTCGATGTACAACATCGGCTTCGTGCGTCAGGCAAAGCTCTATCCCTATGCCAAGCCAGGACGCTGGAACGACCCCGACATGCTCATCGTAGGCAAGGTGGGCTGGAGCAGCAACCTGCGCGACAGCCGTCTGACACCCGACGAGCAGTACACGCACATCACGCTGTGGACCATCCTGGCAGCCAACATGCTGATAGGATGCGACGTATCGCAGATCGACGACTTCACCATCGGACTGCTGTGCAATAACGAGGTGAACGCCGTGCATCAGGACATCCTGGGCAAGCAGGGCAAGCCCGTAGTCATCGACGGCGACCTGCAGATATGGGAGCGCGAGCTCTCCGACGGCTCCTACGCACTGGGCATCTTCAACCTCGGCTCGGAGAACCAGACTGTCGACTTCGGCAAGTATGTGAAGCAGCTTGAGCACGGCTCACTCAAGAGCCTGCGCGACTTGTGGCGCCAGCAGGACCTCTCCACAAGCGAACTCTCCTACTTCATCCCCACACACGGCGTGAAGTACGTGAAGGCTTCGTTCAAATAACGGAGGAATCGCGGAAGACGAATCGAAAGGGCTGACTGAACGATTAGTTCAGTCAGCCCTCAATCATTCATTATGATTTCTTCATACGTGGAAAAGGAATCAGAATGAAAGAGCATTTCCTTTTATTGTTCACAAAAAGCCCGACATTGAAATTACAAAAAAGCGAAGCCGTGTGGCCTCGCCTTTTCGGTAAGCTAAATTGGAATTTACTTGCTTTTATTCTCCCATTCTAAATGGGCTTGAAACCATTTCTCACTATGCGCACCTAAGGCTCCAATTTGTCGAGGATGAGCAATAGGAAGGACATTTATGCTATTCCCATTGATTATAGCTTTT
>JAGCFO010000010.1 GCA_017650105.1 Bacteroidaceae bacterium | reverse complement strand
TCCTTCGGACGGCACTCCCTTTCGGGAAGAAAAACCCCGCTTCGCTGAAAAACCCCATGCGGAAATGCAAGTCTGTAGGCAATGTGTTTTTTCGGTTTTTCTTTCATTGATTTCGTGAGGCATGCAATGCCGCGTATGAGGCAGGCGATGAATGACGGAAACAAGTTTACGGCAGGCATCGACGGCAGCATGCGCAAGTCTCCCTCTGGAGCCGTCAAATCAATGAAAGGGTTTTTCAGGTTTTTTTTGTTAATCTCTTATTCAATCATTCTTAATAAAATCGTCTTTTTATGAAAACAAGTTCTATCAACTGGCGTGAGGTGCTGAAGGTAGTCCTCACCATCCTGACGGCCATCGCCGGCTCGCTCGGCGTAGTGTCGTGCATGGGGTAACAACGAAGGCTATGGCACGCGCGCTGAAACTGAAACAATTCCTCGTCCGCATCGGCATCGCCGCTCTGGCGATGCTGCTGCTGGCATAAACTCAAACACTATGGCAAGAAAAGAAACAGACCTTAGACCTCTCGTGCTGCTGGATGCAGGACACGGATGCGACACCGCAGGCAAGCGCAGCCCTATCTGGGCTGACGGCAGTCAACTGCTGGAGTGGGAACTGAACCGCGACCTTGCACGGCGCACCCAGGCGCTGCTGAGTGCTACCGATGCCGATGTACGCCTGCTGGTGCCCGAAGATGACGACATCCCCCTACGCATACGCCTGCAGCGCGCCACGAGCCAGTGCAACGAGCATCGGGCACGCGGGGGCATCTTCGCACTACGACTGCTCGTGAGCATCCATGCCAACGCCTCCACCGACGGCAGCCTGCAATGCAAGGCTCCCCTCGCCACGCCCTGTCACGACTGCAACGAGCCGTGTGACCTACGACACACGCCCCGCGGATGGGAGTGCTTCGCCAACGGAGGAAGGGCTTCGTCAAGGCAGCTGGGCGAGCTGTTCCTCGCCTTCGCCCTGCGCATGCTGCCGCAGGACATACCCGTAAGAGCCTCGCACGGCGACCTGCGACAACACCCCGAAGGGCATGTGAAGTCGGAGCAGTTTTACATGCTCAAGCAGCCCCCCTGCGTGACGCTGCTCACCGAAAACCTTTTCATGGACAACCCCAAGGACTGCGCCCTGCTGCTATCCGACAACGGGCGCGAGCTGCTGGCTCAGCTCCACGCAACAGCCATCAGCGAGTATCTGGAGATATTCAGATAATCGGATAAAATTGCGATTGAGCGAGAGCAGCGGAAACTCGTTTACACTGCCGAGCGTAAGCAATTTAGAGCAAAGCTCAATCAGATTTTTTTGAACACGGATGACTCGGATTGCACGGATGCTCTTGGAATTATTTGATGATTTGATGACTAGATGACTTGATTATCTCCGAAGCGCGGATGCCTTCGAAGAGAAGGAAGAGGTTGCCACAAAAAATTGAATGAACTTCTTTGTTTTACGCTCGGCTATTCGTATCTTCGCGGCGAAAATGGATTTTTACGAATTAACTATATCATCTAACCGACCATGAAACGATTGAGTTTTTCTGTACTTCTTGCCGCTGTGCTGTGTCTGATGGGTACAAAGGCGCAGGCTTACGAATTCAAACAAGAAAATGCCGACGGCGTGACCATCTATTACAATTACATCAACGACGCAACAGAGATGGAGGTGGTAACCGGTGGTAATAACAGCTATAGCGGTGACGTGGCTATACCCGAAGAAGTCACCTACATGAACAGGACCCGGAAGGTAACGAGTATAGGACAGGCGGCTTTTTACTATTGCACTGGCCTGACCTCTGTGACTATCCCGGGCAGCGTAACAAGCATAGGAAAATTTGCTTTTGCTGAATGCTATGCCCTGACGTCCATCACGATTCCCAGTAGCGTGACGAGTATAGAATTTGGTACTTTCAATAATTCCGGCCTGACCTCCGTGACTATCTCTGATGGCGTGACGAGCATTGGAGAGACAGCATTCAATCTATGCAGCAACCTGACCTCAATCACCATCCCCAGCAGCGTTACGAGTATAGGACAGTCGGCTTTTTACTATTGCACCGGCCTGACCTCCGTTCATATATCGGATATACAGTCGTGGTGCAAAATTGCATTTAGCGAATATGCTTCTAATCCGCTTTCTTATGCCCATCATCTTTACTTAAATGGAGAGGAGATAAAAGATTTGGTGATCCCCACTAGCGTAACGCGCATAGAAAATTTTACTTTCCTGAATTGCACCGACCTGACCTCTGTCACCATCCCGGGTAGCGTGACGAGCATAGGAGATTATGCTTTCGACGGCTGCAGCGGGCTGAACTGCGTGACGATCCCAGGCAGCGTGACAAGAATAGGAGGGTATGCTTTCTTGAATTGCAGCAGCCTGACCTCCGTAACGATAGGCAGCGGTGTGAAGAGCATAGGAGAGAGTGCGTTCGCTGGTTGTGATATACCAGAGGTGATTTCAAAGATTGAGGAACCTTTCGCTATAGATGCATATACATTCTCTGCCAATACATTCTATAATGCCACGCTGTATGTGCCAGAAGGAACTATCGACAAGTATAAAGCCGCAGACGGTTGGAAGAAATTTTTTGTCATTGAAGAAGGAGACGGCGGAGATACTCACGAGCTGGAGATATGCGCCACGCCTACTATCAGCTACTCCAACGGGAGACTGACATTCTACTGTGCAACCGAGGGGGCAACCTGCCATTCATCCATCACCGACACAGACATCGCATCATACAGCAGCAACGAAGTGGAACTGACCGTCACCTATACCATCAGTGTATATGCCACAAAGGCGGGCCATGTTGACTCTGATGTGGCTACTGCCACACTCTGCTGGATTGATGCCCAGCCGAAGACGGAAGGGATTACCAATAGCGCTGCTCAGATAGAAGCGAATGCTGTGCTGATTCAGGCAGAAAAGGGAGTGATAACGGTGAACGGCGCTGCCGACGGAATCAGTATTGGCATCTACAATGCTGGCGGTATGAGGCTTGGTGGAACTGTCAGCACGGATGGAAGCGCTGTCATCGAAACAGGCCTTCAGGCAGGCGAGATAGCGATAGTCAAAATAGGGGAAAAATCGGTAAAAATAACCCTGAAGTAACGCTTGGCGGCAACAGAGCTGCCAAACCAGCTCCTTCGCACATTATCACATTTGTCACACGTCACACGTCACAACTTTTAGGGGTATGAGGTGACGATGGGCGTCGGGAGGGATGGCTGGGCGCGCGGTCCCTCTCTTATTTATTAAAAGCGGAGGGAGTGAAGAAAAATCGCGGCTTTTGCTTGCACGGACGGAAAGGAATGTGTACCTTTACACCACGAAAGAGAAAAACATAAAAACAGCAATTATGAAGAAAGTACAATTCCTCCTTGCCCTTGTTCTCTGCATCGCCTCCGCGAGCGGGGCTTGGGCCCTCGACGTGAACAACCTGCGCGTGATGCACCTTACCAACCCCTCGTGCGTGGACGATACGCCCACCTTCTCGTGGCAGCTGCAGAGTGACGAGCGGGGCACCGTTCAGACGGCATACCAGATAGTGGTGACCTCCGACGCCGAGGGCGAAGAGGTGGTGTGGGACTCGGGCAGGCAGCAGAGCAGCCAGTCGGTGAACGTGACGGGCAACATGAGCCTGCAGCCCTCGACACGCTACTACTGGCACGTGACGGTGGAGGACAACAAGGGGCACGAGGCTTCGTCGGCCGAAAGCGCCTACTTCGACACCGGGCTGCTGCAGAGCGGATGGGACGGCGCACGGTGGATAAAGGCGTCGGACCTGAAGCCGGGAGAGGAGCAGAAGGAGATAAAGGACTACACCGTAGAGGGCAAGGTGCGCATCGAGCGCACGGCAGCAGGGCTCTGCTTCGCTATGCAGGACAACGCTAACTTCTACTTCTGGCAGCTCAACACCGAGGGCGACTATCCGCGACTAAGACCTCACGTGTGGAAGAACGGCAACCCCGCCTGCCTCGACAACGTGGACCTGAGGGGAAAGGTGACGCTCAACAACAGCGACGAGTTCACCCTGCGCATTGAGGTGACGGGGGCCAGCAGGGCTCGCACGTACATCAACGACGTGCTGGTGGACGAGCGCACGGGCAGCTTCGACTTCGGCAAGGTGGGCATGCGCGAGGATCACGGCGAGAGGGACTCGCGCGAGGAGATAGGCGTGTATGACGACATCACGGTGAAGGACGGCGAGGGCAACGTCGTCTTCAGCGAGGACTTTGAGACGGGCAACAGCTTCACGGGGGGCACCGTCACAGGCGGCAAGCTGCGCATAGTGGGCTCCACAGCGGGGCACGTGCTGGTGTGGCAGAAAGAGCAGAACAGCGTACACTACACCCTCGACTACGATATGGTGCTGGTGAAGGCAAGCGCCGCCGTAGTGTTTGCGGCAACCAGCTCCAACACCTACCACATGTGGCAGATCAACTGCTACGACGGCAGCCAGCCCAGCGTGAGACACCATATCTACATCAACGGCAACCTCTCGTGGGCCGACCACTACTTCAGCCAGTTCACCAAAGCCGAGCTGCTGGGACATCAGCACCACTACACCATCGACGTGCACAACGGGGTGATAACCACTTCGGTGGACGGAACGGTGGTGAACGTGTATGAGGACAACACGGGCACGGCCGTGCTGGGCGACATAGGCATGCGCGTGTCGCCCAGCACAGGCGAGGAAGCCTACTTCGACAACCTGGTGCTGACGGTGTATGACAACGGCGGCAACCCCTCGGTGACGCTGAGCGAGGACTTCGAGGGCGAGTCGTCGGACTACTTCCTGAGCGCCGACGTGGAGGACTTCATGGGCAGCCGACAGTGTCACGTGAAAGCCGCGGGCGGCGACCTGCGACTGATGCAGACGAGCACCGACGGAGTGCCCACCTTCCGCAGGGCGTTCCAGATAGACCGCCCCGTAGCGTCGGCACGGCTCTACACCTCGGCGCTGGGCGTGTATGACCTGTATGTGAACGGCAAGCGCGTGGGACACGAGGGAGGCCGATACGAGGAACTGAAGCCCGGATGGAGCGACTACCGCAACCGCGTGTTCTACAGCGCCCACGACGTGACAGCTCTGCTACAAGAGGGCGACAACGCCATAGGCGCCATCGTGGCCTCAGGATGGTTCGCAGGGGGCATAGGGCACGGCATGTACGGCTCCGACAACGACCTGGCGCTGCTCGCCAAGCTCGTCATCAGCTACGAGGACGGCACCGACGACCTGCTAGTCAGCGACGGCAGCTGGCGCTCGTCGAAGAAACAGGGGCTGCGCTACAGCGACATCTACAACGGTGAGATCTACGACGCTCGCATGGAGAGCGACTGGAAGGCTGCCGACTACGACGACAGCGACTGGAACAGCGTCGACTTCAACGACACCTACTCGGGCGCGGTGGAGAGCTTCAAGGGGCCCTTCGTGGAGGTGCTGACCAACGACATACAGACGATGAAGACGGCTACCGTCTTCGAGGGCAGCACTCCCAAGGGTAGCGACTACGGCATGATAAACGTGGTGAGCGTGAGCGAGGGCGAAGGGGCCGTCAGCCTCAAGAAGGGGCAGAGCGTCATCATCGACTTCGGGCAGAACATCGTGGGATGGATACGCACTACGGTGGAGGGCAACGCGGGGAGCCGCCTGCACATACAGTATGCCGAGATGCTCAACGACACGGGGCAGAAATCGCGCGGCAACGACGGTCCCGGAGGCACCCTCTACCTTGCCAACCTGCGCTCGGCACGCGCCGAGACCTTCTACACCCTCTGCGGCAGACAAGGCGGCGAGGAGTGGCAGTCGGCAACATCGTTCTACGGCTTCCGCTACTGCTGCATCACACCCTCGTCCGACATCACCATACACAGCATCGAAGCCGTGCCCGTGAGCTCATCCACCGAGGACATAGGCTCGCTCAGCACCGACAACGAGATGGTGAACAAGCTCATATCGAACATCCTGTGGGGACAGCGCGGCAACCTACTCTCCATACCCACCGACTGCCCCCAGCGCGACGAACGACAGGGGTGGACAGCCGACACACAGGTGTACTCGAAGACGGGCATGCTCAACAGCAGCCTCGAGGCCTTCTACCGCAAGTGGATGCAGGACATGCGCGACGGGCAGCGCTCCGACGGCGCCTTCCCCGACACAGCACCCATAGGCTACGCGGGCTACGGCGGCAGCGCCTGGAGCGACGCGGGCATACTGGTTCCCTGGTATGTCTACTCGATCTACGGCGACAAGGAGGTGCTCGCCGAAAACTTCGCCGCAATGGAGAAATATATGCAGTGGATGGCAAGGCAGACGGGCGACGGATATAAGTACAACGGCGCCCTTACCACCTACGGCGACTGGCTGTCGTATGCTGCCACCGACTCGCGCTACATCAGCGTCGCCTACTACGCCTACGACGCGCAGATAATGGAGAAGGTGTGCAACGCCCTGAGCCAGTCGCCCAACGACAGCTATGCGCGCAAGGCGAAGAGCTACGCCACCCTGTTCCAGAACATCAAGGCGGAGTTCCGCAGCCGCTACATCACCCCCACCCTCAAGGCAGAGTCGCAGACGGCCTACCTGCTGGCGCTGGAGTATAACCTGCTGGAGGACGACGAGATCGACACCTTCAAGCGCCTGCTCACCAAAGCCATCCGCGACAACAGCTACAAGCTGTCGACAGGCTTCGTGGGCACCGCCATCCTCAACTGCACCCTCTCACGCTTCGGCATGAGCGACCTCGCCTACAGCCTGCTGCTGCAGCGACGCAACCCCTCGTGGCTCTACCCCATCGATCAGGGCGCCACAACCATGTGGGAGCGCTGGAACTCGTACACGAAGGAGAGCGGATTCGGCGATCCGGGCATGAACTCATTCAACCACTACGCCTACGGCGCTGTGGGCGAATGGATGTACCGCTACATGGCGGGCATCAGCTTCGACGAGGAGCAGCCTGGCTTCCAGCACATCATACTGCAGCCCACTCCCGACAGGCGCACCACCATCCCCAGCGGGCAGTCACGCATACGCTACGCCGAGGGTTCACACCAGAGCTACTACGGCACCGTGAGCACAGCGTGGAGCACTACGGGCGACGCCGACCTCGACTTCACATGCACCGTGCCCGCCAACACCACCGCCACCCTGCTGCTGCCCGTAGCTGCCGACGACATCGACGTCTACGAGGGGAACTTCCCCGCAGCAGAGGCCGAGGGCGTCACCTACGAGGGCTTCGCCAACGGGATGATGACGTTCACCCTCGGCTCGGGCTCCTATCACTTCCATACCGACGGCACCTCCTCCCTGCCCTCATTGACTGCCGACAGCAACGAGGAGGACAGCAGAGTGTTTGACCTTCAGGGACGCAGGCTGACAACAGCCGACGCCCCCCTGAGCGACGGCATCTACATTCGCGGAGGTAAGAAACTGGCAGTGACACATCAGCAGATACGATAAACAAAACTATTTGATTACCTGACACTTCCCTCCCCAAAAAAGTAACGTCTTACATCATACATCTTACATCTGATTATCTGATTTTTTGATTACCTGATTATCTTTTCATCCTTTCCCATGAAGCATCTCCTCCCCCTTCTGGCGTTGGCAGCCCTCATCGCTGCCCCCACATCGGCACAGAACGAACCCACCCTGCGCGAGTGGGACGACGTAAGCATCAGCAGCCTCAACCGACAGCGCGCACACACGCTCGACATACCCGTAGCATCGGCTGCCGACGCTGCCGCTGCATACACTCCCACGCATGCACTGGAGGCATCGCCCTACTTCCTCTCGCTCAACGGCACGTGGAAGTTCCAGTGGGTAGGCACCCCCGACAAGGCTTCCAACACCTTCTGGAACGACACCTTCGACGCCTCCGGATGGGACGACATTGAGGTGCCCTCATCGTGGCAGGTATACGGCATACGGCACAACAAGAATTGGGACAAGCCGCTATATGTGAACGTGAGCTACCCCTTCTCGTACGACAGCAACACATGGAGCGTGATGGCCGACCGTCCCTCGTGGTTTACCTACACGGGGACGATGAAGAACCCCGTAGGCTCGTACCGCAAGGAGTTCACGCTGCCTGCCGACTGGGAGGGGCGCGACGTATTCGTGCGCTTCAACGGTGCGGGGCACGGCTACTACGTGTGGGTGAACGGTAAGTTTGCCGGTTATGCCGAAGACTCGTATCTGCCCAGCGAGTTCAACATCACCCAGCTGGTGCGCCCGGGAGAGAACAACATCAGCGTGAGGGTGTACCGCTTTACCAGCGGCTCGTTCCTCGAGTGCCAGGACTACTGGCGCCTGACGGGCATCACGCGCGACGTGATGCTGTGGAGCGCACCAAAGACACGCATCAGCGACTTCTTCTTCCGCACTACGGCTCTGCACGACAACGGCTCGACGGCCGACGCAGACCTCACTGTAGCCCTTGCCGGCAAGGCTCCCACAGAAGCAACGGTGGAGGCACAGCTGAAGGACGGCGCACAAGTGCTTGCCTCGCAGCAGGGCTCTGCCGACAAGAAGGGTAACGTGGAACTGACATTCAACGGCGTGGGCAACATCACCCCCTGGAGCGCTGAGGAGCCGAGACTCTACGATCTCGTCATCACCCTGAGGCAGGGAGGCACCGTCACCGACATCAGAGCACTGAAAGTGGGCTTCCGCACCGTAGGGGTGCGCGACGACGGCGCCCTGCTGGTCAACGGCAAGCGCATCATCTTTCACGGCGTCGACCGACACAGCTTCAGCGAGAACGGAGGACGCACCCTCACGAAGGAGGAGATAGAAACCGACATCATGCAGATGAAGCGCCTCAACGTCAACGCCATACGCACATCGCACTATCCCAACAACCCCTACCTCTACGACCTGTGCGACAGGATGGGGCTCTACGTGCTGGCAGAAGCCGACGTGGAGTGTCACGGGAACACGGGGCTCTCGCATCAGGAGGCTTTCAGGAAGCCTATGGTGGAGCGCTCGGTGCGGCAGGTGCTGACTCTGCGCAACCACGCCAGCATCATCATCTGGAGCGCCGGCAACGAGAGCGGCAACGGCAACAACTTCAGCACCGTGATGGACAGCATAGGACGCCTCGACCCCACACGACTCACCCACTACGAGGGTAACAGCCAGTGGAGCAGCGTCACCAGCACCATGTATGCCAACCTCGGATACATCGAGAGCACAGGCAAGAGCCGACTCGACGACTACCGGCAGGGGAAGAAGGGCATCAGGCCTCACGTGCAGTGCGAGAACACGCATGCGATGGGCAACTCGATGGGCAATCAGAGGGAGTACTACGACCTCTACGAGAAATATCCTGCGCTGGCAGGAGAATTCGTGTGGGACTGGAAGGACCAAGGGCTGAAAGTGAGCTCGAAGGGACTCCCCCTCTCCTTTGAGGCAAAGGGACGACAGGGGCTCACCGACGTGGAGTCGATTCTCGACATCAGCAAGGGCGAATACTGGGCTTACGGAGGCGACTTCGGGGACCAGCCCAACGACAACAACTTCTGCTGCAACGGAGTGGTGCTGCCCGATAACTCCCCCACAGCCAAGAGCTACAACATGAAAAAGATTTACCAACCCCTCGACTTCAGCCTCACCGACAGCCTCAACGGCATCTTCACGCTGCGCAGCAAGCTGCAGCAGAGGACTCTCGACGACCTTGACGTGAGCTACACGCTGCTGGAGGACGGCATAGAGATAGCCCACGGAACCATCGACGACGTATTGCTCGGCATCGGCGAGACAAAAGATGTTAGCATCGCTGAAGCAAAGAGCATCGTCAGCACCCCGCAGAACCCGCAGGCTGAATACTTCATCCGCTTCAGCGCCACACAGAAGGCTGCCACCGAATGGGCAGAGAAGGGATTCTGCGTGGCAACCGAAGAGTTCCGCCTGCGTGCTGCCACAGGGCGCAAGCCCTATGCTCCCGCTGCCGAAGCTACGCTGGAGGTGTCGGAGGGGACAAGCGCCGTCACCGTCAGCGGCAGCGACTTCAGCATACGCTTCAGCGGAGGGCAGCTGGCACGCTACACATCCAACGGGCGCACGCTGCTTAGCGCGCCCCTCACGCTGCAGGTGTTCCGCCTGCCTACCGACAACGAGCGCGGACGCACAGGCTCCTATGACCAGATGGGCATACGCAGCCTCAAGCTCGCTCCCGGCAAGTGGAAGGTGACGAAGAGCGACGACGGAAAGAGCGTAGACCTCACTATCACCAACACCTATAGCGCCTCGGGCGACAACCGCTACACAGTGCAGCAGTCGTTCAAGGTGATGGCCGACGGCGCCGTCATCGTCAGCAACACCGTCGACCCCCAACCCAAGGGAAGCGAGCTGCCGCGCCTCGGGCTCCGCACAGAGATGCCCAAGGGGTTTGAGAATATGAGTTGGCTGGGACGAGGGCCTCAGGACAGCTACCGCGACAGAAAGGAAGCAGCGCTCGTAGGGCTCCACCACAGCAAAGTGGGAGACCAATGGACCAACTATGTGCTGCCGCAGGAACACGGCAACAAGGAGGAAGTGCGCTGGATGGCTCTCACCGACGACGACGGCGTGGGCATGATGGTAGTGGCTCCCGAGCTCATCAGCGCCAGCGCCTCGAACTGGCGCCCCGAGGACATCTACACCAGCGGCAGCAACCGCAAGAAGCATCCTTATGAGGTGACCTTCTGCAATGCCACAGTGCTCAACATCGACGCCTATAACCGCGCGCTGGGTAACGCCAGTTGCGGGCCCGACGTCATCGACAAGTACCGCATACGCAGCGGTAAGACACACTTCAACTTCATACTGCTACCCCTCACCCAGCAGCACACCGACGAGCAGCTCGCAGCGCGTGCCCGCGTCACATCGCCCATCTGCTCGCCCGTCACCATACAGTCGAGCAAAGGCACCGTCACCCTCTCGTGCCCCACTCCGGGTGCTACCATCCACTACTCCGTCGACGGCGGTACAGAGCAAATCTACACCCAACCCTTCACCCTCGCAAAGGGAGGTCTCGTCGCTACCTATGCCTCTGCCGACGTACTCAGCGACAGCCCCCTCAACGAGGAGCGCATAGGCTTCTACGTCAGCAAAAGCAAGTGGAAGATAGTCGGCTGCAGCAGCCAGCAGGGAGGAAACGAGATTGCCGTCAACCTTATCGACGAGAACCCCTCCACCATCTGGCACTCGCAGTACAGCCCGCAGAAGCCCACCTGCCCCCACGAGATAGTTATCGACATGGGCGCCTACTACCGCGTCTCGCACTTCGTGTACCAGGGGCGTGAGGATATGGGCAACGGCAGAGTGGCGAAATATGAGTTCTACGTCAGCCAGAGCCCTTCGGTGTGGGGAGCACCCGCTGCCGTAGGCACTCTGCAGAACTCCTCCGAGGTGCAGGAGATAGAGCTCTCCACTCGCCCCGAAGGGCGCTACTTCCGCTTCATCGTCGTCTCCACCCACGACAATCAGGGCTACGCTTCTGCTGCCGAGCTGGGCATCATACCTGAGATGGAGACAGCGAAGGGCGATGCCCCCACAGCAGCCTTCAGCACCATAGCCACAAACTTCTATTACCTTCGCCACAAGCCCTCAGGGCTCTGTCTTCATTACCTTGAGGGCAGCAGCGAGGGGCAGTTCGCCCTCGGCAAGGTGACCGAAAACAACATCGACGACTACAGCTATCACTTTCATTTCGGGAAAGTCAATAAGTACACCGCCTTCTTTACCCTCAACACGCGGCGTCCCACTCGTTACATGACTGTCAGCAGCTGGCACGTCAATGCTGCAGAGCAGCTGGATGCAACTGCGCACGCCCAATGGATTCTTGTGGAGCAAACCGACAACAGCACCATCCGTTTGCGCGGTGCTGAGATGGGGGGCAAATATTTCAATTTCGACCGACACACCGCAGGATCCTATGTCTATTCCGACAAGGCTACGGGTGCCGACTTCGAGGTTATCAAGTCAAGCACGATGCACGACATCGTCTACGTGGCTCCTGCCCACTTCGATAGCAACGAGCCTTCGCAGGCACAGCTCTACGATCTCGGAGGGCGTCAACTAAGTGCTGCTCCATCCTCAGGGCAAATCTACATCTCAGAAGGAAAGAAAGAGGTAAGGCACTAATTTAATTTCAGAACACGCTCTGAAGCAAGCTTCACTCTGCCTTTGCTCCACAGCGAAAAATCGGTCTGCTATAATGCCACTATTGCAAGCGACAGCACTACGGCAACAAGTTCCGCAGCGAAACAGATGCGGATGCTGACGTGCATATCGTCGGTAGTGAGGGCACGAGGATTCGAGCCAATATAAGGCTTATAGACGGTTTCCCCGAAGTAGTCGTGAGCACCGCCGAAACGGCAATCAAGGATGGCCGCAAGTGCTGCCTCGGGCCACCCGCTGTTAGGCGAAGCATGCTGGGAGCCATAACGAAAGAGGAACGGCAGCAAGCGACGCCGGGAGCGATGACGGCAACGCGCATCCTTCATCATCAGCCAGACGCGCCCCACGACAAGCATCAGAAGTGCCGTAATGCGCGCAGGAATAAAGTTGGCAACATCATCGATGTGGGCTGCCCAACAGCCGAAATCGCGATAGCGCTCATTGCGATAGCCAATCATGGAGTCGAACGTATTGACAAGCTTATACGTCAACATGCCGGGAACGCCCAGCAGGCAGAGCCAGAAGAGAGGAGCGACGACGCCGTCGGAAAGATTTTCGGCAAGCGTCTCAAGAGCAGCCGTGCGCACCTCCTGAGGGCTGAGGTTGCTGACGTCGCGCCCCACGATGCGCCCTACTTGTGTGCGCCCCTCTGAAAGGCTGCGCTCGAGGGCAAGAAAGGTGAGGCGTACCTCACGCCGCAAGGTGTGCCCCGCAAGGCAGAAAAAAATCAGCACCACCGACAGCAGGAAGCAGGGAAGCGATGTGAAGGGTCCCCACGACGGGGGTACGGAAGCAAGCGCCCACAGGCATCCGGCTACGAGCAGGAAGCAGAGCACCAGGCTCAACGTCACAAGCAGGGCTCCTTTGGCTTTGCGACGTGCTCCCTTATTGAGACGCTTTTCCCAAAAGGAAATCCAACGCCCCATAGCTACCACAGGGTGCGGCAGCCAACGGGGATCGCCGAAGAAGACATCGAGCAACCACCCCAAAGCTAACGCAACAACAGCCTGAAGGTCAAATCCCGTCATGTTCTTCGTTTATCGTCAACGTTCTGCAAATAGTTCCTTATCCCCTCGATGAGCAAATCGTTCTCCTCGGGTGTCTGCACTGCTATGCGGAAGCAGCTGCTGTCGAGTCCCTCAAAGTTGGAAGCATCGCGAATGAGAATACCAAACTCGTTGGCAAGGAACTCCTTAAGTGCTGGGGCCGTACCGTGATGAAGGCGGCAGAGGAGAATGTGAGTATCTGACTTTGCTACCTCGCATCCTCCCAGCTGACTCAGGAGAAGACTCACGCGCAGCCTCTCTTCAAGCAGTAGTGCGAGAGGTAAGCGGTATTCTTCACGATGCTCCGTCAGCCACAGCCCTGCAGCTATAGCTATGCTTCCAACGGACCAAGGCATCCTGCAGCGCCCTATCAGCTCAAGGAGGGCAGGGCTGGAGGTGATGTAACCGAGCCTCAACCCGGGAACGGCGAATGATTTCGTCATCGAATGAATCATCACGACATTAGGCAGCTGACATGCTTCTTCGGGTGTGAGGAGGGGAAGAGCTGTGAACGGGGCGTAGCTGGCATCCACTACAAACACGACATCCCTATGCCTGCTGATACACTCGAGCAGCACATCTTTTGCAAACACCTGCCCCGTGGGATTGTTAGGGTTGCACACCCAAACCACATCTATCTCCTCCGTCACCTCTGACAACGAACGGATATACGATAGCTGATGACTATGAAGACGACAGGCGTCGGCATACTCGGTGAAGGTAGGTACCACCACTGCCGAGCGCTTTCCTCTAAATGCCAGCGCCGTCAGGTAGATAGCTTCGGTAGCACCGTTGGTTACCATTATGTTCTCAGGCGTTATACCTAATTGTGCCGCCAAAGGCTTCTCGAGGGTTCGGGGCACAGGCTCGGGGTAGTGAGCGATAAGGTTGCCCCAATCCGCAATAGCGGCTACGAGATTGCGGTGGGAAAAGTGATTATAGACGTTGGAACTGAAATTAGCCCTTATCTTGTCACCATAACGGAATATGTCGTCACCGTGCCCCTCAATCATGCGCCATTATTTTATATATTTTCGGAATATCCACATAGCGACGTACTTGTTCTGCCAGCAGATTGTATTGCTGCTCTTTGAAGTCATCTGACGTATTGGCATTCGGAGAAGAAGATTCGCTTGACGGCTGCAAGTTTTTCTTTGTCCATCTCTCCAGCAGCCAGTCGCAGACAGAAGCGTTGTCAAAGAATCCATGAACGTAGGTGCCGACAACTCTGTCTTTCTCAGTCACCATCGTCTGCAAGGGCTTCATCTTGGAAGAGGATTCCGTGTCGGGTATTGAAGAAGAGATATCAGGTTCCAGAACGTGAAAGCTTCTTCCTTGATGTATCTCGTAGCCTCTGCACATAGTGCCCTTCCATTCAAATTCAACCTGTCGTGTTATCTTCTGGGGTGACAAGACGGTGAGGATATCCAGCAATCCCAGCCCGGGAAGTTCGGCGATGGAACCCTCTATCCCTTCTGCATCACAAACCTTTCGACCCAACATCTGAAATCCTCCACAGATGCCTACGACTGTTGCCCCTCTCTCGTGGGCATCGACGATAGCTTTTGCCAGCCCGCTGAGTCGAAGATGATAGAGGTCGTCGAGTGTGCTTTTCGTGCCGGGAAGAACAATTACGTCAGCCTCCTCCAAGTCCTCAGCCCTATCTGTGTAGTACAAGTTC
>JAGCFO010000009.1 GCA_017650105.1 Bacteroidaceae bacterium | reverse complement strand
TTCCACCTCTTCCCATTCCGAACAGAGAAGTTAAGCCCGGCCGCGCCGATGGTACTGCCAAGGTGGGAGAGTAGGTAGCCGCCGCTTTTTCTGGAGGACCGGGAATCAGTCAGATGACTTTTTCCCGGCCTTTTCTTTTTTATTGCAGTGCTGATTGTCAGAGATGTTGTTTTTGTGGAATGGAAGAGGTACTTTGAAGGTAATATCTGAATTCCCGTAGATTGGAATGTTCAATCCAATACAATTCAGCTGTTCTTAGGACTTCCTTCAGCTTTTCTTGTTCTTCCTGAGGAAGAGAGCAATTCTTCCCGAAAAGAATCCATAGGGTTTGCTCTGATACATAATACTCTATGTCCATAAGAAATGTTGAGAGATCATTCCACGAATCTATTGGAAAAGAATAATTTTGTTCATTCTTTTTTATTTGATCGAAAACTTCTTTTGGGGAGTTTGCGTTATCGATAAGTATTATTTTGGTATCTTGTTTTTTAATATTCAGGAGTTCACTGCGAAAAGCATCCTCTGCATCCAATTCATTCTTTATTCGTGCGAATTTCTCAAAGTAAATAGGTTTTTCCTTGTCTATCCACTCCCCATAAAAATAAGGGTCTTCTGCCATTAATGGATGTTCATAGTCTTTGGTATTATTTTCCTCATCCTTTACTTCAATCCAACTATCAGAGAGATGTGAGTCGACAACTTCAAATGCTGCTTCGTGGAAATACCACGGAATAGAACTATATACGTTGGGTTTCTTCACATCGTATCGATCTGTACAAATCAAATACCAAAGCCCATCTGAACGAAGACGAAGAGCATATACAACGTATTCCTTTTTATCTGTCAAATCAGAAAAATCCATAGCAAATCTTTTGCTTTCTGTTGGCACTTTCTCAACATTCTTTTCTATGAACCTGATTCTCATTTCTTTGACGCATTATTGTCATTGCTGCGGCAAAGTTAGTTTTTTCCTACAAATTACTATAGACGTATTTCTTTTATTTGATATCAGGATAAAAATCTAGTTGTTTGGTCTATCCTTTTTTTATAAACGAGTCTTTTGTTTCCTCGTTTCGCTAAGTATTCTTACCTTTGCATCGCTTTTTGAAAAGATATGACAGACGACATTGATTTTGTTGGAATGGACGAGACATCGCAGGCTATGGAAGTAGCGACGATGGCTGGGCATATTCTGCTTGAGAATGGAGCAGAAATCTCGCGTGTTGAGGAAACGATGGATAGGATAGCCTCACATTATGGTGTTGATAGCCGCAATTTCTTTGTCCTTAGTAATGGAATTTTCTCTACAGGAAGGCGTTTTGCCAGCGTAGAGTTTATTCCTTTCAAAGGCACCCAGCTTGATAAAGTCGTAGCTGTCAATCAACTTTCGCGTGAAATAGAGCGCGGAGGTTATACGTTGCAGGAAGCCCGAGAGCGATTGAAGCAAATCCGGGCAATGAAGTCGAAACCAAAATGGGAGCAGATACTTGCTTCTGCTTTGGGTAGTGCTTTTTTCTGTATTATTTTTGGAGGTAGCTTGGCAGATAGCGTAGTGGATTTCTTTTCGGGCGCTCTGCTGTATTTCTTTGTTTTGAATGTGTTTGCTCCTCATCTGTCGAAGATTTTCGGTAATATCTGCGGGGCAGCACTTGCTACTTTGTTTTGCCTTCTTTCTTACCGTTTGGGATTTGGAGACAGTTTGGGCAATATGATTATAGGAGCAGTCATTCCTCTCATCCCGGGAGTTTCGTTTACAAACGGAATTCGCGATATAGCAAACGAAGATTACATTGCTGGAATGACGCGCATGTTGGATGCCTTGATGGTTTTCTTCTGTATAGCCTTGGGAGTGATGTTGGTGTTCATCGTTGATGGTAGGATAACGGGTAGCATAGTTGCTCTTTCAGGAATGAGCGTGGATGCTATTACCTCTTCGGCTCCTATCCAACTCCTTGCTGCTCTGATAGGTACGACGTCCTTTGCTGTGTTGTTCGGCGTTCCAAGGAAATACTATTTAGTAAGTGGAATCTGCGGAATGGTAGGATGGATAGTCTATTTGCTGATGGTGCGTTGCACAAGCGCTTCGGTTGTCGAAGCATCGTGTGTGGCAACAATAGCGGTAGCAGTTTCTGCGCGCACTTGTGCTGTGCTATGCAAATGTCCCATTACGGTTTTCCTTATCTGCGGAATCTTTCCTTTGGTGCCGGGAGCGGGAATCTTTTGGACCTCTTATTATGTGGTTGCCAATCAGTTAGGGATGGCTGTCGATGCGGGATTTACAGCAATAAAGATTACCGTAGCCATAATCTTGGGAATTATTCTCGTTTCGGAAATTCCGTTTAAGATTTGGCGCCAATTAGCGAAAAGAAAGAAAAGCACAAAATGAAGAAGGAATACCGCGATATGAAGAAGGAAAAAAAGATTATTCTTTACTCATAATATTTTTTCCTTCTTATTTCTTGCAAAACTGCTTTGTCAACCCACTCCGATACATCTTCTCCTTTCTGAATGGCTTTGCGTATCTCTGTTGAACTGATAGGGAAGAGCGGAGCATCTTTCAGGAAATGGGGTTGCTCATCACTAATGGAAACCGTTTCCTCCTGTTCTTCTCCAGATGGATTAATCTGCCCTTCTCGAGGATAAACAATTATGGGATAGTGGCTTAGGATGTAGTCGCTATTGCACCATTTTGGAAAAAGACTCCAATTGTCCCCTCCGATAATCAAGGAAAACTCTATATCGGGGAAGGCCTCCTCCAGGCGTTCCAACGTGATATAGGTGTAGGAAGGACGAGGCAGATGGAACTCAAAATCAGAGGCTTTCAGTTGCGGATGATTCTGTACGGCAAGTTCAACCAACCGTAGGCGAGCATTCTCGTCCAATAGTTCCGAATCCTTCTTCAAAGGATTTTGAGGACTTACCATAAACCACACTTCGTCTACCAATCCCAAATCGCAGACAAACTGCGCTAAAGCAGTATGTCCTTTGTGGATAGGATTAAAGCTGCCTCCGAAGATGCCTACATGTTTTGGGCGATGAGTTTGAGGAACTGAATCCTCATCAGCTGTCCTTCAGTGGTTTAGGAATCCTGTAACTCTCTCAAGAGTCTCTGCTTCTGCTCTCTCCAGTTCATCGTTGACAATGACGACATCAAACTGAGGAGCAAAGGTAAGTTCGTACGAAGCTTTCTGAATCCTCTCTTCAATGACCTCGGGGGCATCTGTGCCGCGTTTTTCAAGTCTGCGTCGCAATTCTTCGATGGAAGGGGCCTGGATGAAAAAAGACAAGGCTCGCTCTCCGTAGAATTTTTTTATGTTGATTCCGCCTTTCACGTCTACGTCAAACACAACGTTCTGCCCTTCTTCCAGCTGCCTTTCAACTTGTGATTTCAGCGTACCATAAAAACGGTCTTTGTAAACTTCTTCATATTCAATGAATTCGTCATTGGCAATGCGCTCTTTGAACTCTTCGGGAGTGAGGAAGAAATATTCCACTCCGTTTTGCTCTGTTCCCCGGGGTGCCCGACTTGTGGCAGAGATGGAAAAGGACAGATTCAGCTCGGGGTGTTGCAGAAGGTAGTTTACGATGGTTGATTTGCCCGAGCCTGAAGGAGCAGAAAAGATAAGCAGTTTTCCAGGTTTCATAGTGAACAGATTGATATGTTTTACATTACGTTGAGAACTTGCTCTTTGATTTGCTCAAGTTCGTCTTTCATCTTCACGACTATGTTTTGCATCTCGGCATGATTGCTTTTGCTTCCCGTCGTGTTGATTTCACGTCCCATTTCTTGCGCGATGAAACCGAGCTTCTTGCCTTGTCCGTGTCCCTCGCGCATTGTTTCGCGGAAATAGTTCAGGTGGTTTGTCAGACGCTGTTTTTCTTCGTTGATGTCGAGTTTTTCGATATAGAAGATGAGCTCTTGCTCAAAGCGATTCTTGTCGTAATCGACGCCCAGATTTTTTTCCAAGCTGTCGAGTATCCGCTTTCTGATGTTTTCAACGCGTTCTTTTTCAAACGGTTCGATGGAGCGAAGCAACGCTTCGATATTGTTGATTTTCTCGTTGAATTTCTTTTCCAGAGCCGCTCCTTCCTGCTTGCGGAAGTCGATAAGCTTTGCAATAGCTTCGTTCACAACTCCCTTCACCGTTTCCCATTCCTCTTCCGACAGCTCTTTTGCTTCGTTTTTCGTCAGCACGTCTGGCAAGCGCAACAGGGTGGGCATCAGCGTGATGGGCGAGAGAGGCAGATGATATTGCTCCGAAATCGCCTGGAGCTGTTCGTTATAAGCCTTCAGCAGTTCCCCGTTGATAGGCGTAGCTGCCGTTGCCGCATCTTCCTCTATCCAAAGGTTGAAATCCACTTTCCCTCGCTCGAGCATCTGTGCAATGAGGCTACGGATTTCAATCTCCTTCTCGCGGTACAGAGATGAAATGCGAGTGGAGATATCCATCGTCTTGCTGTTGAGAGACTTTATCTCGGCACATATTTTCTTGTTTCCATACTGGGCTGTGGCCTTCCCATAGCCCGTCATAGACAGAATCA
The DNA here is from genome assembly GCA_017650105.1 of Bacteroidaceae bacterium. Taxonomy (GTDB): domain Bacteria; phylum Bacteroidota; class Bacteroidia; order Bacteroidales; family Bacteroidaceae; genus UBA1189. The sequence continues at coordinate 194,147 of JAGCFO010000009.1, read as the reverse complement.
TAATGTTACATTTTTATAAATCTCCGCAAAAGTAATCATTTTATCGTATTAATTGTTTATTTTTGCAGTCTAATCTTGAAGTGAAGGCAAAAATGGCTTGTATCTTGCATCTTGAGACGTCGACAACCGTCTGCTCGGTAGCTTTGAGCGAGGAGAGGGCGTTGCTTTACACGAAGGAAGACTTCGATGGCCCTTCGCATGCTGTCACGCTGGGCGTTTTTGTCGACGATGTGCTGTCGATGGCTGAGAGTGCCGGCAAACACATTGATGCCGTTGCTATCAGCTGCGGACCTGGCTCCTACACGGGCTTGCGTATTGGCGCATCTATGGCTAAAGGCATCTGCTACGGACTCAACCTGCCTCTCATCGCTCTGCCTACGCTGAAGGTGCTGAGCGTGCCCATTCTGCTCGACGACGATTTGCCCGAGGAGGCTTTGCTCTGCCCGATGATAGACGCACGCCGAATGGAGGTCTATTCGGCTATCTACGACAGAGCCTTGCATCCGCTGAAGGATGTGAGTGCCGACATCATCACGCAGGAAAGCTACTTGGAGTACCTCGAAAAGCATCCCGTATGGTTTTTTGGCAACGGTGCCGAGAAGTGCAAGGAAGTCATTCGGCATCCGAATGCCCATTTCGTGAGCGGAGTCAATCCGCTGGCACGTTGGATGTTCCCCCTTGCCGAAAAGGCATTCGCTGAAGAGCAGTTTGCCGACGTAGCCTATTTTGAGCCCTTCTATCTGAAGGAATTTGTTGCAACCAAACCTCGTAACCTATTGTACGATAAGGATTGAAAAGATGATATACAATACCCAAGAAAAGAAACTACCGTTGCCCGAGTACGGGCGTGCCATCCAAAGTATGGTTGACTATGCAGTCACTATCGAGGACCGAGAGGAGCGCCAGCGCTGCGCAAACGCTATCGTTGCCGTGATGAAGAACATGTTTCCCGAGCAGCGCGAAGTGCCCGACTACGAGCGCAAGCTGTGGGACCATCTTGCCATTATGGCAGACTTCAAGCTCGACATCGATTATCCCTACGAGGTGATTCGTCCTGAGTCGGTGCATGCTGCTCCCTCGCGCGTGCCTTATTCAAACGCAAATATTCGTTATCGGCACTACGGGCGTTACATCCCCGACATGATAAACGAAGCCTGCGAGATGCCCGAGGGACCCGTCAGAGACCAGTTGCTGAAGCTCATAGCCATTCAGATGAAGAAAGAACACTTGCTGTGGAACAAGGAAGGGGCTGAGGATGAGAAGATTCTGAACGACATATATGAGTTCTCGGAAGGGCGCATCAGGCTGAATCCCGAGGACGTCCAGCTTGCTTCGTACAAAGCACCTTCAAACAACGTTTTCCCACAGCAGCAGGGCAGCGGAAAGAAGAAAAAGAAGAAGAAAAAGAACTATTGATGCCGGGAGTAGAAGCAAGGGAGAGATATGCTCAAAGGAAAAAGAATTATGTAGAAAGAAAAAAAAATTTTCCCTTCTTCATACGGCGATATTTGTTCTCCAAAAATATTTTTCCCTTCTTCATATTTCACGCTGCTCAAGGCATCCTGTAGAGACGTTTTTCATTCACAGCATCCACATTCCAGAAACAGACAGATACTGACTCATGGCTACATTTATCATTGAAGGCGGACATTCGCTGAAGGGCGAGATAACCCCTCAGGGAGCGAAAAACGAGATATTGCAAATCTTGTGCGCCACGTTGCTCACAGACGACACGGTGCGCGTTCACAATATCCCTAACATCCTTGACGTCAACAATCTGATGAAGATGATGCAGTCGATGGGAGTGCGTGTGGAAAAGTTGGGAGAAGGGAGCTACAGCTTCTGCGCTGCCAACGTGGATCACGCCTACCTCGAGAGCGACGAATTCCTTCGTCTCTGCAGCTCGCTGAGAGGCTCCGTGATGCTGGTAGGCCCGCTTCTTGCCCGCTATGGACATGCATTTATCAGCAAGCCCGGAGGAGACAAGATAGGACGACGCCGACTCGACACGCACTTCCAAGGATTTATGAATCTGGGTGCTACCTTCGACTATCACGAGGATAGGGGTATCTATGAACTGAAGGCTCCGCGCCTGAAAGGCACATACATGTTGCTCGACGAAGCCTCCGTCACAGGTACAGCCAACATCATCATGGGCGCTGTGCTTGCCGAGGGGACGACAACTATCTACAATGCTGCTTGCGAACCATACGTGCAGCAGCTCTGCCGGATGCTCTGCCGCATGGGGGCAAAGATTGAGGGCATTGCAAGCAACAGGCTTGTCATTCACGGAGTATCCACGTTGCACGGATGCGAGCATACAGCTCTGCCAGATATGATTGAAGTGGGCAGCTTTATCGGAATGGCAGCGATGACAGCAAGCGAGATTACCATCCGAAACGTGTCGTACGACAATCTGGGCATCATCCCCGAGAGCTTCCGTAGGCTCGGCATTTCCCTTGAGCAGCGCGGAGACGACATTTTCATCCCCCGACAAGAACATTATCAGATTGAGTCGTTCATCGACGGCTCCATTATGACTATTGCCGATGCCCCTTGGCCAGGACTTACTCCCGACTTGCTGAGTGTGCTTCTTGTGACTGCCACTCAGGCAAAGGGTAGCGTGCTCATACATCAGAAGATGTTTGAGAGCCGACTGTTCTTCGTTGACAAACTCATCGATATGGGTGCTCAAATCATCCTGTGCGATCCTCATAGGGCTGTAGTGATTGGGCACGACAGAAACTTGCGTCTGAGAGCACGCAAAATGACGTCGCCCGATATTCGTGCGGGAATCGCTCTTCTGATTGCTGCTATGGGAGCCGAGGGCGTGAGCACCATTGGGAATATCGATCAGATAGACAGAGGATATCAGGATATCGACGTTCGTCTCAACAAGTTGGGCGCTAATATCAAACGTGTGAACAACTGAGACGTGCGGGCATATTATAAATAGGAGAGAGAAAAGAAACATGATAAAACCGGAGGAAGTCATCTGCATAGGGAAGTTTACCCGCACGCATGGGGTGAAGGGCGAGATAGCAATGTCGTTTACGAACGACGTGTTCGACCGAACCGACTGCCCCTATTTGGTGTGCTCGATGGATGGTATTCTGGTTCCGTTTTTCATTGAGGAGTATCGTTTCAAGAGCGATACGGTAGCTCTCATCAAGTTTGAGAAGATAGACACGATAGAGCAGGCACGTCAGCTTACTAATAAGGAGGCACTCTTCCCGACAAAGTACATTCCGGAGGACGAAGAGCAGGAATACACGTGGCTGTCTTTTATCGGATATGAAGTGGAGGACACAGCGTGTGGTTATGTGGGAAAAGTGGTGGATGTCGACGACAGTACCATCAATGTGCTTTTTATCGTGGAGCGCGAAGATGGGAAAGAAGTGTTCATACCTGCGCAGGAAGCACTTATCGAGGATATCGATCATGAGAAACGCAGCATATTGTTCAATTTGCCTGAGGGACTTTTAGAGTAGGATATGGAACAGAAAGATCAGTCTTCTTCTAAGCATAAGATGCTTTGGGTAAACACTATTGTTGGACTCGGCATAGTGGCAACAACGTTTCTCGTGCTGTTTCTGACACCTCTTCGCACCCTGATGCCTGGCTATCTCACACCACAGTCAAGAGGGCAGGTTGTGACTTTCGCTCTACGGATGGATTCCCTTGAAGATGCCGTAGCACGGCAGAATATGTATATCACCAATTTGCAGGATATCCTCGAAGGGAGAATAAGGGTTGACACGATAGCCTCTATCGATTCACTCACGGCAGTTCGTGCTGCTGAACTGATGGAGCGTAGCGAGAGGGAGAAGGAGTTTGTCCGTCAGTATGAGGAAACGGAAAAATACAACCTCACTTCTCAAGCATCACACGCTGGCAACGTTTCGGGCCTGAACTTGATTGCTCCCCTGCGAGGAATAGTTCAAAACACATTCGATGCCAATAACTATCACTATGGAATAGAGATTGTCGGAGATCCTGGCAAAGCAGTAGGTGCAGCCCTTGAGGGAACCGTCTTGATGGCGGGATATCTGATAGGGCAAGGATATGTTGTTGTCATTCAGCATAAGGGAGAACTGATGACTCTCTATTCCAACTGCGGTAATACGCTTAAAAAAGCGGGCGATAAGGTTCGTGCAGGAGAGGCGATAGCTACAGTAGGTGCTGCAGAAGGTGAAACAGAACAGCCCTGCGTCCATTTTGAACTCTGGCACAAAGGCGTGGCGCTGGATCCTTCCTCATATATAGCGTTCTAATAACGAAAGACACTTGATGATGATAAACAGACAGAACGAAGTGAACAAACGTCAGATAGCCATTCTCGGCTCTACGGGCTCCATAGGAACCCAGGCTCTGCAAGTAATAGATGAGCACGAGGAGATGTTTGACGTATATGCCCTGACAGCTAACAATAATTCAAAGCTTCTCATTGAGCAAGCACGGAAATACAACCCCGAGGTAGTCGTTATTGCTAACGAATCAAAATACGCGGAAGTGAAAGAAGCCCTTGCAGACCTTCCCATAAAGGTTTTCGCTGGAGCCGATTCGTTGTGCGAGATGGTGGAGATGGAGCCTATCGACGTTGTGCTGGCTTCTCTTGTAGGATACGCAGGCTTGCGCCCTATGATGAATGCTATTCGTGCGAGGAAGACGATAGCTCTTGCAAACAAGGAGACGTTGGTTGTCGCAGGAGAAATTGTCACTTCCCTTGCCAACGAGTACCGAGTACCTATTCTCCCTGTTGATAGCGAGCATTCCGCTATTTTCCAATGCCTGATGGGTGAACCCCATCAATCTGTAGAGAAGATTCTCCTCACGGCATCGGGAGGACCTTTCCGCACTTGGACTAAGGAGCAGTTGCAACAAGCTACATGTGAGCAGGCCCTTCGTCATCCCAATTGGAATATGGGGGCAAAAGTCACTATCGACTCAGCATCGATGATGAATAAGGGGTTTGAAGTCATTGAGGCGAAATGGCTGTTTGGCGTCGTACCTTCAAAAATCAAAGTGCTTGTTCATCCGCAGAGTGTCATCCACTCAATGGTGCAGTTTGCCGATGGATCCGTGAAGGCGCAACTGGGGGTTCCCGATATGCGTTTACCCATACAGTTTGCGTTTTCTTATCCAGATCGTTGGGAATCTTCTTTCCCTCGTGTGGACTTTGCTGCAGTTGGCAGCCTTACTTTTGAAGATGCCGATACGAATCGTTTCCGCAATTTGGCTTTAGCATATGAGGCACTCAAGCAGGGAGGCAATATGCCTTGCGCTTTGAATGCAGCAAATGAAGTATGCGTGGATGCTTTTCTTCATCATCGTGTCGGTTTTCTTCAGATGAGCGATGTTATTGCAGAATCGATGCAGCGCGCTAACTTCATAAAAACTCCTACTTACGATGACTATGTGGCGACAGACAAGGAGGTAAGGGCTATTGCTCAAGGGTTGATTCAGTCATAATTCCTTTTTTCATTCAAGTAGTAATCAAAAAAACAATTTCATTCATAATGACATTCCTGATAAAAGCAGCTCAGCTGATACTCTCGCTCTCTATTCTTGTAATCATTCATGAATTCGGCCATTTCTTTTGGTCGAAGTTATTCAAGACAAGGGTAGATAAATTCTACATGTTTTTCAATCCGAAGTTCTCTCTTCTCCGCATTAAAAAAGTGGATGGAAAAGTGCGTGTGCGCTTCTTCTCGCGCAATGTGGAGGATGCAATCGTTCCCTTGACGAATGAAGACGGAACGGAAAAGAAAGATGACAAAGGTAGGGCTTTGTATCGTCCGATGACGGATGAAGAACGTGCAGCTCTGCCTGAGGGAGATTGGCGTCGCAATCCTGATAACACGGAATTCGGCATAGGATGGGTTCCTTTCGGAGGATATTGCCGTATTATCGGTATGGTAGACGAGACTCAGACGCTTGCTGACTTGGCTGCCGAGCCTCAAAAATATGAGTTCCGCTCCAAACGTTCGGGTCAGCGCTTGCTGATAATGGCAGGAGGCGTAATAAACAATCTGCTCCTTGCTTTCTTCATCTACGCTATGGTGATTTTTGCCTGGGGCGACACGTATCGTCCCTTGGATAAGAGCAAATACGGGATGGAGTTCAACGAAAGGGCTGAAGCAATCGGATTCCGCGATCATGATGTGCTGCTGCGTACTGAAAAGAAGGCTTTTTCGCGTTACGACAGCGACATGTTGCGCGCTATCTGTAGGGCAAAAGAGGTAACCGTCCTTCGCGAAGGAGAGGAAGTGAAGATTGCTATGCCTGAGAAGATGAATCTGCTCGATTTCAACAAGGATGTACAGCCGTTCATCTCCTATTATTCTCCTATGGTTCTGAGTACCGTTGTAGAAGACGGAGGAGCAGCGAAGGCGGGCTTGCAAGTAGGTGACAGCATCATAAGTATCAACGGTAAGGAGGCTGGAACCTATGCGATGTTCAGCTATGTGCTTGCTCAGATGAAGCAGCAGGAAGACAAAGGGCAGATTGTCAATCACGACATCCAGGTTGTCTATAAGAGGAATGGAGCCTTGGATTCTGTGAAGGTTGCAGCCGATTCCAAGTTTATGGTAGGAGTCGCTGTCGACTTGCCATTTGAATACCAGACAGATCATTATAGCTTCTGGCGTTCTATTCCCAAGGGTATCGCCTACGGATGGAATACGCTCAAGGGATATGTAAGCGATTTCCGCTATATCTTCACAAAAGATGGAGCACAGTCGTTGGGCGGATTCGGTACTATCGGCAGCATATTCCCTGCAACGTGGGATTGGTATGCCTTCTGGATGATGACTGCCTTCCTCAGCGTGATACTTGCGTTTATGAACATCCTGCCTATTCCCGGCTTGGACGGAGGGCACATTCTCTTCCTCCTGTGGGAGATTGTTACCGGAAAGAAACCGGGAGAGAAGTTCCTCGAGAGGGCAGAGTGGATTGGCTTCCTCCTGCTTATGGCGCTGATGATATATGCCAATATGAACGACGTCATTCGTATGCTTTTCTGATGACGAAAGGAGATGGACCTCTATTCCCTTATTGCTGAGGGGGAGCATCAGCAACAGGACTTCAAGTTTGAGATATCAAGCACCAGCAAGATAGCTCGCAGCCTTTCCGCTTTTTCAAACACCGATGGAGGCAGATTGCTCATCGGGGTGAAGGATAACGGCAAGATTGCGGGTGTGCAAAGCGAAGAGGAAATGTATATGGTGGAAGCTGCGGGAACTGTATATTGCAATCCCCCAGTCGCTTGCAGCATGCAGACGTATCGAGTGGAAGGCAAGATGGTTGTAATTGCAGAGGTTCTTCCTGCATCGGAGCGTCCTGTGAGAGCAAAGATGGAGGACGGTAGTTTCTGCGCTTTCGTGCGAGTGGCAGACGAAAACATTGTGGCTTCGCCCGTTCAGATGGAGCTTTGGCGTTCTGAGAAGAGGGGAGGGGGCTCGCTGATTCCTTTTGGAGAGGAAGAAAAACAGCTTCTCAGTATCCTGGAAATGCCCGAAGGCTTGACGCTCAATCAATTCGTGCGTCGTGCTCGCTTGCCGCGACACAAGGCAATCAAACTCTTGTCTGATTTTATACGCTTCGGATTGGCTGAGCAAGTCTTCATCGGACACACTTTCAAATACAAGACGACGTAAGGTCTGACGGGCAGAAAAGCATCTGTTATGAATCCTTCGCAATGCAGTTTGTCGGCATAGCGGAGGATTTATAAGTAGGTAATAGTTAGTTTTTTGAGTTTGGGAAAGATTTTTTTTGAGTTGGAACGATAAAATTTCAGCGAAGTGCTTGGAAATGCGAGAAAGGTTTTGTTTCTTTGTCGCAAAGAATCAGTCACTTATGGCTTCGCAAGGATTCATTGAGGTGAAGGGAAAGTTAACGCCCCCCCCCTATAACTGGCTTATTTTCAGTAAGCTACTTTCTTCTTTTGCCGCCTTCTCCTCCGAGGGACAGGGCGGCTTGCTGTGTTTCTACATCAAGAAAATATTAACCCCTAAATGATATACATTATGAGCAAAATCAAACAACTATTATTGCTTCTCTGCCTCATCACAGCAGGAGTGCAGAGCGCGTGGGCCAATTACGAAACGGTTACCATTAATAACCTGAAATATGAGCTTTTTTCCCTTGATTTTGATTCCTGGGGATCCTCGCACTTCGCCTGTCTTGTTGACATTTTGGGTGATGACGTGGATGTCGTTATTCCAATCCAGATTGAGAATGGCGATCAATCATATCCTGTACAATTAGTAGGTGCTTTTATTGAGAACAATAATATGAAGTCTCTGAAGTTCCAAGGCTCCATAGACTTTTATTTTTTTAAATCGTGGTCAGTTGGAACTGCATTAGGGAATAAAAAGTATTCTGGAGGCATCAAAAGCACATCGCTTCAGACAATTGAATTCCAAGGTAGCGTATCTGATTGGGACTATAACGGTGCACGCTTGCTCTGCCCCAACCTGAGACAAGTCGTCTTTTCTGGCAACGCGCCCACTCTCAGCGGTAGCTGGAGCAACTACTGCACGGCGCCGGCCAGCAATGTTACTGCCGTTGTGCCAAGTTGGACTCAAGAAACCTGCGAACAGAAACAATTGTCAGCTGCTGTCTGGTGCGAGTTCAAAGGCGTCGTTCCCAGTCTTGACCTCGTGCATGATGCCACGCTGACGAGCAACGGCGGCGGTGATGTTCAGATATGGAAGAAAAAAGACACAAATAGTAATCGGGAACTGTATTATACCATGAGTAGCGGGGGAGGAGAAGAAATGGTAACGTTTTACGGGAATGTCGACAGTTACCAGATACGCGTCTACTACGACTCAAACTATGAAAAACCAGTCCTGTTACGCAACGGAACGGAAGTAACCACCACCGATGCAGGTAGTGGCTATTGCTACTATAACGAAACCAATCACATGAACGTCAATAGCTACTCGGTTACCTATACTATGAAAGTATATCGTAAGCTTCATATTGTCAACTTAGGTAACGGTATTGTTAGGCTCACAGGATTAAGAAACGGAGTTGAAGAGAGTTTCACAATAAATGGGGCTAAGGACACCTATTGGGGGTTTGATAAAACGCGCTATGTCGGGGTGGAGATTACTCCAGAGGATGGCTACGAGGTGCAGAAGATAAAACATTATGGTTACATGTCATTTCCATTCAACATAAATGCGACCACGGGAATAACAACGACGCAGTACGTTTTTGATGATGATGAAGAAGAACAGGCGTTACATATTTACTATAAGAAGAAAACCATCCTCGAAGGCACGCGATTCAATCTCCACATGTCTGTAGAAGGCACCAAGGGCGCTGGATCTGTTCTCTTGGGCAATGATGGTGTATACGATTGGACAGACGAAGACATTGCACTCAATTACTTCAGTCGTTACGAATTAGATCCTGGAGAGTCGGATGATGTAATCGGCGTATATGACCCTGAAAATCGCATCATGATTATGGACTTCTATGTCCTGAATAACCTCGACGAGGAGGAGGCAGCGGCTGGCTTGACCACTACGGTAAAAGTCTATGCCAATGGTGGAGAGGTGGTATGTAGTGACACCGATACAGAATGGGGAGATTATTATTCGATACTACTTGACGGTACCGACACAGACGTGCGCGTGGTCTATGAGAGCAATGGCCGCTATCTGACAGGAGATAATGGCAACGGAGGTAGCGTTGCTGTCTATCGGGAGGGAAGCAATATGCCAGTAGGAACCACATATTCCGGTTCTCGGTTCTGGGATTTAATTCCCAAGACAGGGAGTCCCTATGTTGTGATTACGCCTATAGTAGGTAAGACAGTCACTGCTGTTTTCAGAAATGGAAAGCTGTTGTCCTCTCTCAGCACCTACCTGCAAGGCGACGGCACCTATCGCATCCCCTTAGAGGGATTCGACAAAGGTGATTCGTACTATCCTCTTTACATCGTCTATGGCGACGACCTATCGTCAATTCCCGTCATCGAGTGGAGTTTGCAGATGTTGGGCGACATGGAAGTGGCGAACAACGAGAATTTGAGGACCAATGTTAAAATGATGCTCGATGGCGATGAAGTGTTGTCAGCTACAGAAGATATATCGCTGAGTCAAACAACCCTCGATTTGACTGATTACGATACTGAGGAGTCGGTTGTAGCCTTCTATGTATATGTAAAACCTGGACAGACATTTGAGGCAAGTTTCAATTGTATCGACGTGGCGGACTATTTCGTACGTGATGAGGATCACGACCAAAATGGTCTACTCTGCTATGCCTATACAACCGAGGGCTTCGAGCAATTTGCCGCCGATGGTACTTGGGTGGTTGTGTTCAAGAAGGCAGGGCTTACTTGGAATGCCGTTGCTATGGGAGCACCTAAGTTCTGTGTAGACATAGAATCTGATGGAGAACCAATAATAACTGACTTGGATAGTGAAGAAAATATATCCTTCTCAACGGGTGCAGTAACTCCTGAGCAAGTAGAGTTGCTAAGTGCCATTCATGTGTATGCTTTGCCAGGTTATACATTCACGGTTAAGTTTAATGATATTGACCTTACGGGTATCTTACAGCTAGATCCAGATCATCCTTGGAATGGCATGAATTATTATCGCTGTTTTTCTGCTGCTCTTCAGGAATACCTTTCGCTCCTCTCCACCGACGGCACTTGGGTGGTTGAGTACAAGAAGGATGACGTACTGACGCAGAGCGCCATTTGGGTAGGCGATGACACGGACAAGCCGTTAGATGTGACGATAGAATTATATGATGACGAGGATCATGTTCTAAGTAATTTTACGGCGGACAGTTCACACCAGTTTGTATCAGGTAGCGCGGAGAAGAGTAAGGTGGAAAAGGCACATGTCTATGTGACAGTCGCTACAGGTTATACTTACAAGGTATTCTTCAATGGCCAGGAGGTGACGGGCTTCACTCTGGATGAAGCATCTGATACATATAAATCTTACGATATCATTCTCGAGGATGCTTCTTATCTGCAGGACGGCCAATGGGTAATACTGTTCTACGACGATGCAGATCGCTACGACGTGAACCACGACGGCGAGGTGAACGTTTCCGACGTCACAGCGCTGGTGAACAAGATTCTTCATCCATAAACGCATTAGCAGCGCGTGCCCACCACACGCGCTGCTAATGAAAATAATCAGATGATCGGATAATCGGATGGAGGGATTTTTAAGAGGCTAAAAAACTATTAGGACTCTTTCCCTATCTTTTTCCTGACGCACCAGCGCGCAACCTGAGTCGGCGCGGTGAGTCAGGATTCTTTTTGTGTCCGTCAAAGAACCACCAATAGCTAAAGAGAGTCAAGCTTTACAGCATAACTGCCAAAAGATTCGGGGAAACTTATTATAGATTTCCCTTTGTAAAAACAGGATGTTTTCTTTTACTCGTTTTCGGTTTTTTCCTCCTTGTCCTCTATCTCCTCAAACTCGGCGTATTCGGCTTCGGAGCTATCCAAAACCTTCTTTTTCGTTTCCTTTATCTGCGTAATCGTCGAGCCCTCGTTTCGTCGGGATGAATATTCACGGTTTTTCATCCTTGGATTCTCTTCGGAGTTTCGGTTTATGGTTTGGCTCACCAGGCGCGAGAGAAGGAGAACGGCAAGCAGTAGAAGTATAAATTTCATGATTTCAGCGAATTGTGTTGGTAATAGTGGGGATAGTAGCTATTCCTTTGTGTCGGTTTTCTGCTGCCCAGTCAGCAGCGAGAGGATGATATACCATCCGATGACGGCAGCAAACCCGTTGAGCCTTAGCGCAATAAGCAGCGCAAGGCTAACGGCAAGAAAAATGTAGCGCACTTTGTTTTCCTTCCAGCTGAGGTTGTGAAACTTCAGGGAAAACATGGGGATTTCCGCTACGAGCAGCCAAGACATTAGCGCTATTAAGGCAACCGTTACCCACAGTAGGGAAGGCGACGCAATGATTTTTTCGTCCATCCCCGTGATGAGCGAGCCCCAGAAGATAGCGTTAGCAGGCGTGGGCAAACCGATAAAAGAGGATGTCTGCCGCTCGTCGATGTTGAATTTGGCAAGACGGAGGGCTGAGAAGACAGCCACGATGAATGCGACGAAGGGAAGAAGTCCCAATCCCGAGAAGGAATCGCAACCGTACTGTTGGGCAAAACCCTCGCGCAACAGACTGAAAATCATAGCCGAAGGCGCAAGGCCGAAGGTGATGTCGTCTGCCAGCGAATCGAGTTCCTTTCCTATGTTGGAATAGGCTCTGAGGGCACGTGCCGTGAGCCCGTCAAGAAAATCGAAGCAGGCTCCCAGCAAGATGAACAGGAAAGCCGTCGAGTAGTTGCCTTGGAGCGCAAACACACAGGCAATGCAGCCCGAGAGCAGGTTGCAGCTCGTTACCGCATTCGGAATATGTCTTGTCAGTTTGTTTGGCATCTCAATAATTCGTTTCGTCTGCAAATATACACAAATAACCCAAAAAATCCAAAAAAGAAGACTCTTTTCTTTCCCGCTTTTCGATTTGTTGACATTCTTTTCGTACTTTTGCACATCGAAAAAGTTTGCCACAAGGAGATTTATCATGGAAGAATTTGAAGTTAAGATACTTGGCTGCGGGTCGGCTCTGCCCACCACGCGTCACGCATCATCGTCGCAGCTCGTCCTTCGGCGCGGGAAGGAGTTTATGATCGACTGCGGCGAGGGCACTCAACTTCAGATGCGGTATAGTCGGCAAGGATTTGCGCGGCTCGGACATATCTTTATCAGTCATCTTCACGGCGATCATTGCTTCGGGCTGATAGGGCTCATTTCTACTCTGGGCATGCTGGGGCGCGGGCATGCGGCAACGCTGCACATTCATGCCTTTCCCGAGTTGGAAACGCTGCTGCGTCCTCAGATAGACTTCTTTTGCAAGGATATGGAGTATGAAGTGGAGTTTCATCCCTTTGCGCCCGATACGTCGGAAGTGATTTACGAGGACCGTTCCCTTACGGTAACGACTATTCCGTTGTGTCACCGAGTGCCGAGCAGCGGATTTCTGTTTCGCGAAAAACCTTCCGCAAGGCACATCCGACGCGAAATGATAGACTTCTATCACATACCTGTTTCGCAAATCAACTGCATCAAGAACGGGGCCGACTTTGAGCTTAGCGACGGAAGCATCGTTCCCAACGATTGGCTCACTACCGATCCTTCTCCTTCGCGCAGCTATGCTTATTGCTGCGATACGGCTCCCAGAACCGAAATTATACCTTTGATAGAAGGCGTCGACGTGCTCTATCACGATGCTACCTTCCAGGCAGACGACTTGGTGCGCGCTAAAAAGACGTTCCACTCTACTTCTGTGGGAGCTGCGACAATTGCCGCGCAGGCGGGTGTGAAACGATTGATTCTCGGGCACTTCTCTGCACGATACGATGATGAGAAGAAACTGCTGGAAGAGGCTCGGAGCATTTTCCCGGCAACGGAGCTTGCCACAGAGGGGTTGTCGATACAAATATAAACGAAAAGTGACTGAAACTCGCGAGACACTATACCTTTTTAAATGTAACGAGCAGAGCGAAATAAAAAACTTTATTGTGAAAGAAACCTTGTCTATTGCAAAACATTTTGTAATTTTGCGCCGATGGCAATAAACGAAGAACTCATACTGCGTCAGCTACACCAACCCGCAACGGCTTCTGCAGCGTTTTCGGTTCTGGTAAAGGAGTATACCGAGCCCCTTTACTGGCATCTGCGCCGTATAGTGCTCGACCACGATGATGCCAACGACCTGCTGCAGAATACGTTCATCAAGGCGTGGACGAATATCGACGGGTTTCAGGGAAATTCAAAGATTTCCACTTGGCTCTATCGCATTGCCACAAACGAAGCGCTGACGTTTCTGAAAAAACAGAGCTCCAACGATATGGTGTCGCTTGACGATGAGGACTCATCCAGCCTCCAACTTGAGGCAGACGAGTATTTCGACGGCGATCAGCTGCAGCTGCGCCTTCAGGAGGCACTGCAGACGTTGCCTCCCAAGCAGCGAATGGTGTTTAACATGAAGTATTTCGAGGAAATGAAATATGAGGATATGTCAGAAATCCTGAATACCAGCGTAGGAGCCCTCAAGGCTTCTTATCATCTGGCAGTAAAAAAAATAGCCTCATTTTTTGAAGACGACGTTTAAACTTTTACGAAGTTTTATCGTCAAAAAAGTGTAAAGGGAAATAATTATGAAAGAAGAAGAATTACGCAGGAAAATCGGAACAGAGAATCCGTTCAAGGTTCCCGACGGATACTTTGAAGGATTCGCTGAGAATATGATGCGCCTGTTGCCTGAGAAGGCAGCCGAAGAGACGCATCCCAAGATTGGTGTCGGGCGCAGAACGTGGCGCCCCTGGCTCTATGCTGCTGCAGCCGTATGCGCTGTCGCCTTCATCATAGGAGCAGTCCATCGGGCCGACTCGACTCGTGCTGCCGACTACGTGGCAGAATACACCGAAGAGGAGATGTCCGACTATATGGCCACTTCCCTCTTTGACGAATACACCCTTTACAGCTACCTCACCGACGAGGAGTAATAGCACGCAAACTCACAAAATCTGATACAAAACATAAAAGAATATGATGAAACGATGCACTATCTTACTGCTTGCGCTACTTAGCTTCACCCTTGTGTTTGGGCAAGACAAGGAACAGAAAAGAATGTCGCCCGAAGACTACAAGGCGAAGCAACAGGCTTTTATCACGCATCGTGCAGGGCTTTCCGAAACGGAGGCAACAGCCTTCTTCCCGCTATATTTCAAGCTTCAGAGGGAGAAAATGGAACTTCAGCGCAACACGATGCGTCAGGTTCGCGGCACTTTCGGTAAAGAACTCTCAGAGGAAGAGGCTGCAAAGCTCGTCGATGCTACGGCAGAGATGAAAATCAAGTGCGATCAGCTGGAGAAAGATTATCTGCAGCAGTTCAAGCAGATTATTCCCGCTACAAAGCTGCTAAAAGTGCAGATGGCAGAATATGAATTCCAGCGCGAACTCCTCCGAAATATGGAGAAGGGCAAACAAGGACTCCAAGCCGGGCGTGGAGGTAACAATCGCTTTCGAAAAGAATCCGAGCAAAGGAAAGATTAATCTCTGCTGAAAGTAAACGGAAGGCTGGCAAATGACATTGTCGGCCTTTCTTTTTTGAAAAGCCTCAGATCTTAGAGGGAATGCCTTCTTTCGGGAAAAGAATAGGTACAAAAGTTTTGTCTTTCTTGCTGACAGTTTTGCCCAAAGTGAAATATGAAGAAGGAATAATAGTTTTTGGGCAAAGAAAAAATGATTATTCTTTGAGTAAAAACCGATATGCTCAAAGCAAAACCCGATATGTTCAAAGAATAAACCTGATATGCTCTTAGAATAATCGGTTATACTCAACGAAAAATCCCCGCTTCATTCTCTTCACATTCGTGTTATGAAGGAAGGCGCGGGGATTTGTAGCGTATCAGTTTGAAGAAGCTTGGGGCGCAGTTAGCTGAGTGTGAAACTCTTGCTTCCTATCATCACGCCATCGGCAAAGACAAACACTTCGTATGTGCCGGCATCAAGGAATTCCTCTACGTCCCAGTAAACGGTAACGGGCTGTTCTTCGCCTGTGTATTCGATGACTTTCTTGATGGAGTATTCAAGGCGCGTGTTTTGGTAGGGGAAAGTCTTGGAATTGTCCTTTGTAAGGATGCTGCCGTTGGGTTTGGCGATGCGAACGTAGATTGTCTTTTCGCCTGTAGTGGCAGTTATGTTCTTTACGATGGTGAAGCCGATGGCTATCTGCGTGACTTCCTTCACTTTGGTAGTTGCTTTTCCACGCTTGTTTTTGGCGTTGACAACGAATCCCGTTGCATCGAGTTGCGAAGCAAGGTTCACCTTGTCGGAGAGGTTCTTAGCCTCTTCCTGCAGAGATGTGATTTGCTGCGCTGCTGCTGCATACTGCTGACGCACTTTTTTGTTCTCGGAGTGGAGTTTTTCGTTTGCCTGATTGAGAGAGTCAATCTGCGCCACATAGCTGCGCATAACCTTTCGAACGGTAGCGAGTTCCTTCTTCAGTCGGGTGATTTCTGCCGCATCGGTAGCTTTTGTGTTCCGCAACTCTTCCAGCAGGCGCTGAGTTTTTTCCTTTTCTCGCTCGAGCTGTATCTGCAAAGAATCGTTGCTGATGATAAGCTTCATTTCGTCGTACTGCGTGGCGAAGGAGGAGTATTCGTTTTCCATCTCTTCCTTTTCAATCTGGAAGAGTTGGGACATCTCTTCATTCTCCTTCTTTGCCTTACCCAAGCTGATAGCAAGTATAAGGATGATAGCAGCAAGAAGAGCCGCAGCGATGCTAGCGAGTATTATGGCATTTTTCTTTTTCATCTTTTTCTATTGGTGATTCTAAGAAATCTGTTTCTTGTTTTGTGGTTGATGGGATAATCTGAACGCTATTGATCTATCCTTTGCGAAGAGCCTCAATGGCTGCCTTCAGCGAGGCAATCTTGCTTTCAGCGTCGGCTTGTTTCTTCCTTTCGTTGGCTACGACAGCTTCGGGGGCATGAGCTACGAAATTGGCGTTGCCGAGCTTCTTCAGCACGCTCTGCAGGAAGCCTTCGGTATAGGTAAGTTCGTCTGTCAGTTTTTTCATCTCAGCTTCCACATCCATCAAACTTCCAAGAGGAACGGCAAACTCTGTTGTCCCTACCATGAAATTGACGGCTGTCGCATCTTTCTCTTCTGTGACGTCGATGGAGCTGAGATTTGCCATTTTGCTGATGACGGCATTATAGGCAACAGAAGGATTCGTTCCGATTGCCTGCAGAGTGAGTGGCTCTTTTTGCGGAATGTTTTTCTGCAGACGGATGGTACGCACGCCGGCAATGATGCCTTTCACCGCTTCGAAGTCGCTGATGATTTGTGCGTCGAAAGGTTTGCTCAGCGCCTTTACAGGCTGGAACATGATGCTTTCTCCTTCCTTGCACTCCTCGATAGCCTGCCACAGGGCTTCGGTAATGAACGGCATGAAAGGATGCAACAAACGAAGCAGCATGTCGAAGTAATGTAGTGTGGCTTCAAACGTCTTTCTGTCTATTCCGCATCCGTAAGCAGGCTTAACCATCTCAAGATACCAGGCTGAGAACTCGTCCCAGAAGAGATTGTAGATGCTCATCAGGGCATCGCTGATACGGTATTTACGGAAATGGTCCTCGATGTCGGCTGCTGTCTTAGCCAGTTTCTCTCCGAACCATCGGATGGCTATTTCAGAAGCAGCAGGCTGAGCTGCCTTCTCGTCGATAGTCCATCCCTTAACGAGACGGAAAGCATTCCAAATCTTATTGTTGAAGTTACGTCCTTGCTCACAGAGGCTCTCATCAAAGAGGATGTCGTTACCAGCAGGAGCGCTGAGCATCATTCCCATACGAACTCCGTCGGCTCCGTATGTGTCAATCAAGTCAAGAGGATCGGGGCTGTTGCCGAGACTCTTCGACATTTTCCTTCCCAACTTGTCGCGAACGATGCCTGTGAAGTAAACGTTCTTGAACGGCATATCACCCTCGTATTCGTACCCAGCCATAATCATTCGGGCTACCCAGAAGAAAATAATGTCGGGTCCTGTCACGAGGTCCGATGTGGGGTAGTAGTATTTCAGTTCCTCGTTGTCGGGATTGTTGATGCCGTTGAAAAGGCTGATAGGCCAAAGCCAGCTGCTGAACCACGTGTCGAGAGCCCCCTCGTCTTGAATAAGCTCTTCTGCGGAAATGTTTTCGTAACCGGGGATGAGGCGTGCCTTCTCTGCTGCCTTCTCCCTTGTTTCTGCTACTACGTACTGACGATTCTCTTCCTTTACGTCTTCTTGTCCCGGGAGGAAGTAAGCAGGTATGCGGTGTCCCCACCAAAGCTGTCGGCTGATGCACCAGTCCTTGATGTTCTCAAGCCAGTTGCTGTAGGTGTTTTTATACTTCGGCGGATAGAAATGAATGTCGTCTTTCATCACGGGAGGAAGGGCGATGTCGGCAAAATGCTGCATGTGGATGAACCACTGGAGCGAGAGGCGCGGCTCAATGGGAACGTTGGTACGTTCGGAATATCCTACCTTATTATCATAGTCCTCTACCTTCTCAAGGAGAGATGCTGCGCCAAGATCCTTCACTATCTGCTCGCGACAGGCAAAACGGTCCATTCCGACGTAAATGCCGGCAGCTTCGGAGATGGTGGCGTCTGGATTGAAAATGTCGATAGCCTCAAGGTTGTACTTCTGCCCGAGGGCGTAGTCGTTGACATCGTGCGCGGGAGTCACCTTCAGACATCCAGTACCGAATTCTATCTCCACGTAACGGTCTTCGATGATGGGAACTACACGATTGACAAGCGGAACAATCACCCGCTTACCCTTCAGCCAAGTATTCTTTGGGTCTTTCGGGTTGATGCATACGGCGATGTCGCCCATAATGGTTTCGGGGCGTGTGGTAGCCACAACTGCATAGCGTCTGCCTTGCTCATCTCTATGAATAATCTGGTGCTTCACAGTCGGGTCGAAGGCATACTCTGGGCGAAGAACCTGAGCATCAGGTTCCTCTCCGTCGGTGCTTCCTGCAGGCTCGTCAACGTAATAGCGCAGATAGAAGAGGTGCGAGTGCTCGTCGTGATAGATAACTTCCTCGTCCGAGAGAGCCGTCTGGCGCTCAGGGTCCCAGTTAACCATACGCAGTCCTCTGTATATGAGTCCTTTGTCGTAGAGGTCGCAGAATACTTTTATGACGCTATCGGAGCGCATTTCGTCCATCGTGAAAGCAGTTCTGTCCCAGTCGCACGAGCATCCCAGCTTGCGGAGCTGCTTGAGGATGATCCCTCCGTGCTCGTCGGTCCAAGCCCATGCGTGCTTGAGGAACTCCTCACGAGTAAGGTCGCTCTTCTTGATTCCCTTTTCGGCAAGACGTTTGATAACCTTCGCTTCGGTAGCGATGGAAGCATGATCGGTGCCCGGAACCCAGCAGGCGTTCTTACCCTCCATTCGAGCGCGGCGCACGAGGATGTCCTGAATGGTTTCGTTCAGCACGTGCCCCATGTGGAGGACGCCCGTGACGTTGGGAGGCGGTATGACGACGGTGTAAGGCTCGCGCCCGTCGGGCTTTGAGCTGAAGAGTTTGTTATCCAACCAGTACTGATACCACTTTGCCTCCACATCCGCGGGGTTGTATTTGCTTGCCAGTTCCATATCTTTTTTACCTGTTTCGGTTCGTTTTTTCAAATTTGGGTGCAAAGTTACATAATAAAGAGGAATAAAAGGCGAAGAACGGGCGATTTTTTCCTTCTTTTTGGGGCGATGTGTTTAATGTTGCAAAAAAAATGCGGGAAACGATAGTTATCCGATAAAATATGTTTACCTTTGCATAGTTTTTTTAACCCACTTTTCCCGTTAGTAGTAATGAGTTCGAAAGTTCCCTTTATGGTGTTCTCGGGTACCAACACGAGATACCTTGCTGAGCAGATTTGCCGTTCGCTCGATTGCGACTTGGGCAACATGATTGTGACGCACTTTGCCGATGGCGAGTTTTCCGTTTCCTATGAGGAGTCCATTCGTGGAAAGGACGTCTTCCTTGTGCAGTCGACGTTCCCAAAGGCTGACAACCTGATGGAGCTGCTCCTGATGATTGACGCTGCAAAGCGCGCCAGCGCACATAGCATCATCGCCGTCATACCGTATTTCGGCTGGGCTCGGCAAGACCGTAAGGATAAGCCACGCGTGTCAATCGGTGCAAAACTGGTTGCAGATATCCTGAGCGTGGCAGGCGTCAACCGCATCATCACGATGGACCTTCACGCCGATCAGATTCAGGGCTTCTTCAACGTGCCTGTCGACCACCTCTATGCCAGCAACGTGTTTGCCCCCTTCATACAGTCGATGCAGCTGGAAGATATGGTTATCGCCACACCCGACGTGGGAGGCAGCAAGCGAGCCGCTACGTATGCGAAGTACTTCAACGTGCCCCTCGTGCTCTGCAACAAGACGCGAGCAAGAGCCAATGTGGTTGAGTCTATTCAGATTATCGGCGACGTGAAAGACAAGAATGTACTGCTTTTCGACGACATCGTCGACACAGCAGGCACCATCTGCCGCGCTGCCGACGAGATGGTGAAGGCAGGAGCCAAAAGCGTGCGCGCCTTTGCCAGTCATTGCGTGATGTCGGGGAAAGCTACTGACAACATTAACAATTCGTTGATAGAGGAAATAGTCTTTACCAACAGCATTCCCTATTTTAACGAGATGGCCGACGGAGCCAAGCGCTGCCCCAAGCTGAAGCAGCTGTCGATAGCCGATATGTTTGCCGATGCCATCAAGTGCGTGATATATCACTCCTCCATCAGCGACCAGTATATCATCCAAAAATAATTTGCTCAAAGCATACGGATTTTTGGAGAACAAATATCGCCGTATGAAGAAGGGAAAAATTTTTTTGGAGAAGGAAAAAATATTTTTCGAGAAGGAATAACAAATTCTCTTTTATATAAACATTTAACTACAAGACAATGAAAAAGTTTTTTGCGTTTGCAGCAGCCGTAGTGCTGCTTGCAGCATGTCAGAACAAGAATTCTTTCACCATTACCGGTAACTACAGCGATGCAGAAGACGGTGATACCATCGAGCTCAACGTATTGGAGAACGGGCGCACCCCGATGCCCATCAAAGCAGCTGTGGTAAAGAATGGAAAATTCAAATTAGCAGGCGTAGTTGACTCTTGCCAGATGGCTCTGCTTATGGAGGGAGGACGTCCCTTCGCACAGCTCTTCCTGGAGCCGGGTAACATCACCGTTGTCAGCGACTCTGACGATGTGGTTGTTTCCGGAACTACGAGCAACGACAAACTTAAGGACTTCAACAAGAAGGTAATGGAGATTACTCAGGAGTATCGCGACTTGGCAGTAGCCTCTGCTTCAGGCGAAGCCAGCGACGACACGAAGGCTAAGATGGAAGCTATCGAAAAGTCTTACGATGAAATCGTGAAAGCCAGCGTAACCGAGAATACCGACAACGTATTCGGCCTTACCAACCTGCTCAGCTCCTACTATGCTTTCCAACCCGAAGAGCTGGCTGAGGTTCTTGAGAAATTCAGCGCTAATTTCCCTGGAAACGAAGGCGTTAAGAGACTTGTGGAGAACAACAGCAAGGTGCTTGCTACCTCAACTGGTAAGAAGTTCATCGACTTTGAGATGACAGACTTGGCAGGCAATCGCGTGAAGCTGTCAGACTTCGTGGCAAAGAACAAGTACACTCTGGTTGACTTTTGGGCTAGCTGGTGCGGACCTTGCATGCAGGAGATGCCCAATGTAAAGGAAACCTATGCTGCTTTCAAGGATAAGGGATTCGGCATTGTAGGTGTCAGCCTTGATAATGATACGCTTGCATGGAAGAATTGCGTGGCTAAGAATGAAATTCCTTGGAACCACATGTCTGACCTGAAGGGTTGGGATAGCGAAGGTGCTGCCCTCTATGGTGTGCGTGCTATTCCCGCAACGGTTCTCATCGGAGAAGATGGTACAATTCTGGCTCGCGACTTGCGCGGTAAGGCTATCTCAGAGAAATTGGCTGAGCTGCTGGGAGAATAAGCCAAGAATCTTTGCTTATCAAAACGGCAGAGGGCGTGTCACAAACATGACACGCCCTCTTGCGTATGATAGATTATTGAAGGAGCTATTTGTCTGTGTCGTCCTTTTCGAGGAATCCTTGCAGGAAGCCTCCCAGCTGCTGGATGAGTGTGTTAAGTTCCGATGCGCCCTTGCTGACGCTCTTCTTTGCCACGATATTGTAGAAGCGCCCTTTCAGCACTCCAATCTTGCGCAGTTCTTCGTCGGTATACTCATACTCTTCCATTTCCTTGCTTATGGCTTCATACTCTTCAGCAACCCTATTCCAATCTTCGTCGGTATAGTCGGCATTGTTTTTCTTCATTTCCTGTGTCAGTTTCTCAAGTTTCTTGACACATTTCTCCTTCGGTGTGCTGGCAGATGCCGTTGTCGCACATCCCATGATGGCAATAATAGCCACCAGCATGATTTTTGTTAATCCCTTCATTTGGTTTTCCGTTGTTTGAGGTTTGTTAATTTATTTTCGTGCCGTAAGGCTTTCTCTCCTTAGACGCAAGGCATATGCAAAAGGTTGCATACCGATAACTTTTTTTAAGAAAAAGACTTCTGGATGCCTAGTCAAAAAGGCGATAGGTAGTGCGTATTACCTTGAATTCGGTTCGTCTGTTGAGCTGATTGCAGATTTCCTGCTGCTCTTCGGGCAAAGCCAGTATGAACGACTCTGTCAGAACATCGCCTTCGTGCAGGAAGTCATACTTCTCTGTCAACTTTTTCCTAACGACTTTCGGCTTTGACTCCCCATAGCCCTTTGGCGTTAGGCGCTCTTTTTCTATTCCGTGCGCAATGAGATAGTTCACAACGCTTTCTGCACGCCTTTGCGAGAGCCTCTCGTTGTAAGCATCGTTCCCTTTATAGTCGCAGTGAGCACTCAGCTCGATAGTGACGTTCGGATTGTCATTAAGCAACCGTACCAGTTCGTCAAGTGCTTCGGTTGAGGCATCGGTAAGCGTTGCTTTGTCGAACTCATAGAAGATGTTGTCGATAAGTACGGGGCGCGTGATAGACGACAAAGGGAAGTAGAGCTCATATTCTCGGTTCTCTACAGTACTGTCGGCAGTCAATTCTTGCTTGAAGTTAAGGAATCCCTTGCAAGTGCCCAGCAACACGTAGCTTACTCCCGGAGTCACACGCTGCACGAAAGAGCCGTCAGTCTTTACGTTGATTTTCTCGTTAGTTCCATCGTTGCCGATAAGGTAAACCAATCCTTCTTCCAACGCATATCCGTCTTTCTCATACACCCATCCCGTGAGGTTATGGATGGTTTCGGGCAGCTCAAAGGAGTAGATATGGTCCATACCTTTTCCGTCGTTCCGATTAGAACTGAAGAAACCTCGGTTGTAAGGCCCTTCAAAAGTCATTCCGAAGTCGTCGCCTGGGGAGTTGACGGGACTTCGCATATTTGTCACTGTCCAATGTCCGTCGTCATCTTGATGTGCGCAGAAGATATCGAGTCCTCCCATCCCGGGACGTCCGTTAGAAGAGAAGTACAAGTCACCGTTTTCACGGAACGTGGGGAACATCTCGTCTCCCGGAGTATTAATTTCAGGCCCTAAGTTCTCAATGCCTCCGAAGTTTCCTCCTCCAATGCTTATGCGGTAGATGTCGTATCCGCCAAAAGCATCCATTCCCAAGTCGGAAACAAAGTAGAGCCACGTTCCGTCGGGGCTCACTGCAGGATGTGCATAGGAAGAGACGGAGTCGGTAATGAAGTCACAGACGTTGGCTTGCCCCCAAGAAGCATCGCTTCGCGAAGACTTGAAGATTTGAGCCGGGCGTGCGGAAGTCTCGTCTGTGGCACAACGCGTAAGGTACATTGTCTGAAAATCGGGAGAGAAGCAGCAGGCCCCATCCTCGTACTCTGTGTTGAGATTTCCTTCGATAGCTTCGGGCTTCTGCCATTTCCCTTTTTCGTCTTTCGAAGCGCTGAAAATGTCGGGAGCCTTCACTCCAGTTATGGGGCTTTTGTCTTCGCCTAATGCTTTGTCGCGTGTGGAAGTGAAATAAAGAGTGGTGTTGTCGGCATCGCCGAAGACGGGTGAGAAATCGCTGCGCCTTGAGTTGAACAAAGCATCTCTTTTCACGATATGCCGTGTGGGATTTTTCTTCCATTCGGGGGCTAGCTCGCACGATTTCAGTCCGTTCATCGCAAGCACGTTCCCCGAATCAGCCTGAAGGAAGATGTTGTAGTTGTTGGCAGCGTTTTTGTAGTCGCTCTTCTGCAGCTGAAGGTTTGCCAGATAAAGATAGCTTATGCTGTCGGGATACTGGTATCGGATGGCATTCTGGTATGCTCCTATTGCTCGGGCATTGTTGTTTATGCGTCTATAACATTCGCCCATCATGAAGGCACGTTGCCCTCTCCGCTCTCGGTCTTTCGCCTTCGTAGCGCCGTAAGCTTTCTTGTAGTATGATGCAGCTTCGTAATATTCGCCCAAAGCATAGTGTTGGTCGGCTTTGCGTAAAGCCGACTCAGCTCCGCATCCTGCTAAAGTAAGAAGCAGGGAAAGGAGAACGCATAGTTTTGGAGCAAATTTTATCATTCTATAATTAAAAACGCAATCCTATTCCTTTTTAGTATTTAGCGCGTTTCTTTTATTTCAGTACAACCTTTTTCCCTTTCCTTATATAGATACCTGCACCAGGATTGAAGACAGGACGTCCGAGGATGTCGTAGTAAGGCTCTTCGTTACAAGTGCCTTCTTTCAAAAAAGGGAAAAGGCCTGTATCGAAGCCTCCTTCTCCGTAGAATCCGGTAATGATAGCATCCTTTATCTCGGGTTGAGTCCATTTGAGCGAGGAGCGGTCTGCACCGTCTGAGAGCCCCATCCAGTAGAATGTGGTGATGCCGTACTCTTTTGCTTGCTCCACGAAATCCTTTGCAAAGGCTGCCATGTTTGTTCTGTTGTTCTTGTAGTCCTCTTCCAAATTAAAAGTGCCCCATTCACCGATAATAACGGGTGCACCTTTGCTGATAAGGTTCGTTTGAAGGGCTTTCATCATATCCTTCACTTCGTTTTTGGCGTTTGTGAGGTTGGAAATGTTGGGGTAGGAGTGAACTTCGAAGATGATATGTCGCCCTTCTGCATTGTCATTAGGGAGATTCATGTTCTTGAGAGGATCTTTCAAATGGGCATTCCACGTGCCCGAGCCGCTGCAGGCTCCGTAAGTGCTGACGATAAGATTGCGTTGCGAATTGTTTCCTCCTGTGCTGCGAACGACATCGACAAAACTCTGCGCGTAGGCATTAATGGCGTTGTATGCCGAAGCAGCAACGGTAGCGTTGTATTTAGCGGGAGTGGCATACGAAGCGAAGCACCACGAGTCGTACTCATCCAACATCTCGTTGTATGCCTCAAAGAGCAGTTTCTCTCCATAGCCCTTAAACTCCTCCGCTATCTGTCGCCACAATTCTTCAAATCGCTCCTTGCTCTTTGCGTAGCCTTCCTCGCTTGCTTCCAGCCAGGTGGTGTTGGCAGCACCTGTGTCGTGATGAATGTTGAGAATGCAATACATGTCTTGACTGATGATGTAGGCCACAATCTCTTTCACGCGCTTCATCCAATTGCTTTTCACCTTTGTTCCTATATCATCTCGCGAAGGATACCAATAGCTGTTGCTACTGCTGCTGAAAGAGAATTTTGCTTCCATGTGAGGATACCAGGTAACAGGAACGCGAATGGCATTGAAGCCAGCGTCTTTGAACATCTTTATCAGCGCTTTGGTAGTGACGGGCTGCCCCCACGCTTTCTCGTAGTCGCCGGGATTTCTTGAAGTCCAATGTTCAATCCACATATTGAGCGTGTCGCCTGAATGACAGTCGAGCGTGTTTCCCAAATTCCATCCTACGCGCATGTTCTCCGTAGCTTCGAAAGCATCTTCAAAAAGGGTGCCCTGAGCCTTCATTCCCACAGAAGAAAGCATCATCAGAATGGCAAGAAAAGGAAGAAATATTTTTTCCTTCTCCATACGATTTTTTCCCTTCTCCAAAAATTTTTTTTCTTTCTTCATATCGCGAGATTCCTTCTCCAAAAAATCGGTTCCTTAGTTAATACGTCGGTTCGAAGAGTCGCTCATTACTTGCGTAACGATGCCTCCTACCATTTCCTTCAGTTCGTCGAGGAACTGTCGTGGTTCGTAACTGCCTTTCTCAATGTCGCGCAGATGCTTTTCCCAGATGCCTGTCAGCTCGGCGCTTTTCAGCACATCTTCGTGGATGAGGTGAATCAGCTCGATGCCGATGTTTGTGGGCAGCAGGCTTTTGCGCTCTTTGACAATGTATTTGCGCTTGAAAAGCGTCTCGATGATGGCAGCGCGCGTCGAAGGCCTGCCGATTCCGTTTTCTTTCAACGCATCGCGCAGTTCTTCGTTTTCCACCAGCTTGCCTGCTGTTTCCATTGCGCGCAGGAGAGTGGCTTCGGTGTAAGGCTTGGGAGGCTGAGTCCATTTCTCAAGCAAGTCGGGCTGATGAGGCCCGCTTTCTCCTTGCTCAAAAAGGGGCAGCGTGCGCTCAGGAACTGCTTCAGGCGTTTCTTCGTTTGAAGAGGAGTCCTTCGCCTTCCCTTTTCCTTCGGATGAGGACTGCGAAGTATCGACAACGGGAGCTCCCAAAACCAGTCGCCATCCTGGGTCGAGGATGGTTTTCCCTGATGTCTTGAACTCCTCTTCGCCCGCTTTCCCTTGCACCGTAGTGGTAGCAAAGCGGCAGTCGGGGAAGAAGACGGCGATAAAATGCCGCGCAACAAGGTCGAACACCTTTTTCTCCATATCGGAGAGCCCTTGCGGATTAACTCCCGTGGGGATGATAGCGTGGTGATCGGTTACTTTTGAGTTGTCGAACACCTTCTTGCTCTTCAACAGTTTTTTCCCTCTCAAGGGTAGCATTATCTCTTGGTAATCAGCAAGTCCGTTCAGAATGGTGCCGCATTTGGGATAGACATCGTCGGGGAGGAAGGTGGTGTCTACGCGCGGATAGGTGGTAACTTTCTTCTCGTAAAGCGACTGAATGAGTTTGAGTGTGGTGTCGGCTGAGAAGGAGAACTTTTTGTTGCACTCCACTTGCAGCGACGTGAGGTCGAACAGGCGTGGGGGTGCTTCTCGCCCTTCTTTCTTGGTGATGTTTGTTATCTCGAAGGGCAGGTCTTTTATCTGCTCGATGATTTCTCTTCCCTGCTGCTCCGATTTCAACTTGCCGCGTGTGGAGTTGAAGACGGTATCGCGGTAGGTGGTTTTCAATTCGAAATATTGCTCAGGCTTGAAGTTGGCAATCTCCTCGTGTCGGCGCACGATGAGGGCAAGCGTAGGGGTCTGCACTCTTCCGATGGAGAGAACTTGCCTGTCTCTGCCATACTTGAGCGTGTAGAGGCGTGTGGCATTCATGCCCAGCAGCCAGTCGCCGATGGCGCGGCAGAGCCCGGCTTCGTAGAGCCGTTGATAGTCGGAAGCATCGTGGAGCGAATTGAAACCTTCGCGTATGGCCTCCGCAGTAAGAGACGAAATCCACAGACGTTTCACGGGGCATGTGGCTGCCGCTTTCTGCATCACCCAACGCTGGATGAGCTCTCCCTCTTGCCCGGCATCACCGCAGTTTATAATCATGTCGGCCTTCTGCATCAATCCTTCTATGATGGCAAACTGCTTACGGATGCCGGCATCGTCGATGAGCTTGATGCCGAAGCGCTGCGGCACCATAGGAAGCGCTGCCAACGACCATCCCTTCCACTGAGGCGTGTAGTCGTGCGGTTCTTTCAACGTACACAGATGACCGAAGGTCCAGGTCACTTGATACCCGTTTCCTTCGATATACCCTTCGTGGCTCGAGCGTGCTCCCAGCACATTCGCTATCTCGCGTGCCACGCTTGGTTTCTCAGCTATGCAGACAGTCATTCCTTCTTTTCCGTTGGATGCTGCAAATGTAATGTAAATTTTCGGAAATCAACAACAATAGCAGCCAGAATTCCTACTATTACAGGTATCGTCAGCGGATTGGCGTGCCAGGCGCCCGCGAAATCGAATTGCATCAAACGAAGGCAAGCGCGTGTCATACCGCATCCTGGGCAATGTACGTGAAAGATTGCCGTCCAAAGGCAGGGAGGAAGAATGTTGACAGAAGTGTAAAGCCGGAGCAGCAGCCCCACTAAAAAGTAGGCGAACACGACAACCAGAAGCCATCGTGTCCGCAGATATATAGAGAGTTTTGAAAGGAAATGCAAGGCGAGAGAAGAATAAAATAAAACCCCTTTTATTTTTTATTCCGAGCCGCCGCTTTCCTTAACCCGTAGGCTAAAGGAAATGCAAGGCGAGAGAAGAATAAAATAAACCCTTTTTATTTTTTATTCCGAGCCGCCGCTTGCCTTAACCTGCAGGCTAAAGGAAATGCAAGGCGAGAGAAGAATAAAATAAAACCCTTTTTATTTTTTATTCCGAGCCGCCGCTTGCCTTAAACCTAAGGTTAAAGGAGATGCAAGGCAAGGCAGACTGTTAGCTGTGGAGGATTTGCCCCTCGTCGTCGGTAAACTGGTTGGTTACGATGAAGATAAGGTCGATGAGCCACCAGATACCGCAGCCGCCCAACGTGATAAGCATCAGGATGCCGGTTCCGATCTTTCCTACATAGAAGCGGTGCACGCCAAGTTCGCCGAGGAATACGCACAGCAGCAGGGTGATGAGCCAACGGTCGTCGGTATGCTTAACCGGCTTCGACTGGAAGTTTTCCGTATCGTTGTAAGCCATCGGCTGGCGCACGCCACACTTCGGGCAGATTTCAGCTTTTGCATCAATCACTTCGCCGCAATTCACACAATACTTTTCGTTTTCGCTTTTCATTGTTGTCATATTTAATTGGGTTAAACTTTTCTTTTCCGTTTTCGTACTTTAGACGTAAGGGATGAGAGAAAAGTTGCACGCCTTGTAAAAAAAATTTCTCTTTTGTTATTTTTTCTTTCCCTGCTGATGGATGCGAGCCACACAGAACGAGTAGGGCGGCATCGTCAGCTGGAGTTTTCCCTGCTCAATTTCGAAACGAAGCGTTTCGGGCTCTGCCTTCGTGTCTGTCGGTTGCCCTGAGAGGACAGTAGCCTCTTGCGGCTCAAGCGTGCCTACTCCAAAGCTGCTTACGTCTGCTTCTAAGCTCGTTGTTACGGGCAGCAGGCTGGCTATTTTCACAATGATGTCGCCCGTCTGATTGTCAGTCACGCAGCTGTAGCTGATGCGTCTGCGCACTTCTTCCCCAAGCCCAGACGTATCCATCCTTCCTTTCACATAGCGGTTGCCGCTATTTGTGCCGAACATCTTCTGCACATAGTATCCGGGCGTCAGCCTCACGGAGTTGCCGTCGAAATAAATCATGTCGGGATTCCAGTTGGAGTGCCCTTCGCGGCAGAGGAGGGGAGCGTAGCTTGTCATATCCACGACGTCTGCATTGCGCTCCACGTTCGTGAGGTAGAGGGCCTCGCAGAGGGCGCTCTCCATACAGTTCTGCCGGTTGCGGGCATGTGCCGCATATTCTCCCAGATAGACGTGCGGCTTAGTTCTGTCGTAGTTGTCGTAGTAGTCCTGGTTGTGTATCATCCACCCCGGGCTCACATAGTAATGTTCGTCCACCATATCCACGCCCAGCTCCGAAGCCAACTTCCATCCCCAGTCGTAGTCGCTGCCTTCGTGGAAGGGTCCTACTGTGCCGCAAACCTTTATGTCGGGATATCGCTCGTGTACCTTATTATATATGTACGTGAACCTCTCAGTGAAGACGTCGGAGATAAGATCTTCGTTGCCTATGCCTATGTGCTTCAGGCCGAAAGGCTTGGGATGCCCGCTTTCGGCACGCACACGCCCCCATTTCGTAGTCTTCGCATCACCGTTAGCCCACTCTATCAGGTCAAGAATGTCTTGCGTGAACGCTTCCATCTCTTCCATCGGCACTCCTCCCTGTTGCCCAGGTCCTCCGTCGCTGCTGTTCTGGCAGGGGACTCCTGCGGGAATCACGGGCAGAGGCTCTGCGCCAATGTCCTCGCAGAACAGGAAGTATTCGTAGTAGCCCAGCCCCATCGACTGGTGGTAGTTCCAGATGTTGCGCATCGGCGTGCGTGCCTCGAGGGGGCCTATGGTGTTCTTCCAAAGGTACATGTTCTGCAGCCCGTCGCCGTGAGCCACGCATCCTCCCGGGAAGCGCACGAATTTTGGGTGTATGTCGGCGATGGCTTGTGCCAGATCGGCGCGGAGCCCGTTCTTGCGGTTCTTGAAGGTGTGGCGCGGGAAGAGCGACACCATATCGAGGTGAATGCTTCCTCTCTCCTCGGGCTCAATGGAAAGGCGTGCGCCCTTGTCTGTCGCGCTGCTGCGGAGCACAGCTGTTTGTTTCTTCCACGTAGTGCTACCTACCTTCAGAGTGGTGGTTGCCAGCGTGTTACCCTCGCTGCCCAGTAGCAAGATTCTCAGCTTGATGCTGCCCTTTTGCCCGGGAGCCAGGCGGGCAAAGAGGGAGAGATCGTACGGCTCGCCCTCCTTGACGCTGATGCCGTCGAAACCCGTGTTGACAAGGCTCACAGGGCTGTCGGCGCGTGTGAGGATGGCGTAGTGTGGGTTGTGGGCGTGGATGGGCTCGTCGGTGCCTATGCTTAGCTGCGAGGAGGCTTGCTCGGGAATGATTTGCCAGGCTGTGAGAGGTCCCCAGCTGCGATTGTTTCGGTTCTCGCCCGGCGTGTATTCAAAGTCGCGGTTCTGCACAAGCTCGGCGTACAGTCCTCCGTCGGCTCCGTAGCTGATGTCTTCGAAGAACACCCCTATCAGCTCCGTGCTTATCTCCTTCGTCTCGTTAGCGTCGAACGAGATTCGGATGCTCTGTGGCGTGAGGCTGGCAAAGCGTTCCCCGTCCTGCAGCAGGCTCTCGCTCCATTTTTTGTCGCGTGCGTCAAGATAGGCGCAGCGCTCCTTCAGCCTCTCGATGAGGCTCCATTCCACGCGTAGCGCTACGGGGCGCTCCTTCAGCTCCTGCTCTACTGAGGGCGTCAGCGCGGGATAGTCCTGCGGCTTCCAGTGGATGAGGTCGTGGCTGGTGCAGATGGCGTATAGCCCGTAGCGTGCGTTGGGTATCCAGCGCAGAGTCCAGCTGCCGTCGGAGGCGCGAGTCAGGCAGGGATCCGACATTTTCTTCTCGGCGCCCCACGTGCCGAAGTCGCTGTCGACAAACGTGCGCCCGTTCCCCAACACCTTCCAATGAATGCTGTCGCTGCTATATTCAAAAGCCAATCCGCGCCCGTTCACGTAGGGACGCAGCCACCCTTCGTCGGGGTTGTTGGCAAGGGCGAGGGATGAGGATATGCACGCTGTGACGAGGGCAACGAGCGGGAAAAGATGTCTGGTGTTTTTCATAATGCGGAGATATTTCGGGGTGTGTAATGTTCTTCTCCGCAAATGTACGAAAAAGTTTTCTCTCTGCCAAACAAATCTTCCTTCGATATTTGTAGTCCTCCCGCTTTTTTTCTCAAAGAAAAAAGAATTATTCCTTCTTGGGAGAACCATTATTCCTTCTTGGGAGAAGTTCTCCCAAAGGCTCGGTAATATCTCTCCCAAAGGCTCGGTAATTTTTGGAAATGAAGGAAAAATCTGATTTCTGCTAAGAAAATGTCTCTTGGGAGAACGTCTCTCATCCGTTGGGAATATAATCTGAGTGCGATTTTTGCTGAAAAAAGGCTGGGCTGAAAAGAAATTGTCGAAAAGTAGCTAAAAATGGGTGAAAAATGAAGGGCGAAACGCGAGGTTCAAGACGTGTTTGCGGCTTTTTTCTCTTTTTTTGCACGTCGCTCTCTCGCAATCTTCCTTCTTTGCCCTTTCTCTGTTCTTCTTGAATAACCCCCACAACACCCTGAGAGGTCCTTTTGTACCTTTTAAAAATATACAATTCGTGGCACGAAATTTTTTTTCCACAAAACGATAATTTTTTCTTGTTTTTCTTTGTGGGGAAAAAAAATGTTCCTATCTTTGTCCCGACTTATGTTCCATAATTAGCAAAAGTTGAACTATTGATAACAATTTTACATATCTAAACAATGAAAAAATTAAGTGTTTTATTCGCATTGCTCGCAGTAGCAATGATGGCAAAGGCAGACTTCGTTGTTACCGCTTCGGATACGCCTTTTGTTCCCGGATCTGAGGAGAATGAGCTGGTATTAACGGCTAGTGAATCCATGCAAACGTTTACGGCATTTCAGTTTGATATGGTTTTACCTGAAGGTTTGACTTTCGATTATGCTTATAGTTCCGCTTTCCGTGAGGAAAAAGAAAAAGGTAAATGGATAGCAATGCATAATTGGCAAGAAGGTGTGCCTGAGGATGGTGAAGGTATTCGAATTTTTGTAATGGATGGCAGTAATAATAATGCCTCTTTCGCAGATGTAACTGAAATCATTACTTTAGGTTTTATTGCAGATGCGACGTTTAAAGGTGGAACTATTACTTTCAAGAAAGCAGTTTTCTCATCAACAGATTCATCTAAAGATGTAAAACTTGATGATTTTGACGTAACTGTTACCGTTGCTGGTGCTTCCCAAACCGACGTTGCCTTCACGATGACTGCTGCTCATGCTGGTACGTTGATTCTCCCGTTTGCTGCTGAAATCCCTGCCGATTATGACTGGGTAGCTTATACAGACATTACCCTCAACGGCAAGACTCTGGTACTTGGTGAATCTACCACCACTCTGCTTGCTAATACTCCTTATTACATTGAAGGCGAGAAAGAAGGGACTTATACCTTCTCGGGTACTCCTACCAACGAAGCAGCAAGTGTTAAGAATGGCATTTTGACTGGTGTATTCGTAGATACTGAAATCGAGGCTGGTGTTGGCAATTATGTTCTCCAGAACCAGGAAGTCAATGGCGTAGGATTCTACAATGTTAAGACTAAAGCTAAGACTATTCCAGCTTATCGTTGCTACATTACTGTTCCTTCTGATACCGAGTCAAATATGTATCGTATCGGTGGAACTACAGGCATCGAGGAGGTAACTGTTGAAGAAGCTGGTGATGTTTACGATATGCTCGGCCGCAAGGTTCTCGGACCGTTGGAGAAGGGCGTTTACATCAAGAACAACCGCAAGATCTTCGTAAAGTAATAATAACCGATTAAACAAGATACAACAATGAAAAAGGAATATATTAAACCCGAATTAACAGAAGAGGTTCTCTTCACTCAGAATCTGATAGCTGCGTCTTTAAAGGATGGCGAGGCTGATGATAGCCCAGTCTTAGGTAACGGTCGTCGCGGCAGATGGGGCAACCTGTGGGATGAGGACTAATCCGACTCTTTGATGCTGCAAAGTGCAGCAACAAAATAAAGAAGGCAACGCTTACGAGCGCTGCCTTCTTGTTTTCAAGTACTGTCAGTTAGTAATGAGAGAAATCGATATTGTTTTTGAAAGGAGTGAGTAAGAATTGAGGAAAAAAACTTAACAGAGTCTCGCTTTATAGTTAACGATGGTTTTTAGCTATAGAAGAAATAGCAGATTTGCATTTAGCAAATCTGCTATAAAAAAAGTCCGAATATAAAAAATGTTTCCTATTCGCAGAGTCCTGCCTTCTTCCAGGCTTCTGCCAGTTCGTTGGCATCGGCAAGGGCGGTAGCTTCGTCCACTTCATACTCCTTGCGGAGCACAGCTGCCATATCGGCGGGAGTGAAGTCGGTGCCTTCTACTGCCTTCCAGATGCTTACTGCGCTGTCGTTGAGGCTAATGATTCGGTTGAAGTCGATATTCTCGATTCCTTTGGATACGACAATGTGTTGCCCGCATATGGTGCGGAGCTCAAATCCAGGTTTGATTCTCATAGTGGTTTTTATTATGTTGTTTAATTTATTCGTTGTTTGTCAAATAAAGAAATGTCGATATATCCACAACAGATAGCGTCTAAAGGGAAGCAGACGAGTCCACCACCAAGAGTAACGGCGCCAAGTGCTCCCTTCGGGAGAGTATGTCTTTCCCTTGCGGATAAATGAATGTGTGTTTGCTACCACATTCTCGTGCAAGCAATGCTCTGTTCTTCCTACGTTTCCGTCGCCCATAAGGGTGACTTTGTCTCCATCAATCGAGATTATCCGATGAAACACATAGTGCCCAGGTTCCGTTTCTGCCAACACGGCGTCTCCCACGCAGACATGCGTGACTGCTGTAAGCACAATGCTATCACGCCTGTCTTCGAGGAAAGGGCGCATGCTGTTTCCTCGCACACGAAGTGTAGCGGTATGTCCTTCTTCAAGCAAGCGGCGTACCTCTTGAAGAAAGACATCGTTGGGCAACTCTATGGAGTGAGACATGGGCTTATGGGATAACTAGATAATCAGGTAATCAGATAATCAAATAATCAAGTAATCAAGTAATCGGATAATCAAATAGATGGGTCGTCTTTTTCCTTCTCGACTTCTGCTTGGCACACTTCGGCTGCCTCTTTGTCTGGGCGACATCCGAGCGTGTAACAGGGAACATTGCTGATAAGAAGAGCTATGCTGTCGCAGATACCGTTGTAAACCCTGTCGTCCCATTTCATAGTGGAAACAGAGGGAAGCAGAGACGCAAAAGCCCGCAAAGTGTCGTCACGTTTGATACGGTTCTCTTTCTCCTGCTTTATGCGTACAAAAGCTCCGATTGGCGCTGATACATTGCGGTAGCAGGGAGTCTTGCCGCTCCAAGGGGAGCCCCAGACGATAGCCTTTCCTTCAGAAGTGACAGTAACGACAGGATTGTCATCGTTGATAAGTTCACTTCCTGAAATATATTTCAGCCATTGTTGGCTGTGAGTACTTTTACCCGTACCACTCTTTCCGAGGAAAAGGAAGCCTTTTCCGTTGTGCCCGATTACGGAAGCGTGAAAAAGCATCGTCTGCTTGTCGGCAGCAGCAAAGGCATAGAGGAGCATCATGCAGTTGTTGGCAGCATAGGCGCGTGTTGACTCATTGCCACGCAGCGCTGCAATGCCTTCGGTAAAAGAAGCATTCGTCTGCAGCATGCCGCAGTACTCCCTTCCGGGAGGATTGATGAGAAACTGATAGCTACCGTCATCCAGCTTGTAAACGCCAAAATCTCCTCCCCCGCAGTCGAACTGCCCGATGGTAGCTCCTTTCTCGGAAGGGTAGAAGTTATCATCAAGCGTGAGAGTGAAGAGGAGCGGGGTGCCTTCTTCATATTTGCAAACGAAAGGAGCAAACGAAGGCAAGTAGTCTTGTTTATCGTCATCGGGAGTGCGAAAAGCGAAGGTGTGTTGTGCTACGCGGTAGTATGTAGTTTTCATATCTGACTATTCCTTATTAAATTATCTTTGTCCTTTGTCGTAACCTGAGGCGTTTTCGTCATAGAGCAGGAATTAGTGAGGAAAGGCGCATGCTATTAGAGCCTTTTACCAGCACGCTGCAACCCGACAAAGGATTGGCTTTCAAATAATCCAGTACCTCTTCGGCAGAAGCAAAAGTGCGGTAGCGGGAAGATTTGTTTTCCCCGTCCTCCTTTCCGTGAACGGCAGCAAGAGCCTCGCGGAAGTTCTGCCCTACGAGCCAAACCTTCTCGAATGTACACTCGTCTATCAGTTGAACGATAGCGATGTGCTCTTCTGAGGAAGCATCTCCCAGTTCCTTCATGTCACCGATAATGACTACCTTGTTGCTGCTTTCCATTTGGTTAAAGTTCAGCAGCGAAGCGCGCATGCTGGTGGGATTGGCATTATAGGCATCGACGATAAGTGTGTTTTGAGAAGTCATAATGAGCTGTGAGCGACTGTTTGATGGCATATAGCCTTCGATAGCTGCATCAATGTCTTCGTCTGACACTCCAAAGTAGCGCCCTACGGTTATGGCGCAAAGGGCATTGTCGATGTTGTAGCCTCCAACCAAATGCGTATCGATTGTATGAGTAGGAACGCCTTTTGCCTTCCAGCTGAAACGTAAGAAGGGATTGCGCGAAATCAGCTCTCCGCTTACGGCAAGAGACTCATTCTCTGTGACTGTGCCGTAACGAATAGTATTCAGTCCTTGAGCGATAGCTTTCAGATAGGGATTATCGTTGTGAAGAAAAACGAGACTGCCTTCCCGAGTACGAAGGAAGTCGTAGAGTTCCCCTTTTGTGCGAATGACGCCCTCAAAGGAGCCGAAACCCTGAAGATGAGCGCGTCCTACGTTGGTGATGATTCCGTAGTCAGGCTCTGCAATGTCGACAAGTTCTTTGATGTCTCCCGGATGGCTCGCTCCCATTTCCACCACAGCAAGCTGGTGCTGGCTGGTGAGTTGAAGTAGCGTGAGAGGCACACCAATCTGATTGTTAAGGTTGCCTTGCGTATAGTGTGTGCGGAACTTGCGACAAAGAACGGCAGCTATCAGTTCTTTTGTGGTTGTCTTGCCGTTAGTGCCAGTAATCCCGATAACAGGTAGGCCAAGCTTGCGTCTGTGATGTCTTGCGAGTTGCTGAAGAGCAAGAAGCACGTTCTCGACATACACTAATCGCTTGTCTGAAGCGTTTTTGAAAGAGTTGTCGTCGACAACAGCACACAGGCATCCCTTTTCCAAAGCTTGAAGAGCATAGGCATTCCCGTCGAAGCGCTCACCTTTGAGTGCAAAAAACATCATTCCCTCAGCGCATTGGCGCGAATCGGTTGTTACTCCCTTGCTTTGGAGAAAAAGATGGTAAAGAAGTTCAGTGGTTTCCATATCAGTTTGCAAAAATACAAATAAAAAAAGAAAGAAACCCTCACCCTTGCATCAAAAATAAAAAAATAGTATATTTGCACTCTAATGTAAAGTGAATCTATGGAGGAAGGAACAAAGTCAATCCGAATAGGAGACAAGCTGTTATCTGTGGCAACTCCTGCCGTGATGGGCATAGTGAACGTCACCGACAACTCCTTCTATGCTCCTTCGCGAATTGGCTCAGCAGAACTTGTTGTGATGCGTGCGCAGCAGATGGTTGCCGAAGGTGCTGCCGTGATTGACATTGGGGCTTGTTCCACTCGTCCTGGCGCTGAGCCTGTTAGTGAAGAAGAGGAAAAAGCACGGCTCCTTCCCGTATTGGAAGCGCTGTCAGACGCTCTTCTTCCTGTTCCTCTTTCCGTTGATACATTCCGCGCTTCGGTAGTAGAAGCCTGCTTGAGTGTGTGCGAGGCATTCATCGTGAATGATGTCTCGGGGTGTGCCGACGAGAAAATGGCAGCTGTCGTTGCAAAGAATCATTTGCCGTATATCTTGACTCACAACTCTCGTGAGAAGAAGGAAGATTGTTCTTGTAAGGAAGCAGATATCGTGAACGATGTGCGCAACTATTTTTGCGAAATGGCAAACAAGTTGCATGCAGCGGGAGTGAAAGATGTGATTCTCGATCCAGGCTTTGGATTTGGAAAAACATTGGATGAAAACTACCGCCTTCTGGTACATCTTTGCGAATTGCGTGTTGAGAATGCTCTGTTGCTGGCAGGCGTCAGTCGTAAATCGATGATCCAGCGAGTGCTGTCGCTATCGGCAGATGAAGCACTCAACGGGACTACTGTGCTGCACACTATCGCCTTGCAGCAAGGGGCAGACATATTGCGCGTTCATGACGTGAGAGAAGCTTGCGAAACGATACAGCTGATGCAGCAGATTAAAAGGCAAACCATATAATTAAATAAGGTATAAATAACGTATGTTACTTGGCTTATCCATTCTTAATATCATCGATATCTTTCTGGTATCGCTCCTACTATTCTACCTCTACAAGATGATGAAGGAGTCGGGCTCGCTGAATCTGTTTGTCGGAATTCTCATCTTCGTCCTTGTCTGGCTGGTGGTAGCGCATGTTATCAAGATGCCGTTGTTGGGCTCCATCCTGGATGCTTTGGCAAACGTGGGCGTGTTGGCACTCATCATCATCTTTCAGGAAGAGATTAGGCATTTCTTTCGCGAATTAGGTTCGCAGAAACGTTTCCGCAAGATTGCCAATTTGTTCAGTAAAGACAAGGCGCAAACTCGAGGACAGGAATATCTGCCTATTGTGCGCGCCTGTCAGAATATGTCGGAAGGAAAAGTAGGTGCTCTCATCGTGGTGGAACGAACACAACATTTGGGAGAATATATTCAGACAGGAGAGCGCATTGATGCGAATATCAACCGCATGCTCGTGGAGAACATTTTCTTTAAGAACAGCCCTTTGCACGACGGAGCTATGATTGTGTCGCATGACAAGATTGTGGCAGCCGGCTGTGTGCTTCCCATATCGCACCGAGAGGATATCCCCAAGCGCCTCGGACTGCGCCATAGGGCAGCTTTGGGCTTGTCGGAAGTTTCGGATGCCATCATTATCATAGTCTCGGAAGAAACGGGAGGTATCAGCATCGCACAAGACGGGGAGTTCCAGCTGGATGTGACAGCAGAGACACTCGAATCGACTCTTTCGAAGAGTAATGAATGACAGTTTGTCACCCTTTGCGTCATGCTTGGGTGAAGTATGACACACCTTGTCTCAAAAATGACATTTGAGCGAGGCTGGCACGCTTTTCGCTATTGTAATAAGTGGAAAACTTAAAAACCATAAAATATAATCATTATGAACGTAAAACCTTTATCAGATCGTGTCCTCATCGCTCCTGCAGCTGCTGAGGAAAAAACTGTTGGCGGTATCATCATCCCCGACACAGCAAAAGAGAAACCCCTTAAGGGACAAGTTGTGGCAGTAGGCCACGGAACAAAAGACGAGGAAATGGTCCTCAAGGTAGGCGACACCGTACTCTATGGCAAGTATGCCGGAACGGAACTTGAGATTGAGGGAGAGAAATATCTTATCATGCGTCAGAGCGATGTGCTCGCTGTGCTCGGATAAGAAATAGAATAGACAAACCATTAAAGAAACAACGACTATGGCTAAAGAGATATTATTCAATATGGATGCCCGCGATCAACTGAAAAAGGGCGTCGACGAGTTGGCAAATGCCGTGAAGATTACGCTTGGCCCGAAAGGACGCAACGTTATCATAGAGAAGAAGTTCGGTGCTCCGCAGATCACGAAGGACGGCGTAACCGTAGCTAAGGAAGTAGAATTGGCAGACGCATTCATGAACACGGGCGCCCAGCTCGTTAAGAGCGTTGCCAGCAAGACGGGTGACGATGCAGGTGACGGTACCACTACGGCTACTGTTCTCGCTCAGAGCATCGTTAACGTAGGCATCAAGAATGTTACCGCTGGTGCAAATCCTATGGATCTGAAGCGCGGTATCGACAAGGCTGTCGCAAAGGTTGTTGAAAGCATCAAGAATCAGGCTGAAACTATCGGCAACGATTATAATAAGGTAGAGCAGGTTGCTACCGTCAGCGCTAACAACGATCCTGAAATCGGTAAACTGATTGCCGACGCTATGCGCAAGGTAAGCAAGGACGGTGTTATCACTATTGAAGAGGCAAAGGGTACCGACACCAGCATCGGCGTTGTGGAAGGTATGCAGTTCGATCGTGGCTATCTGAGCCCCTACTTTGTTACCGACACGGAGAAGATGGAGTGCGTGATGGAGAATCCCTATGTCCTCATTTATGACAAGAAGATCTCTAACCTGAAGGACTTCCTCCCCATCTTGGAACCCGCCGTACAGACAGGACGTCCTCTCCTCGTGATTGCAGAAGATGTTGACAGCGAGGCTCTCACAACACTTGTTGTGAACCGTCTGCGTGGGCAGCTGAAGATTTGTGCCGTCAAGGCTCCAGGCTTTGGCGACCGTCGTAAGGAGATGCTCGAAGACATCGCAATCCTGACAGGTGGCGTTGTCATCAGCGAAGACAAGGGCTTGAAGCTTGATCAGGCAACTATCGAGATGCTCGGCCGTTGCGACAAAATTACCGTTACGAAGGACAACACTACCATCGTGAACGGCGCAGGCGACAAAGAGCGCATTGCAGACCGTGTGGCTCAGATCAAGATGCAGATTCAGAACACGAAGAGTGACTACGATAAGGAGAAACTGCAGGAACGTCTTGCCAAGTTGTCAGGCGGTGTGGCAGTCCTCTACGTCGGTGCTGCTTCCGAAGTGGAAATGAAGGAGAAGAAAGACCGTGTTGACGATGCTCTTTGCGCAACTCGTGCTGCAATCGAGGAAGGTGTTGTGGCAGGCGGTGGTGTGGCTTATATCCGTGCTATCGACGTGCTGGAGAACCTGAAGGGCGACAATGCTGATGAGACAACCGGTATCGAAATCATCAAGCGCGCCATCGAAGAGCCTCTCCGCCAGATTGTTGCCAATGCTGGCAAGGAAGGCGCTGTGGTAGTTCAGAAGGTTCGCGAAGGAAAGGGCGACTTTGGCTACAATGCCCGCACCGACACTTACGAAGACCTGAAGGCAGCTGGCGTTGTCGATCCTACCAAGGTGGCACGTGTGGCTCTTGAGAATGCAGCTTCCATCGCAGGCATGTTCCTGACAACGGAGTGCGTCATCGTTGAGAAGAAAGAGCCTCAGCCTCCAGTTCCAGCTCCCGGAATGGGCGGTATGGACGGAATGATGTAATCAGAAAATGAAGAAAAAAATCTGATTACGAATGAAAAAAGAGGATGCATCCTTTGGATGTGTCCTCTTCTTTTGTATTTTTGTGGCGACGAAAACAAACAAAACTAATATGAGAACAAAAATGGTTTTTTGGAGAACAAATAAAATTTTTTCCCTTCTTCTCCTCGTTTTTTCCCTTCTTCTCCCGCAGAGTTTCTTTGCCCAGCCGGGATTCGGGAAAGCGACGCTTTTCAACGACGGCTGGCAGTTCAAGCTGGAAACTGAGCCAGAATGGCGTCAGGTTACGTTACCGCACGACTGGTCGGTCGACTATGCTCCTTCTGATACGTTGTATAGCTGCACGGGCTATCTGCCTGGAGGCATAGGACATTACAGAAAAATGTTTGCGCTCGAGTCTACCGAGTTGCATCGACAATTCATATATTTCGAGGGTGTTTACAATCGCAGCAAGGTCTATCTGAATGGGCAACTATTAGGCTCTCGTCCCAGCGGGTATGCATCGTTCTGCTACGAGTTGACTCCTTATCTGAAAGCCGGAGGGAATATGTTGGAAGTGGAAGTCGATCATAGCCGACAAGCTGACAGCCGATGGT
The DNA here is from genome assembly GCA_017650105.1 of Bacteroidaceae bacterium. Lineage (GTDB taxonomy): Bacteria > Bacteroidota > Bacteroidia > Bacteroidales > Bacteroidaceae > UBA1189. The sequence continues at coordinate 153,431 of JAGCFO010000009.1, read as the reverse complement.
ATACCGGCTCGGGCATTTGGCGCGATGTCTACATCGTGGATGCTCCGGATGTACATCTTGCACTGTGGGGAACGACTTACAGGCTGACAAAACTTGAGGGGACAAAGGCCGAAGTTCAAGTAGATGTGACAGTTGACAATCTGCCTACGCAGGCTTCGGAGCGAAAACTGTACAAAATTGCTGCCTGTCTGATAGATGTTGACGGGAAGCAGGTTGCCTACACTACGAAGTATGTCAATAATACGGAGAATGTCAGCGTTACTTTGTCGGTAAATGATGCGCATCTTTGGGATTTGAATGATCCGTATCTCTATACCCTTCAGGTGCTTCTGCTGAAGGATGGCGTGTGGAGCGACAGGATGGAGTGCAAGGCAGGATTGCGCACTTTGCGTTTCGATGCCAACGAGGGATTCTTCCTGAACGGAGTCAATCGGAAGGTGAAGGGTGTTTGCTTGCATCACGACGCGGGTGTGCTGGGTGCCGCGGTGCCCGAGGAAGTGTGGCGTTGGCGCTTGATGCAGTTGAAGGAACTCGGCTGTAACGCCATCCGCTGCAGTCATAATCCTCAAACGCCGATCTTATACGATTTGTGCGACGAATTGGGATTCCTGGTTATGGATGAAGCGAGCGATGAGTGGGAATTTCCAAAGCGTAAGTGGCTGAAAGGCTGGAACAAAGGTGAACCTGGATATGAAGGAACGTATGATTTCTTTGAGGAGTGGATTGAACGAGACGTTGCCGATATGGTACGCCGAGACAGGAATCATCCATGCGTTTTCCTGTGGAGCATAGGCAATGAGGTAGATTATCCCAACGACCCGTATTCGCATCCAGTGCTTGACGGAAGCAGCATCAATCAACCGATGTATGGAGGATACAAACCCGATGCCCCCGATGCAATGCGTATAGGGGAGATTGCCAAACGTCTTGTAGCTGTAGTGAAAGCTAATGATTCTTCACGTCCCGTTACGGGAGCATTGGCTGGAGTGGTGATGAGTAATGAGACTGCTTATCCCCAAGCTGTAGATGTAGTGGGGTATAATTATACGGAGAACAGATACGAACAGGATCATGCTGCTTATCCCGAGCGTGTGATTTATGGAAGTGAAAACGGACATGGATACGAACAATGGCTTGCAGTACGAGATAATCCTTATATCTTCGGGCAATTTATTTGGACGGGGATAGATTATTTGGGAGAGAGCGGCGCTTGGCCTTCGCGCGGTTTGGGAACGGGCTTGCTTGACTTTTGCGGATTCCCGAAATTCCAGGCACAGATGCGTAAGACAATGTGGGCACAACAGCCAGGCGATACTCTATCGATGAACTGGATGAGACAGCGAGGAGGACAGAGAAGACGAGGCACGGGACAAGACAATCCTGTCCCTGTAGAGTTGCCAACTCCCGTAGGACTTCGGATGACGATTCTTAACGACAGCCTACCTATAATCGATCATCACAAAGATGGTAGCATGAGAACATTGCTGGTTCTCGTTGAGTTGGTTGACGAACAAGGGAAACGTTGTGAAAGAGCAAACAACTCAGTTTCTTGTGTGATAGAAGGACCCGCCTCTTTGCTTGGCATTGAATCAGGCAACAATATGGATATGTCGGCTCCTCATGCAACAGAACGTAAAGCATGGCAGGGGAGAGTATTGGCATACATACAAGTTCCAACAAAAGCAAGGGGAACTTCGAGTGTCACTTTCTCTTCTCCCGATGTAGGCTCTTCTGTTATCCAAATTCGGTAAGGCAAAACAATAAAGGAAGCGGAGAACATTAGATTAGATATTCTCCGCTTCTGTTCAGTTGAAGAAACATTTATGCCTCAGCCTTCAAATCACGATAGTTGATGATAGGATGCTTGGCAGCTGTCGTATCATCAGGACGCCCAATAGGAGCATTGTGAGGTGCAGCATGTAATATGTCTGAATCTTCTGCTGCTTCTGCTGCTATTGTGTGCATTACTTCGATGAAAGCGTCCAATGTCTCCTTGCTCTCAGTTTCTGTAGGTTCTATCATCAAGGCTTGATGGAACAACAGTGGGAAATAGATAGTTGGAGCATGGAAGCCGAAATCGAGCAGACGTTTTGCAACATCGAGAGTGGTAGCTCCTTCCTTTCCTTCTCGTGCTCCGTCGTTGATAAGTCCATCAAAAACGAATTCGTGTTTGCAAACAGAGGGGATCGGAAGTTTGTAAACATCTCGAAGGCTCTCCTTGACGTAATTAGCATTGAGCGTTGCCATATAGCCTACTTCGCCAATATGCTGACGGCCAATAGAGAGAATGTAGGCACACGCGCGAAGAATGATTCCGAAGTTGCCCATATGACCGCTTACCATTCCCGCACATTCGGGTGTTTCTCCTTTTGCATACAATAAGTTGCTTTCCTCTCCTTCTTCAACATGCGGATAGGGAAGACAGTCCTTGAGGAATTCTGCCACTCCTACAGGCCCACTGCCAGGTCCTCCTCCTCCATGTGGTGTGGAGAATGTCTTGTGCAAGTTAAGGTGCATAATATCAAATCCCATGTCTCCAGGACGTACGACACCCATAAGCGGATTCATATTAGCACCGTCGTAATAGAGAAGTCCTCCTGCCTTATGCACGAGAGAGGCAATTTCCTTGATATCCCTTTCGAAAAGGCCCAGAGTGTTTGGGTTAGTCATCATGATTCCTGCCAAATCAGGACCTAATAAAGGCTTTAAGTCATCTACATCCACCAAACCTTCTGCATTGGACTTTACTACAACAACATCAAGTCCACATACTGCTGCTGATGCAGGATTCGTTCCATGAGCGCTATCGGGGACTATGACTTTTGTTCGTGCAAAATCGCCTCGATTGCGGTGATAGCTTCGCATTATCATGAGTCCTGTGAGTTCTCCGTGTGCTCCAGCGCATGGATTCAAAGTGAAGTATTTCATGCCAGTGATAGCAGAAAGCATCTTCTCCATCTCACTGTAGATAGAATAAATTCCTTGGATGGTGCTTTCGGGTTGCAATGGGTGAATCTCCTGAAAGCCAGGCATGGATGCAATCTCTTCGTTTATTTTGGGATTGTACTTCATCGTACAGCTCCCAAGAGGATAGAACCCAGTGTCAACACCAAAATTCATTTGTGAAAGATTGGTGTAATGGCGAACAACATCAACTTCGCTGACTTGAGGAAGAGAGGGAGCACTCCCGCGTAACAATGTGGAGGGAACCTCTTCCTTCATTTTGTGGTTTGTCAGGCCTGTTTCAGGGAGGCTGTAGCCCCGACGTCCTTCTTTTGAAAGATCGAAAATGAGTTTGTCGTAATACTTCATACTGCTACGCCTCCTTAATTATGTTGATAAGATTGTCAATCTCTTCTTTTGAGCGTTTTTCCGTCACACAGAAGGTAACTAATTCTTTTCTTACCTCTCGCGCGGCAAAAATGCCAGCTTCTTCTAGCTTCTTGCGTAAAGAAGCGATGTCAATATCCTTGGAAGGACGAAGTACAAACTCTTTCAAGAAAGGTTTGTCATAAGCTTTCTCGAATTTCCCAGTATGCAAAAGTTCGTCATAAAGATAATGAGCACCAGCATAGCTTTTCTCGTTCACTTCTTTCATTCCCTCTGGGCCCATGATGGAGAGATAGATGGTAACCCATAGTGCCATAAGCGATTCGTTGGAACAGATGTTGCTAGTAGCTTTGTCGCGGCGTATGTGTTGCTCGCGAGCTTGGAGTGTGAGAACGAAGCAACGTTTTCCTTCTTTGTCTGTAGTTGCGCCAACGATACGTCCTGGAAGTTTGCGCAAATGTTCTTTTGAGCAAGCCATGAAACCAAGTGTGGGGCCTCCAAAACAGAGAGGAATACCTAGGCTTTGTCCATCACCCACAGCGATATCTGCGCCCCACTCTGCAGGAGTCTTAAGTACGGCTAAAGTTGATGGGTCGCAATATTCAATTAGAAGAGCCTTTACCGCGTGAACGGCATCAGCAAATCCCGAATGATTCTCAATGATACCATAGCAGTTTGTTGTGGGCACGATAGCTCCAGCAACGGCATGGGTTGAGAGAGCCTCTTTCAATGATGCTAAAGAGGTCTCACCCTCTTCCTCAGCAATCTCCACAATAGAGGTGCCTGCATAGCGAGCATAGGTTTTTACGACTTCCTTTACTTGAGGAAGCAGGGTGGAGGAGATGAGGATGGTGTCCTTTTTACGAGCTGAAGTGATAGCCATCCGTGCTGCCTCAGCAGCGGCAGTAGGTCCGTCGTACATAGAAGCATTGCTTACCTCAAGGCCAGTGAGTTCACAGATCATGCTCTGGTACTCAAAAATGTAGCGGAGAGTTCCTTGGCTTATCTCGGGTTGATAGGGAGTGTAAGCTGTCAAGAACTCGCTGCGTGAGGTAAGGGCAACAATAGAGGATGGAGTATAATGGTCGTACCATCCTTGCCCTACGAAAGGTGTCAGACGGGTGTTTTGAGAAGCCATTTGCTTGAAGAAACGTCGGATTTCCTCTTCGCTTTTAGCATTCGGGAGATCAAATTCTCCTTTATATAAAAAGTCGGCAGGAACGTCGCTATAAAGTTCCTGCAGGCTTTTCATTCCGATTTTATCCAACATCTGTTGGATATCCTCTTTGGTATGAGGGATGTGTTGGTTCATCTTTCCGGATTGAGTAGGAAAAGTCCGTGTTATTCTCCACAAAATGCCTTATAAGCCTCGGCATCCATTAAATCGTCAAGTTCGCTGGCGTCACTGAGCTGAACTTTAATCATCCAATTGTCAAAAGGAGCCTGGTTAATCAGTTCTGGAGCATCATCGAGTGCTGAGTTTACTTCAATGACGGTGCCGCTGACAGGTGCAATCAAATCACTTGCAGCCTTCGTGCTTTCTACTGCTCCGAATTCTTCTCCTTTAGCGATTTCGTCATCTACCTCAGGAAAGTCAACATACACTACATCGCCCAACTCATGTTGTGCAAAGTCGCTGATGCCGATAAGAGCGATTTCTCCTTCTACTTTTACCCATTCGTGGGTTTCTGCATACTTGTATCCTTCTTTTACAGTTGCCATATTTGTTTGTTTTTTAGGGTTATGTGATTCTGATGGGGGCTATTTTTTATAGTTTTTGTTGTAAAATTTCTTTTTTACAACTGTTCCGGGGAATGTCTTTTTGCGGATGCGGACTTCGACTTCTGTTCCGAGAGTTGCATATTGAGCGTCGATGAGAGCCATAGCAATGCTTTTGTCAACAGAAAGTCCGTGATAACCAGTTGTTACGACACCGATTTCTTTTCCATCTACTTCCACAGGATATCCATTTCGTGGGATTGCTTTGTCGTTCAGTTCGATTCCTACCACTTTTTGTTTCACTCCTTCTGCTTTCTGCAACTGAAGTGCTTCTTTCCCGATAAACTCTTCTTTGTCGAGTTTGACAAAGATGCCAAGTCCAGCCATAAGAGGGCTGATTTCGGCGCTCAGTTCATGCCCGTAGAGAGGAAGTGCAACTTCGAATCGTAGGGTGTCTCTGCATCCAAGTCCGCAAGGAGCCACTTCGCCTGAGGCAATGAGGATATCCCAAACTTTGTTGATATACTTGTGTGAACCATAGATTTCGAATCCGTCTTCCCCAGTATATCCAGTACGGCTGACGATAATAGTTTCGCCTTCAATTTCAATCTCCTTGAATGTATAGAAAGCTAGATCTTTTACCTGTAGATTGAGCAACCGTTCAACTTTTTCCTCTGCCTCAGGACCTTGAATGGCAACTTGGCCATAAACATCTGATTTATTATCGATTGTAACATCGTAGTTTTTGCTGTTTTCGCGAATCCACGCGTCATTCTTATCGATGTTTGCTGCGTTCACAACCAGTAAATAGTTGTTACCCTGCATTTTATATACAAGCAAATCATCCACGCTGCCTCCGTCGGGGTAGCACATGATTCCGTAATAGATTTTTCCGTAGGGGGCATCGGTGATGTCGTTGGTAAAGATGTGATTTACAAACTTCTCAGCATCGGGACCTGAAACGAAAATCTCGCCCATATGGCTGACATCGAACACTCCTGCATGATGCCGAACAGACATATGCTCTTCTTTGATGCTTGAGTACTCGATAGGCATATCAAATCCTCCGAAGGGACTCATTTTTGCTCCTAAAGCTAAATGTTTGTCATAAAGACATGTTTTTTTGTTCTCCTCCATGATTTATTCTTTCTTCAAAAATTTTTTTTAGTTATAAATAAATTCTCCTTTTTCTGAACGGATAATCAGTTCTTTGTGATCGAATGCTTCGGCGTGACCGATAATCTGCGCATCAACGTTGAACGACTTTGAAATGTCGATGACTTGCTGTGCATGTTCGGCTGGCAGATAGATTTCAAGACGATGTCCCATGTTGAATACTTTGTACATCTCTGCCCAGTCTGTGTTGCTTTCCTTCTGAATGACTTGGAACAAAGGTGGAATGGGGAACATGTTGTCCTTGATAATCAAAAGATCGTCGACAAAATGTAGAATCTTCGTCTGTGCTCCCCCTGTGCAATGTATCATTCCATGAATGTAAGGGCGCATCTTCTCCAATATAACTTTGACAATCGGTGCGTAGGTGCGGGTTGGAGAAAGGACAAGATGTCCGGCATCGGTGGAAGTCCCTTCTACAGGGTCTGTCAAATGCCAACTTCCTGAGTATACAAGCTCTTCAGGTACAGCATGATCGTAGCTTTCGGGGTATTTCTGGGCAAGGTATTTGGCGAACACGTCATGCCGAGCACTTGTCAATCCGTTGCTGCCCATACCGCCATTATACTGCTTTTCGTAAGTTGACTGCCCCGATGAGGAGAGCCCGACAATAACGTCTCCTGCAGCAATGTTGGCATTGTCGACGATGTCTTTGCGTTCCATTCGGCAGCTTACGGTGCTGTCGACGATAATGGTTCGCACAAGGTCTCCGACATCTGCTGTTTCACCTCCTGTGGCGTAAACACCTACGCCCATTTCTCTTAGTTCCTCAAGCAATTCGTCGGTACCTTTTATAATAGCACTTATCACTTCGCCAGGGATGAGCAGTTTGTTACGTCCTATGGTAGATGATACGAGAATATTGTCTGTAGCGCCTACGCAGAGTAGGTCGTCAATATTCATGATAAGAGCATCTTGTGCAATACCCTTCCACACAGATAAATCTCCCGTCTCCTTCCAGTAAAGGTAAGCGAGAGAAGACTTCGTGCCAGCACCGTCGGCGTGCATGATATTGCAGTATTCAGGATCACCTCCGAGCCAATCAGGAATGATTTTGCAGAAGGCTTTCGGAAAAAGACCTTTGTCTATATCCTTGATTGCGTTGTGGACATCCTCTTTGGCTGCCGAAACACCGCGCTGTATGTAACGATTGTCCTTCAAAGTGATATCGTCTTAAATGAAAGATTAGAATTCTACAGTAGGAGCCTTCTCTGTGCCTTCTTCTGACTCAAAGTAGGGCTTCTTGTCAAAGCCGAGAACGTTTGCAAACAGGCTTTGGGGAAATTTTCGAATGTAGGTATTGTAAGCTTTTACTACTTCGTTGTACTTCTTACGTTCAGTGGCAATGCGGTTCTCTGTGCCTTCGAGCTGTGCCTGCAGTTCCTTGAAGTTTTCGTTAGCTTTCAGGTCGGGGTAAGATTCAGCTACAGCAATGAGTCTTCCCAAAGCTCCGGTAACTTGATTTTGAGCCTCCTGGAATTCTTTCAGTTGCTCTGGAGTCATGTTCTGCGAATCAACGCTGATGGATGTTGCCTTGGCGCGAGCGTTGACAACGGCCTGAAGGGTTTCCGATTCGTGAGCAGCATAGCCCTTGACTGTATTGACAAGGTTGGGGATGAGGTCTGCACGACGCTGATATTGGCTTTCTACATTTGCCCAAGCGGTTGTGACTCCCTCTTCTTGGCTGACCATCCTGTTATTGATGCTGATACCCCATAATACAAGGAGAGCAAGGATGACGATTACGATAATAGTGCTTCTTTTCATAATGCTGTTATTTTAATTGTTTGTATGATAGTTACGATATTAGAAACGAGAACCAGCTCCTCCTCCTCCAGAGTGTCCTCCTCCGAACGAGCCCCCTCCAAAGCCCCCTGAGAAACCTCCTCCGAAGATTCCTCCTCCAAAACCTCCACTAACTCCTCCTGAAGAATTACTGTCGGAAAAAGAGGTATATATGTCACGATAAAGGTCGTGCCCACAGTTTGTGCATTGGAAGTGATAGCGCGTTTTTTGCCCTTTGGATGTTTTGTACAGGACTTCAGAGCTGACAAACTTAAGTTTATGCTTTCCGCATTCAGGGCATTTCCTTCGCTGGCGTATGGCTGCAAAGGCCAACCCGAGAGGAGTACAGAAGAGCAGGAAGAAGACGAGAAGTCCCAAGTCTTTTTCCCCTTCTGAATTGTCTTCGCGTTGCAAATCGCTTTTTAGAAGATGGTTTTTGACAGCTCGAGCGCCTTCCACCATTCCTTCGTCCCATTTGTTCTTTGCAAAATAGGAATTCATATACTTTTCTTGAATTCGTTTGCAGATGGCGTCGGGCATCACTCCCTCAAGTCCGTATCCTGTGACGAACTGTATACACCTCTCTGAAGTACTCAGTAAGATGACGAGTCCGTTATCTTTTCCTTCCTGGCCAACTCCGACCGTTTCGAAGAGATTGTATGCAAACTCGAAGCAGTCTTGCGGATCGATGTCGCTCACTACGGCGATAACAGTTTGCACTCCTGTGCTATCTTCAATGGTACGGAAGATTGCGTCGATGGTATCGCATGCTGCTTGTGAGAGAATCCCTTCTGGGTTGCAAACATATCGAGTACTGTCTTGCAGATGCACCATTGGAATGGTGGACGGTGTATAGGTGACAGCTTGTGTGAGAAGTGTCATCCATAGAAAGAGGAGGAGTACAAAGGTCTTTTTCATATAGATTTGTCTTTCCATATTTCCCATGCGGCTTCCGCCTGGAGATGAAGCATTTCAAGCCCGTTCTTTATGCTTGCGCCTTGTGCTTCACATTTCTGAAGGAAGAGAGTCTTTTCGGGATTATATACAACGTCGTAGCAGAGATACTGACTATTAAGTAAGGAATAGGGAATGTCAACGCATGTGTCTACGTTAGGGAAGGTGCCAAGTGGCGTGGTGTTGACAATGACAGAATAGCTTCTCATCACGTCGGCAGTGAGCTGCGGATATGACAACTGACCCTCTGACGGAGTGCGTGAAACAAATGTTGTTTCCAACCCCAGCTGATGCAGGGCATAGTTAACGGCTTTCGAAGCACCTCCTGTTCCAAGAATGATGGCTCTTCGATGGCTCGCGGTTAACAGAGGTTTGATTGACTGGAGAAAACCAATGTAGTCTGTGTTATGCCCTGTGAGGGTGGTCTTTCCTTCAGAGTGCTTCACTTTGATGACGTTCACTGCACCAATGGCAGCTGCTGCGTCATCGAGATGATGCAGATAAGGGATAACCTGTTGCTTATAGGGGAGCGTAACGTTTAATCCAACAAGCGTGGGGTTTTCTTCGATGAGTGTGGAAAACTCGTCTATTCGGCTCAGTTCGAAACGCAAGTAGCGCGCATCGTAATGTGTTCTCTCAAAGAATTCGGTAAAGAACTTTTGAGAGAATGAGTGCACTAAAGGTTTTCCGATGATGCCGTAGAGTTCCATACTCATTTATGCTGTGAAAGCCAATTGTTTATGTTTGCTTCAATTCGAGCAGCTGTGTCGGAGCATTCTGTCTTGTTGAACTTTTCTCCCACTATATGCTCGTATAATTCGATGTAGCGATCGGTAACACTTGCTACGAATTCATCTGTCATTTCTGGGACTTGCTGCCCGGCTTGTCCCATGAATCCGTGGTCGATTAGCCACTGACGAACGAACTCTTTAGATAGTTGACGCTGAGGTTCACCTTTGGCAAAGCGTTCTTCGTAGCCTTCGGAGTAGAAATAACGCGACGAATCAGGAGTGTGAATCTCGTCAATCAGGTAAACCTTACCATCACGTTTTCCGAACTCGTATTTTGTGTCAACTAGGATAAGTCCGCGTTGTGCGGCTATCTCGGTACCGCGTTGGAAAAGAGCGCGTGTGTATTTCTCCATCAGTTCATAGTCTTCCTTGCTTACGATGCCTTGAGCGATAATCTCTTCGCGAGATATGTTCTCATCGTGCCCTGCTTCGGCTTTGGTGGTAGGCGTGATAATAGGAGTGGGGAATTTTTCATTCTCCCTCATTCCCTCTGGGAGGGGAACTCCACACAGGTTGCGGCAACCGGCTTTGTATTCACGCCAGGCGCTGCCTGTCAGATAACCACGGATAATCATTTCCACGCGGAAGCCTTCGCATTTGAGGCCTACGGTTACCATAGGATCGGGTGTGGCCAGTTTCCAATTAGGCACAATGTCAGCTGTGGCATCAAGGAACTTGGCAGCTATCTGGTTCAGTACTTGTCCTTTGAAAGGAATGCCTTTCGGTAGAATTACATCGAAAGCAGAAATGCGATCGGTGGCAACCATTACCATGATGTCGTCGTTGATATCATACACGTCGCGTACTTTTCCGTGATAGACGCTTTTCTGGTTTGGAAATTGGAAGTCGGTTCTTACTAATGCCATTGTTAGCGGTTTTTTATCGTTGTACGTTTTTCTTGTTCTTTTTCTTCTGTTGAGGATTCACCAGAGGCAGCCTTTGCTGCTCGCTCCTGTTGCAAGTCGTGCTCATAGGCTTCTACGACACGAGTTACAAGTTTGTGCCGTATGATGTCCTTCTTTGTCAGCTTAATGATGCTGATACCCTCCACCTCGTCGAGGATGTGAAGGGCATGTGCCAGTCCTGAGCGTTGCGAGCTAGGAAGGTCAATCTGAGTGAGGTCTCCGGTGATAATCATCTTGGTGTTCCATCCCATTCGGGTGAGGAACATCTTGATTTGTGAGATGGTGGTGTTTTGTGCCTCATCAAGGATAACTACTGCATCGTTGAGGGTGCGCCCACGCATGAAGGCTAAAGGAGCTATCTGTATGATGTTAAGCTCCATGTATTCCTTCAGTTTGGCAGCGGGTATCATGTCTTCGAGCGCGTCGTATAGTGGCTGGAGGTAGGGGTCGATTTTTTCCCTCATGTCGCCTGGAAGGAATCCAAGCTTCTCGCCTGCTTCTACGGCGGGGCGACAGAGGACGATCTTTTTTACCTCTTTGCTCTTGAGTGCACGAACTGCGAGGGCAATGGCTGTATAGGTCTTGCCTGAGCCTGCCGGGCCTTCGGCAAACACCATGTCGCTGTTTTCGTATGCCTTGACGAGACGAAGCTGGTTCTCGGTGCGTGGGGTGATGGGACGTCCGCTTATGCTGAAAACGATAACGTCACCCTCTTTCTCCACGATGGGGCGGTTCCCGTTGAAAATGTCGAGGATGACCTCATCCTTCAGCGAGTTGTATTTGCTGCACCAAGCTTGCACCTCAGAGATGAACCTTTCGAAGTTAGCTATCTCTTCCTCCTCGCCCATCACCTTGACAACGTTGTCGCGTGCGATGATGCGCAGCTTGGGGTAGAGGGCTTTTATCATCTGCATGTGGCAGTTATTGGCCCCATAGAAGACTACGGGGTCAATATCTTCCAGTATGATGTGTTTCTCTATCATCAGCGTACGTTCGTTGAGCGTTGGAGAAAGGGTTATTTCTTCTCTTTGTCGCGCTCAATCCAGATGAGCGGATCGCCTTTTCTTACTGTTCCACCCTGCTTGACGGCTACTTCGATAACTTTGCCGCTGAGGCCTGCCTTCACGGGGGCTATCTCGTGCCAAGGAGTGGAGATGTGACAGATCAAGTCGCCCTCGTTGTAGTGACGTCCCACGAACGGCTCGGTGGAAGGTCCTGCAACGGATACTTCCCAGAGCACTTGCCCATTCTCAGGCGCTGCGATAGGATCGCACATAGCATGCTTCATCTGTTCCACTGTGGCGGGGTCGAAGCCTTTCTTTGCCAAAGCCTCATCTTTAGCTTTCTGGAGGTCTGCCTCAAAGCGCTGCTTGGCGATTCCGCTCTTGTAGTCGCGGTATTGGCGCTCGTGCATAGCAAACTCGAAGAGTTCTTCCTCGTCTTCGCCTTCGTCCCAGCCGTTTTCCTTCATCTCCTTGCGGAAACGGTCCAGTTCGTCGGGATAGTAGCTCTGCGGATCGGCGTCGGTGAACTCTCGTCCCTGCTCTTTGGCAAGCTCGATGATTTCGGGTGCCACTTCCCCGGGTAGCTTGCCGCTCTTGCCGAGAATCATTCCCCAGATGGCGTCGTCCATCATGCTGTAGCGAGGCTTGTCCATCGATTCGCACAACAGGTTCATGAGGGCGATGTTCTTCGTGTATTGCGAGAAGGGGGTAACGAGTGGGGGATAGCCGACTTTAGGCCAAACGAATGCCACTTCGTTGAAGAGTTTCACGAGGAGCTGGTCCTCGCTGTAAGGCTCGAGGCCTTTGTTCTTGCGGTTCATGTTGATGGCTTGCATCACGCCAGTGAGGTCTGCCATCATCGAGCCCATCATGCCTCCGGGGAGCCCGCATCCGAGCAGGAGCGAGCTCATGAGTTTGTTGCCGGGATTCATGAAGTAGCCCAGGAAGTCGTCGATGAACTCCTGAGTGAGTTTGCGTGCCTTCATGTAGGCGTCCATATTGATTTCGGGCACCTGGAAGCCGGCATCTTTCAGCATCGCCTGCACGGAGATAACGTCGGGGTGCACCTTGCCCCAGCTGAGGGGCTCGATGGCTGTGTCGATGATGTCGGCGCCGTTCTCGCACACTTCGAGGATGCTTGCCATTGAGAGGCCCGGGCCGCTGTGCCCGTGATATTGTATGATGACTTCGGGGTGCTTGGTCTTGATGTCCTTCACCAGACGGCCCAGGAAGTGGGGACGTCCGATGCCTGCCATATCTTTAAGGCAGATTTCGGGGGCTCCTGCCTCGATGAGCTTGTCGGCGATGCTGGAGTAGTACTCAACGGTGTGTACGGGCGAGTAGGTGATGCAGAGCGTTGCCTGCGGAATCATGCCGGCTTCCTTCGCATAGTGGATGGAAGGGATGATGTTGCGCACGTCGTTCAGTCCGCAGAAGATGCGTGTGATGTCGGTTCCCTGGGCTTTCTTCACCTTGTACATGAGTCGGCGCACGTCGGCGGGCACGGGGTTCATGCGCAGCGCGTTGAGCCCTCGGTCGAGCATGTGAGTCTGAATGCCTGCCTTGTGGAGGGGGGCAGTGAAGGTGCGGACGGCCTTGTTGGGGTTTTCGCCGTACAGCAGGTTTACTTGCTCGAAGGCTCCTCCGTTGGTTTCCACACGTGCGAAGCATCCCATCTCAACGATGACGGGAGCGATGCGCGCCAGCTGATCGGCGCGGGGCTGGTACTTACCCGACGACTGGAACATGTCGCGGTACACCAGGCTGAATTTGATCTCTTTCTTCATAGAGTATGATTTTAGTTGATGGTTCGCTTTTTTAGCACGCAAAGGTAGCTGTTATTTTTGTATTCTGCAATAGTTCTTCCTTATTAATTTAAAAAGATTTCATCTTCTTCGTTCCCCTTCTGATTTTGATTCCCGTAAGGCTTCCTTTCGATGTCGGAGATGGGTTTTTGAGGACTTATTATTTTCCCTTCTTCATCTCGCGCGTTTCCTTCTTCATCTCGCGATATTTGTTCTCCAAAAATATTTTTCCCTTCTCGATAATCTTTTTTTCCTTCTTCATATTTCTGTAAGAGCAATACTTTTTCTCACGACTTTGTTTTCCCTTTAGCTTTTGTTGACGTAAAACGGGCGCCTCCTGAAGGAAAGCGCCCGTTTTGTTCTCGTTAGCAATGGGTTAGCGAATAAATACTTTCGTTACCTTCGTGCCCGTCTGCTTAATGTAGAGCCCGTTCTTTGGCGAGAGTACCTGCTTGCCCGTAAGGTCGAAGTAGATGGGCTTCTCGGTATCGGGAGTGATGGTTCCGACACCATGAATTATAGGATCGCATAGAGTGGCACCATCTATGAGAAGAGTTGCGCCTTTGCTATTTTTGCTGTTCATGACGATAAAGCATACGTCTGTCTCCTCTTCAAAGTTTATGTCAATATAGTACGAATTCCATTCTTTTGTTACAGGGGCGACTGGTTCCGGATACTTATAATCGCTGGAGCTGGCTATCTTGCCTTGTGTGACGATAGCGTAGCCCAACCGGAACTGGGCAGGTGTCTCGTCAGGACTCTTTAGATGAACGTTAAAACTTATCCATCCAGTTCCTATATGAACAATTTCGGAGGCGAAGCGGTAGTTGGTTGAACCCTTCGGGTCACTTGCAAGGGCAACACTGTAGTTATCAAAATAGGCATCGGTGCTTTGCGAGATGTAGTCGGCGCTGCTCGATGCCACACTCATCCAGCCTACGGGTACGCCGTCTTCCCACTCCTCAAAAGAGGTGTTCTGTATATCGGGGGGATATGTTGGCTCGGTGTAGGTCCATGTGTTAGTTGTGGAGACGAGGGTGGAGGGAGTCATCTCGTAGGTGGTGTTGTTGTAAAGCGTGAGATTGCCGTAGATGATTACCTCGTCGCCTTCTGCCACTTGCTCGCTGGAGACGAACTTGGCATCGTCGATGTACTTGGTTTGGAAGCTGTAGAGGCTGTCGGCGGAGCCTGCCTCATCGTAGAGGTAGAAGCTGTAGTCGCCGTAGCTTTCGTTGAACTTGCCTGTCTTTGCTACGATGCCCTTCACGTAGACTTTCTGTGCAAGCCCCTTTCCCTGATCGATAAGGTAGCGTGCCTCAGCTACGGAATAAGGATTGTCCTTCGTGTTGGAGATGTCGACCACTTCGCCTTTGACGGAAACGGACGTTGCCATCGTGTTGAAGTACTTCTCGCTGTTGGTGCCGATGAAGTAGCCCTTCACGGTTACCTCGTTTCCGTCCCAGCTGGCATCTACGAGTCCGTCGTTGGGGTAGGAGATGCTGCCGATGGCTGTCTGGCAGTCGGGGATAGTGACGTTGTAGTAGTTGCCGCTGATGGAGAGCGTGCCGGTATATTGCCCGTATTGCACGGTTTTAGTGCCAAGCATGTCGTCCATATCTCTTTCGCTGAACTCAAGGGAAGGTTCGCTGACGGTAGTGCTTCCTGTCTTGGTGATTTCAGCCGAGGAGCCGAACTGAATCATCCCTGCGTACTCCGACGTGAAGCCGTCGATGGTGAGCTTGTCCCCAACGGCATATTCCGACGCTGCTCCTGTGTAGACAAGGATGCGCCCCGTGCCGTCTGATACAAGGAATCCGCGCGCATAGGTGGCAACGAGGGTTGCCTCCACCTTGCAATGCCCGGCAAACTGCTTGGCTACCAGGTCGCCGATCTTGCTCGTCTCAACAGGCGTTTCGCCACCTTCTTCTCCTTCCACTTTGGTAGCCATCGTGTTGAAGTACTTGCTGCTACTTGTACCGATGAAATAGCCTGTGACGGTGATTTTCTTCTGGTGGAGCGAAGCGTTTACCATTCCTGTGTTGGGATAGGAGATGCTTCCTATGGCCTTGGTGGCTCCTTCGATGTTTTCAACGTTGTAATAGTTGCCGTTGATGTTAAGCGTACCCGTGTATTTGACGTACTTCACGGTGCTGGTACCCAGCAGGGCGTCCATGTCTGCTCCTGTGAGTGTCTGCGGAGTGGGGTCTGTGACGGTAGTGGTACCAGTCTTTGTGATAGTAGGTTTGGGACTATTGGTGAACTGAAGCATCCCGGCGTAGGTGCTGGTTGTTCCGCTGATGGTCACCTGGTCACCCTTCACGTATTCATGTGTGCTGCCGAGGTAGGTCAGTATGTATCCTGTACCATCATAGAGAAGGAACCCGCGCGCGTAGGTCTCCACGATGGTTCCGCTTGTCGACTTGTTTGCTCCGGCTCCGCTGCTGAGAAGTTCAGCGATAGTAGACGCATTTGTAGCTGCGAAAGTGGTAGCCAGAAGGGCAAACGTAAGAAATGTTCTTTTGAATAGAGTAGAAATTTTCATAGGAGATATCGTTTTTTTGTTATTCTCGTAAATTGGTACAAAGATAATGCAAGTTGGTGGAAAGAAAAAATTTATTCGCTTTTTTTTGCGGTGTCGTCTTTTTGCCCTATCTTTACGGCAATAAAACACAGAGCAATGGAAAAAGAGAAAGGTCAAGAGAAAAGAATAGAGATTGAGAAGCCGCGTCGTCGTTTCAACGGATTCCCCATCTGGGTGTGGCTGTTGCTTTTGGCAATAGTGGTAGGCGTGTATGTCTTCATCACCGTCAAGTACGGTTGACGTCGGCGCTTTCTTTCCGCTTCCGAGCCGAGGGTACATTTTTAAATATGCGTTCTTCATCTCGCGATATGGAGAACAAATCTCGCGATATGTGTTCTCGAAAAAAGCGTATGCTTTCTTCATCTGACGCTCTTAATTAAAAGCGGTAAAGGCTTGCGCGGGAAAGGAACGATTCGAGAGCGTCGTGTTCGTTTCCACGCTCTTCCTTCGGCTGCGTCGCGAGAGGTTTTTGAGGTTTCTGATACCAATTTTTGGTTTTTTAGCAGATATCCCGAAGGGCGTGTCAAGAAAATGCCTATCTTTGCACTCTGATATGGCAAGAATATTAGCTATTGACTACGGCAAGAAACGCACGGGATTGGCTGTGACCGACCCCCTGCAGATAATCGCAAACGGGCTGACAACGGTGGAGACTCCTGCTCTGGAGGCATTTCTCACCGACTATGTCAGTCGCGAGGAGGTGGAGCGCATCATTGTCGGCAAGTCTTTGCAGAACGATGGTAGCGACTCGGAGAACATGAAGCGCGTGACGCCTTTTGTGAACCGCCTTCGCAAGATTTTCCCCTCTATCCCCGTAGAGCTCTACGACGAGCGATTCACCTCTGTGCTGGCTCACAAGGCAATGCTGGAAGGAGGGCTCAGGAAGAAGGCGCGCCAAAACAAGGCTCTCGTCGACGAAATCAGCGCCTGCATCATCTTGCAGAGCTATATGCAGTCGTGCCGAATCAGACAAGTTTGAAAAAAAGTTTACGTTATGATACTACCCATTTACACTTACGGTCAGCCCGTGTTGCGAAAAGTGGCTGAAGACATTACTCCCGACTATCCCGAGCTCCCAAAGTTGATAGAGGATATGTGCGAGACGCTTGTACATGCCGACGGAGTGGGGCTTGCTGCTCCGCAGATTGGGCTTCCCATTCGTCTAGTCATCATTGACTTGCGCCCATTGGCAGACGACCTACCCGAGTTCTCTGACTTCCGCAAAGTTTACATCAACGCCCACGTTCTCGACACCGATGGAGAGGAAGAGAATATGGAAGAGGGCTGCCTGAGCCTTCCGGGCATTCACGAGCGAGTGGCTCGCCCCAATCGTGTTCATGTGCGCTATTGCGATGAGCAGTTTGTGGAGCACGACGAGTGGGTGGAGGGATATCTGGCTCGCGTCATGCAGCACGAGTTCGACCATCTCGACGGGCACATGTTTATCGACCATCTTTCTCCTCTGCGGCGTCAGATGAACAAGAGCAAGCTCAACGCTCTGATTGCCGGCAAGGTGCGCTGCGAATACAAAGTCAAACCCTTCCGCAAGTGAGACGAACGGTCTGTACAGCGTGCTTTGTGCTTGCTGCTCTCTTCGCTCATGCACAAATCAATACCGACCATATGATGATGGTTGGGCGCAACGCGCTGTACTTCAAAGACTACGTTCTCTCCATTCAGTATTTCAATCAAGTCATCAACGCCAAACCTTATCTCTATGAGCCCTACTTCTTCCGTGGGCTTGCCAAGTTCTATCTTGACGATTACCTGGGAAGTGAGCAGGACTGTTCTCAAGCCGTCGAGCGGAACCCTTTCGTCTCCGATTGCTACGAGCTTCGTGCCCTCAATCGTATGCGTCTGGGGCTTTTCGATGAGGCAATAGCCGACTATCGGGAGGCACTCAAGCTGGAGCCTGAGGCAAAAGGGCTTTGGCACAATCTGGCACTCTGCTACGGGCATACCGACAGGCTCGACGAGGCAGTAGGCGTGCTGGATACCCTGCGACGCATCGCTCCCTCCTACACGCCGGCTCTTGTCATGAGGGCGCAGGTTCGCGTGCAGCAGAAAGACACCGTTGCGGCAATGCGCGACATCAGCGAGAGCCTGTCAATCGACAAGTACGACCCTGATGTCTACTCCATGCGTGCTATCCTCTATTTGGAGCAGGGACGTTATGCTGAGGCGGAGGAAGACCTTACCTATTCTATCCGCCTGCATCCCTCGTCGAATTGCTATGTCAACAGGGCGCTTGCCCGAGCCAATCAGTCGAACTTGCGAGGCGCTATGTCCGACTACGATTTGGCTATCGAGCTGAACCCTAACAGTTTCCTGGGGCACTATAACCGAGGGCTTCTCCGAGCCCAGGTGGGCGACGACAACCGTGCTATCGAGGACTTTGACTTTGTCATCGAGCAGGAGCCTGAGAACTATATCGCCCATTTCAATCGAGGCTTGTTGCGTGCTCAAGTGGGCGACTACGAAGGAGCAGAGCTGGATTTCACCGATGTGCTGAACCAGTTCCCCAAGTTCCTCTACGGCTATCAATGCCGAGCTGAGGTTCGCGAGAAACTCGGGCGCCTGCGTCTTGCTGAAGAAGACCGTCTGGTCCTCCTGAGGGCGCAGCTGGGCGACTTTGGCGGAAACGGCAATGTGGCTGAGAGGGATGACGAGGAGGAAGACTCCGTGATGGTGCGCCGAAAATCGGACAACAACGTGAAGAAATACAAGCGCCTTGTGGTAGCCGACGACGAGCTGGCTCTCGAAGGCAGCGGATTCGCTTCGGAATATCGCGGAAAGGTGCAAAACCGCAATGTGCACGTCGAAATCCTCCCGATGTTTGCTCTGACTTACTACGAGCAAGTAAGCGAGGTGTCGAAACCCGTCCGTTTCCACAACGACATAGACAATCTCAACAAGGGAGGCGAGGTTCCTATGCCGCTCATCCTCACAACCACCGAGAAGGCGTTGGATTCCACGCAGATAGACTTTCATTTTGCCGACATCAATACGCAAACGACTGCTATCGTGCAGTCTGTGCCCGACGACGAGCTGCCAGCCTCTCTCGCCGAGAACCAGAAGTCTGCCGTTCATTGGTTTATACGCGGGCTCGACTTCTATCTCGTGCAGGACTTCAACAGCGCTATTGCCGATTTTTCCAGCGCTATCGCTACCGACGGCTCGCTGTGGGTAGCTTATCTCAACAGAGCTGTGGCTAGAGGGAAGCAGGCAATCATCGATGCGGAGGAGGCAGACAATTTTGTTGACGACGACGTCGGATTGTTTACCCACGATATGCGAAAGAACGAGAGCCAGCCGGCTATCAGAACCGCCCCCGGGCTATCCGCCTGGCAGCAGTGTCTTGCCGACCTTGAGAAAGTGATAGACTTGGCTCCCGACTTGTCGTACGCCTACTATAACCGCGCAAACGTCTACATGCGGCTCAACGACTATCAGGCTGCTATCGCCGACTACAGCGAAGCCGTCCGGCTCAATCCCTCGCTGGCTGAGGCATACTACAATCGCGGCTTGGCGCTCGTCTATACGGGGCAGAACGGGCAGGGAATAGCCGACTTGAGCAAGGCAGGAGAGCTGGGACTCTACGGAGCCTACAATCTCATCAAGCGATTTGCTGAATAAACTTCTTCTCCCCTGATGCTGAGCTGATTAGGGCGGAGGAATCCTTCTCTTTTTTCCGAGTTTCCTTCTTGTCGCAGAATTTTTCCTTCATTTCCACAAATTATCGAGCCTTTGGGAGAACTTCTCCCAAGAAGGAATAATGGTTCTCCCAAGAAGGAATAATCATTTTTTCTTTGAGAAAAAAATCGGTTCCCTTCTTCAAAAGACGGTATGAAGAAAGAAGCGAGAAACTTTTTCCCATTAAAATTGCGACAATAAAATAAAAGAGGTAACTTTGCGCCCAAATTTGCAATTCCGGAAAAAACTAACAAAAAAATAAGTATGGCAATGGTGAAAATAACTTTTCCTGACGGCTCCGTAAGGGAGTATCCGTCGGGGGTGACAGGCCTTCAGATAGCTGAGAGCCTGAGTCAGCGACTGGCACAGGAAGTGTTGGCATGCAGCGTGAACGGAGAGATTGTGGAACTGAACCGTCCCATCGACGTCGACGCCACAATCAAGCTCCACAAGTGGGAAGACGATGAGGCCAAGCACACCTTCTGGCACACGAGTGCCCACCTGCTGGCCGAAGCCCTGCAGGAAATCTATCCGAACATCCAATTCGGCATCGGCCCAGCCATCGAGAACGGTTTCTACTACGATGTGGACCCGGGCGAGGGCGTACAGATAAAGGAGAGCGACCTCGACGCCATCGAGAAGAAGATGTACGAACTGGTGAAGAAGGGCGAGCCCGTGGTACGCAACGATATCTCGAAGCAGAACGCGCTGAAGAAGTTCGGCGACAGAGGAGAGACCTATAAGTGCGAACTTATCAGCGAACTGGAGGACGGACACATCACTACCTACACGCAAGGAGCCTTCACCGACCTTTGCCGCGGACCGCACCTCCTCACGACAGCCCCCATCAAGGCAATAAAGCTGCTCTCCGTAGCGGGAGCCTACTGGCGCGGCGATGAACACCGCAAGATGATGACTCGTATCTACGGCATCACCTTCCCGAAGAAGAAGATGCTCGACGACTACCTCGTCCTGCTTGAGGAAGCCAAGAAGCGCGACCATAGGAAAATCGGGCGCGAGATGGAACTCTACATGTTCTCCGAAATGGTAGGCAAGGGACTTCCCATCTGGCTGCCGAAGGGAACAGCCCTCCGTCTCCGTCTGGAAGACGCCCTCAAGAGCATTCAGAAGCGCTTCGGCTATCAGCAAGTCATCACTCCGCATATCGGCAACAAGAACCTCTACGTCACCAGCGGGCATTGGGATCACTACGGGAAAGACAGCTTCCAGCCTATCACCACGCCCGAAGAAGGAGAAGTGTATCTGCTGAAGCCGATGAACTGCCCGCATCATTGCATGATTTACAAATATACGCCTCGCAGCTACAAGGATCTGCCCTTGCGCCTTGCTGAGTTCGGTACCGTATATCGCTATGAGCAAAGCGGCGAGCTGCACGGACTTACCCGCGTGCGCTCTTTCACTCAAGATGATGCACACATCTTCTGCCGTCCCGATCAGGTGAAGGACGAATTCTGTCGCGTGATGGATATCATCGACATTATCTTCAAGGCTCTCAACTTCGACAACTACGAAGCACAAATCAGTCTCCGAGATCCTAACGATCATGAGAAGTACGTGGGCAGCGACGAGCTGTGGGCTACTGCCGAGCAGAACATCATCGACGCCTGCAACGAGAAAGGGCTGAAGGCACGTATCGAATACGGCGAGGCTGCTTTCTACGGGCCCAAGCTCGACTTTATGGTGAAGGATGCAATCGGACGTCGCTGGCAGCTGGGCACCATTCAGGTAGACTATAACTTGCCCGAACGGTTCCAACTGGAATATACTGGCAGCGATGGGGAGAAGCATCGTCCCGTGATGATTCACCGCGCGCCCTTCGGCTCAATGGAACGCTTCGTGGCAGTTCTTGTCGAGCATACGGGAGGAAAGTTCCCGCTGTGGCTCACTCCCGACCAGGTTGCCATCCTTCCCGTGAGCGAGCGCTTCAACGAGTATGCTCAGCAAGTGAAGGCCGAACTGGAGAAATACGATATCCGCGCTATCGTGGACGACCGTAATGAGAAAGTGGGACGAAAGATCCGCGACAACGAGGTGAAGCATATTCCCTACATGCTTGTTGTGGGAGATAAAGAGCAAGCCGAAGGCATCGTGAGCGTTCGTCGTCAGGGCGGAAACGGAGACTTGGGCCAGATGAGCATAGCCGAATTCGGCAATGCAGTCAAAGCCGAAGTGGAAGAGCAAAAAGGCCAGTGGTAATATCTTATTGAAAAATAAAGAGAAAAAAACGGAAGAAAAATTTTGTATATCTCTGAAAATGCGCTAATTTTGCCGCGCTTTTTTCGAGAGAGAAGGCAAAAACATAAGAAAAACCAATTATAAACAGCAAAACAGACAACCGTTAATGAAAGGTGACAACCTAAAAGATCAGTACCGTATCAACGAACAGATACGTGCCAAAGAAGTCAGAATCGTAGGCGACGACATCGAATCGCGTGTCGTTTCCCTGCAGGAAGCACTCCGTATAGCAGAGGCAAAGGAAGCTGACTTGGTCGAGATTTCGCCGACGGCGGTTCCGCCTGTTTGCCGCATAATTGACTATTCAAAATTCATCTATCAGCTCAAGAAGAAACAGAAGGAGCAGAAAGCCCGTCAGGTGAAGATTGATGTCAAGGAGATTCGTTTCGGCCCACAGACCGACGATCATGACTACAACTTCAAGCTGAAGCACGCGCAGGGATTCCTTAAGGACGGCGACAAGGTGAAGGCTTATGTTTTCTTCCGCGGAAGGTCTATCCTCTACAAAGAACAGGGCGAAGTGCTGCTGCTCCGTTTTGCAAACGACCTGGAAGAGTACGGAACTTGCACCCAGATGCCCCTTCTCGAGGGAAAGCGTATGACAATCTTCATCAGCCCCAAGAAAGGCGCCGGGCAGAAGGGAAAAGAAAAGAAGCAGGAGAACAAACGCCAGCCGGAGAAGAAAGAAGACGAAGCACCCAAAGAATGATAAAGCCGGCGCGTACGCCGTTTGGTATAGTGCGTACCGCTATTAATAATAACAAATTAAACAATTAAAACCATGCCAAAAGTTAAGACGAATTCCGGTTCTAAGAAAAGATTCACTCTTACGGGAACTGGTAAGATCAAAAGAAAACATGCTTATCACAGCCACATTCTGACGAAGAAGTCGAAGAAACGTAAACGTAATCTCGACAAGTTTGCTATTGTTGATAATAGCAACCTCAGTCAGGTACGTGAACTCCTTGCAATGAAATAACAAACAGAGCAGGACGTAAAAAAAGTAAGTTTTCAGGAAAAAAATTATTAATCGAATCGTCAGCATTCAAGACCGTTAGGCGCTGGCGTTCACAAAAAGTTCAAAAACTATGCCAAGATCAGTCAATCATGTTGCTTCCAGAGCAAAAAGAAAGAAAATTTTAGGTTTAACCAGAGGTTACTTTGGCGCACGCCGCAATGTGTGGACAGTTGCCAAGAACACGTGGGAGAAAGGTCTTACCTATGCCTATCGTGATCGTAAGAACAAGAAGCGTAACTTCCGCGCACTCTGGATTCAGCGTATCAATGCAGCTGCCCGTCTCGAAGGCCTGTCCTATTCTCAGCTGATGGGTGCCCTGCACAAAGCCGGTATCGAGATTAACCGTAAGGTTCTTGCCGATTTGGCTATGAATCAGCCGGAGGCATTCAAGGCCATCGTTGAGAAGGCAAAGAATGCGTAAAAGCGTTGCCCCCTCCCTTCGCTCCCCGAATATGGGGGAGTCGGAGGGCAAGAGGACACTCCAAGTAAGCGGGAGTTCCTCTTTTTTTATTTCTGAGGCAAATCGGTTTTATCTTCTGCGCTGACGGATGTAAGCCTGTGGCTTGCCGGCAAAGGAAAAGCCCCGATTCGGAGTGAGCGTTATCTGATGAAAAAGTCCCTACTCATTCTCATATTGTTGTCGCTGCTGCAAGCAAAGTCGTTTGCGCAGGATGTAGAAGTATACGTCGACGGACGTTTGCTGCCGGCATCGGATTCCCTTTCGGTGCCTGCTGTTTCGTACGACTACGGCGGCTTTCCTCGCATCCTTAGCACGACTGCTTTTGTGGGAGGGGAGGATACGTTGCGCATCGTCAACAAGGGAGATATGGCTGTGCGCGCTTTGTTGACGGGAACCAAGATTGCCTCTTCCACGTCTCGCAGCGTGACTCTTGTATTAGAACAGAAGGAAGATATCCTGCGTGATGTGGAGAGCAGGGGCGTTGTCAGTTGCTCCATCCTCGTTCCTCCCCACAGTTCCGTGCCCGTTTGTTTTGGAATCGACTTCAATCGAGAAGGCAATTTCGGCACGGTTGTTTCCTCTCTTGTCATCCGATGGGGAGGAGAAGCCGGCGTTTCCCTGCTTCTGATTCACGAGTATAGTGAATTGTCGCCTGTAGTTCCTTCTTCCATCGATGAGAAGTTGTCAAACGGAGCGCGCGACGTTTACGGGCGTCATCTTTCCTTGAAAGACAGTCGTTGGGCACCGGGGTTATATTTGGTGAACAGACAAAAAACTGTTGTGAGATAGCGATAATAGCTGCTCGGCAGTACTTGTCCCTCAGTCCTTATCATTTAAAGATGAAAGGAGACCGAAGCCTCATTCCACATGAATAGATGGTTTTCCTTTCGTTTCTCATCAAGAAGCGAAAGGATTTCTTTATCAAAGATCGTCAAAGTCCAACCACTCTGTGACGCTAAATCCCACGCCGAAGTTGATGGAGAATGTCTCGCCCACTTTGTCGAAGGTGGTGCGGGAGCCAAAGAGACGGAAACTGATGCAGTGCTCTCTATACGAAGGCATTGGGTAGGACGTATAGACTCTTTTGTGTTTGTAGTCGAAAACCAATCCTGCCGCAAGGCGAAGTCCCGAAGTCTCGCTGCTTCCGTTGTCGAAGAACTGGTCGATGAATCCTACTCCGATGCCTACCATCGGGCGCAGAGCGAAGTAGGGCGTGTTGATGACGCGAACTCCCGCTGCCAGCTGCATGATTCCCGACGTGCACGTCTTTCCTTTCTCCCACGTGTAGTCTTTCTTCTCGTCGTAGTAGAAGTTGTCGGCTCTCATCTTGCCGCATCCGCCCATCGTCATCGATAGTTCGAAGACGAGGCGCCTGCTTTCGAGGATGAAGCCGAAGTTGAAGCCGTTCGACATCGTCAGTCCCTCCGAGACGGGCTTTCCGAAGCAATCGCCCTCGTAGCCTATCCATCCGCCGAGCCCCCATTCTGGCCTCGTATACTGGGGCACGCCCACAGGCTCCTCCTTGTAGTTTGCCAGCTCCTCCCGGTTCTGAGCCTCCATCTTTGCGATGACTGCTGTGTCGGTACCTATTTTCGACTCCTGGCTGAACTTGTCGAGCTCGCTCTCGAACAGACGGTCGTAGTAGTTGAAGATGTCGTAGTAGTAGGCGGGATTGGCGTTAAGGTCATTCTGCATTTTGCGGCGTATCACTTCCACCCTGTCGAACGAAGCCTGATTGTAGCGCAGTATCCAGTCGGAAGAGTGCTGCGGAACGTACCACGAGAGCAGCCTGTCCATACAAGAATAGGTGTTGAAGGTCTGAAAATGCAGGTTTCCTTGCTTCGAGGTCTTCTTGTCGAAGTCAACTTTCCACTTGAGGAACGACATCGTGCCGTCTTTGTCACCCGTGTTGCGCCTATCGAAGTCGTCAAGGGTGAGAGGGCCGTCAGTCCAGCGTTTTATGGAGTTGTCCTCAAATCTTTGTCCGAAGACCGAGGGTATCGCGCAGAGCATCAGCGCGCAGAGTGAGAAGATAATCCGTTTCATAAGGTCAAAAAATGATTGAGTATTCTTTGCCGACAAAGGTAGATGCTTTTCGTGAGAAAATCAAAGGAAACAGCCAATATTTTCCTTCCCTTTCACGACCCGTACCTTTTGTCGGGCGAAGGATGTTTTCCGTCTTACTCATTAGAAACTGACTTTCCCGTGCGACAGCCTATCTTGGCTTCGATTTTTCGCCTTGTTCAGCGAGTGTTCTTTCTGAATTCTGTTGTTGCAACACGTTGGGACACCTTTCCCAACACGTTAGGACACGTTTCCCAACACGTTGGTACACCTTTCCCAACACGTTGGTGCAACAAAAAACTCAAAGAAAAAACAATCATTGAACAAAAAAGACATGTTCCTGAGACTGTGCTGCTCGTTAAGAAGAAGTTAAATAATGTTAATTACAGGGGGGGTAAATGAAATGCTTATCTTTGTACCAAAAAATTAGTATGTCAAACCTGAAAAGTTAACTGAAATGAAGAAAGTCTTTATGTTTCTATTTGTGTCCCTCACGTTTGCAGGCGCTGGTTTTGCCCAGACGGGAGGCTCGACGGAAGAGCAGTCGTCGGAAGTGAAAAACGACACGATTACCTATCTGAAAAAAGGTCTGGGATATTCGTATACTCTTGGGAGAAAGGCTCTGAACATGACGGAAATCGGTTCAATGCTGAAGGACAACGAAGCCGCCTACAAAATGTATAAGGGAGCGAAAGGGATTGGCTATGTGTCTTATCCGTTTGCCTTCGTAGGCGGCTGGCTGTCAGGATATGAGTTGGCAAACCTCCTCTTCGGCAAAGAAATCAATGTGACGAAATTGGGCATCGCAGGCGCCTGCGTGGCTGTTTCTGTGGGGATTGCTTCTGTAGCAGAAGTGAAGTTGCGCAAATCCGTTCAGAAATACAACGAGGGGCTACTGAATCCTGCGCCTTCGCCCTCGTCCGACGATGTGGCGATAAACTTCGGCATCACGCCGAGCGGAGGTCTGGGCTTCACGCTGACGTTCTAAGCGGGGAGGGAAGGCAGGCTCGACGGGCGGCTTCCCTATACCTTATTTAATAATTCCTCTGCAGATTGTTCCCTTCTTGCCGTATGACAAGAAGGGAACTTCTTTACACGGAGGATGAGAAATTGGCGCTATGAAAAAGAAAAATCGGTTGGGAATAAGTTAAAGAGTGTTAAAAAACGGGGGGGGTAATTTTTTGCTTATATTTGTACCCAGAAAAAGGAACTAACCGAATTAAAAAACGAAGTGATATGAAACGGATTTTTTTGTTATTAAGCCTTTGCTTGGCTTTCGCAAGCGTAGGAATGGCCCAGACGGGCAGCGAGGACGAGAATCAACTATCGGAAAAAGTTGATACGATTACTATTCTGAAAGGAACCCTTGGAAATAAGTATTCATTAGATGGGAGAGTGCTGAGCCTTTATCAACTAGGTGATGTGCTTAAAGCAGGAAATAAGAAGGCCTACAGGTCATATATCGGAGGATATGCTCTTGGAGGGTTATCTGCTGTGTTTGCTGGTTTAGGTGGTTACTTGTTGTTTGCAGGAGGAATGGATTCTCTTCTGGGCGAGGAAGTTAATAAAAATGTATTTGTTGTTGGAGGTACTTGCTTAGCGGTTTCAATAGGAGTGGTTTCCATTGCCGAATGGAGAATAAAGAAATCGGTTCAGAAATACAACGAGGGACTTCTGAATCCTGCGCCTTCGCCCTCGTCCGACGATGTGGCGATAAACTTCGGCATTACGCCGAGCGGAGGGCTGGGCTTTACCCTTAGCTTCTAATGTGGAAAGAGGGAGCATCTACTCGCGATGCTCCCTCTCTCCTTTTTAAATAGTAGGCTCCTCGATTTTTCATCAGGCGGGCAGGGATGCCTGATAATGTTTCCTCCATAGGGGAAAAAGAAAAACTGATATTCGGCAGCGAATCATTTCGCGTTTGCTGAATATCAGTCTTTCGTGTGACTCCTGGGGGATTCAAACCCTCAACCTTCTGATCCGTAGTCAGATGCTCTATTCAGTTGAGCTAAGGAGCCATGCTTCATTGTTCGAAAGCGGTGCAAAGGTATGAGGTTTTTTTGACGTGTCCAAATTTTTCGACGATTTTTTTCAATTTCTACCGCTCGATGAACCGATTTCCCCACAATTGCCAGCCTACTGTGATGCCTGCTGTCCAAGGATTGATGGGCGAACTGCTCTCGTGCAGGTAGGCAGAAGCGACGACGGTGGAGAAATGTCCTACCACCGACAATTCTGCGATGTGTCCGATGCGCCCGAAGTAAGGTCCGTACACGGCTGTGTTGTCGCCTGCCTGCAGGATAGGGCGCAGGGGAGTGAAGACATAGCCCTCGAGGCGCAGCTGGAAGACGTTGCTGAGCTTATATATCGGAACCAATCCGGCTGCAACGTACTTGTCGGCGTGGAAGTAGGGGTTGTAGACAAAAGTCATTGTCGGCGTAGGCGCGAAGAAGTTTGTCTGCATCATCGTGGCAGTAAACGTCTGCGCGAAGTCTCGCGACGAGAAGAAGCCCTCAAAGTAGGTGCCGAGTGCAAACTTGCCCGGGAGAGGCATGTAGCGCTGATCCTTGAAGAGGATTTGAAGCCAGCTGATGCGCGACTTGTGTTGCGACAACACATTCTCTCCTTCCGACACGCTGCCCCAGAAGCCCGGAGCGTAAGTGTTGCGCCCCGTGAAGATTTGCGCCAGTAGGTATTGCGATTGTCCTCGCGTAGCATACCAAGGGCTGTTGAGCGAGTTTTTCCCGAAGAAGAGCGAGCCCCCGAGAAGGTCGTACGTGTTGGAGTCGTAAACGGGATTGTTCAGGTCTATTGTCGCCCCGGGGACATATCTGTCTCTGATGTGCCCGTACCCTATGCCTATCTCCGCCTTCTGCTGCGTACGGAAGGGGAGGGCGCTTTTAAGTTTGACGAAGGCTTCCGTTTCGCGATTGAGGGCTGCTGCTGTGGCAGAGGAGACGAAGAGATAGTCTTGCCTGTGGTAGTCGATGGTGGAGTAGGAAGCAAGCATCCTGAACGACATAGGCACTTCGGTAGGCACTCCTACACGCGTCATGAACTGCACGTTGTTGTAGATATGCCCAACCTGCCCGTCGAGCTGCAGTTCAAGGGAACTCCGTCCCAGATGGTTGTAGTAGACGCCGTAGTATATCTGGTTGATGCTGCTCGTGGAAAAGGCGCCGCCCAGCATGAGCATCAGGCTCTCGTCCATCGATACGTCTAAATCGATATCGAAGGTCTTGTCGTGCGGGCGATAGATGACTGTGGGGCGTATCTCGGTAATGGTGTTGTCGGACATCAATCGGAAATACCCGCGTCGGAAGTCATCGAGGGTGAAGAAGGTGTGCCCCGCAGGACGAATCTCGTTAGTGAGGTAGCGTCGTTGGTTGGATTTCGTTCCGCGCACGAAAATGTTTCGGAAGACGACGGGAGGCAGCGCGCTCCTCCATTCCCGGCGCTTTTCGTTCAGGGTGTCGACATTCACGCTTCGTGCGACGTGCTTCTTTATCTTTTCTATAGCTTGGCAAGTGGCTTCGTAGCCCAAGTCGTGCAGCTGCCAGGCTTTGTTGAAGCTGAGCAGCCCCACTTCGTTGCTGAGATCGAAGCGCAGGAGAATGCTGTTGGAGTCGGGAAGTTCCTGTGGCGAGCGGTTTCGGATAAGAGTGGAGATCTGCGAGACAATATCATCAGGGTCGGGGCGCTCCTCCACTTGCGAAACATTGCTCCCCACGATGAAATCCGGGTTGAAGTCTTCTGTCATCACGTCGACAGGGAAGTTGTTGTAGATTCCCCCGTCGAAAACCAAGTCCCCCTCCACGTCGACAGGCTTGAAGACGAAGGGAAAGGCCATCGACGCTTTCACGGCTGTTGCCAAATCGCCGTGATTGAAAACAACGGGCTTCTTCGCGTAAACATTGGATGCCACGCAGCGGAAGGGCACGAAAAGCTTGTCGAAATTCCCTTCGCAGGCAGCAACAGGCGCGCAAAACATCTCCATCGTTATCAGATTGAGATAAACGGGATTGATGAGATGCGTAGGGAGGGAAGTGACAAAGTTGAGCGAGTCGCCCCGGATGTGAGTCCTCACGTTGAAGAACTCGGGAGTAGGGTCGTTCTTCTTTATATAGTAGATGTTGTCCTCGTCGATGGTGCCCGTATAGTATTTTGCAAACTCAGGCGAGGTGAAAAACTCCATCATCTCCTCGGGCGAATAGCCGATAGCGTACAGAGAACCCACTACAGCTCCTATGGAAGTGCCCGTGATGTAGTCGATAGGGATGCCGTTGTCTTCCAGCGCGTGGATGACGCCTACGTGAGTGAGGCCCTTGGCTCCTCCTCCGCTGAGCACGAGCCCTACTTTCTGTGCTTGCGCCGGGCAGGCAAAGAGCAGGGCAAGAATAGCCAGGATGGAGAAGAACCGTCTCATGCGGGTGGGCGTGTTTTATTCTGTGGTAAGCGTATTGTTGATTTTCATCTGCAAAGATAGCAAGAATTGTTAGAAGGAAAAGATTCCAGACAAAAAATATCACAAAAAAGCGAGCGGGACAAAAAAGTTTCTTCACAGAGCGCAAGACAGCGTGCGACATTTTGTCAGCACTTTTCCTTTGGCACGCTGTTTGCCAAAGAAAAAAAGGATGGTTCAGCGGACTGTCTGCCCTCCCGAGTGAAAGGGAGGAAATTTGAAAGGATTGCAAAACGTCAAAAAAACATCAAAAGATATGCAGAAAGGTAATATCGGGGTTACGACAGAGAATATTTTCCCCGTCATCAAAAAGTTTCTCTACAGCGATCATGAGATATTTCTCCGCGAGATAGTATCGAATGCCATAGATGCCACACAGAAGCTGAAGACTCTTCAGCTGAAAGGCGATTTTCAGGGTGAAGCGGACGATTTGACAGTTCACGTCACACTTAACAAGAAAAAGGGCACCATCACGGTGAGCGATCGTGGCATCGGCATGACAGCAGACGAGATTGAGAAGTACATCAATCAGATTGCGTTCTCGGGAGCAAACGATTTCCTGGAGAAGTACAAGAACGACGCGAATGCCATCATCGGACATTTCGGTTTGGGATTCTACTCGGCATTCATGGTCTCGAAGAAGGTGGAGATAATAACCCGCTCATACAAGGAGGATGCCAAGCCTGTTCATTGGTCGTGCGAGGGAAATCCCGAGTTCACAATGGAGGAGTGTGAGAAAAACGAACGCGGAACAGACATCATCCTTCACATCGACGACGACTGCAAGGAGTTTCTCGAAGAATCCAAGCTGTCGGAGCTCTTGAACAAGTATTGCCGCTTCCTGCCTGTTGCCATCGCCTTCGGGAAGAAAAAGGAATGGAAAGACGGCAAGCAGGTGGAAACTGACGAGGACAACATCATCAACGACACGACGCCGCTGTGGACTCGTACCCCCAGCGAGCTGAAGGACGAGGACTACCAGAAGTTCTATCGCGATCTCTATCCTATGAGCGACGAGCCCCTCTTTTGGATACATCTGAACGTGGATTTTCCGTTCCATCTCACGGGAATCCTCTATTTCCCACGCGTGAAGAACAGCATCGACTTGCAGAGGAACAAGATCCAGCTCTACTGCAACCAAGTGTATGTCACCGACCAGGTAGAAGGCATCGTTCCCGATTTCCTCACGCTGCTGCACGGAGTAATCGACTCTCCCGACATACCTCTGAACGTCAGCCGTAGCTATCTGCAGAGCGACGCCAACGTAAAGAAGATTTCCACCCACATCACCAAGAAGGTGAGCGACCGTCTGCAAGCTATCTTCAAGGAGAACCGCAAGGAGTTTGAGGAGAAATGGGATAACCTGAAGATTTTCATCAACTACGGCATGCTTACACAAGACGACTTCTACGAGAAAGCCGAGAAGTTCGCTCTGCTGAAGGATACGAACGACAAATACTTCACTTTCGAGGAGTATAAGACGCTCATCAAGGACAATCAGACCGACAAAGACGGGAACCTCGTTTACATCTATGCCGGAAACAAGCAGGAACAGTACTCTTGGATTCAGGCTGCTGAGGCAAAGGGATACAGCGTCCTTCTGATGGACGGGCAGCTGGACGTAGCCGTTATCAGCTTGCTGGAACGCAAGTTCGACAAGTGTCGTTTCGTGCGTGTGGATGCCGATGTCATCGACCGACTGATTGTAAAGGATGATGCCGACAAGAAAGAGCTGGATGCCGACAAGCGATTCAATCTTTCGCACCTGTTTGAGAGTCAGATGCCCAAACAGGACAAGACGGAGTTCCACGTCGAGACTTCGTGCTTGGGAGAACAGGCCGCTCCGGTCATGATAACGCAGAGCGAGTATATGCGTCGTATGAAGGAGATGGCTCAGATTCAGGCAGGAATGAGCTTCTACGGCGATATGCCCGACATGTACACCGTTGTGGTGAATGCCGATCATCGTCTGGTAAAGGAAGTGCTCGACGCCGAAGAGAAAGAGTGCTCGGAACGTCTGAAGGCGCTGCTCGACGAGAACGACTCGCTGCGTACCCGTCAGGAAGAGCTGAACAAGGCGCACGAAGGCAAGAAGGACGAGGAGATTCCCGTTCCTGAGAAGGAGGAGAAGAAGACCATCGAGGATCGAATGGATGCTATCCGTCACGAGCGTGAGGACATCCTCAGCGGTTTTGCATCGAAGAGCGACACTCTGCATCAGCTCATCGACCTTGCGCTGCTGCAGAACGGAATGCTGAAGGGCGAGGCTTTGGCTCGCTTCGTTCAGCGCAGCTTCGAGTTCATAAAGTAATTCCCTGCTGAACAGCCCGAAGGGGAAAAGAAAGAGGAGAGATTATCAGTCCCTCCTCTTCTTTGCCCAGCCGGCGATATGAAGAAGGGAAAAATTTTTTTGGAGAAGTCTCCCGCTTTTTTTCCTTGAGGAAAATCCGTGAACTCTTTGTCTTGTTCTCGTTTTTGCGAAGGGCGAAAAAAGGATAATAAAAAAGGAGACCTTGTTCTTGTTTGGGCAGTTTTGGGGGAGGAGTTGAGTAAACGGTTTTATTGTTTTTCCGATAGGTATTGTAACAATGGATTTCAAGGTATTTGGCAAAGAGGGGGCGCCGACGCTCCTGTTGATTCCAGGGCTGGGGGTGTCGTATGAGATATTCCTTCCGCTTATCAGCTTGCTTGAGAAGGATTTCCTTATCGTTGCCGTTCAGGTGGACGGTTTCACTCTTGGACGCTACACCCGTTTCACTTCCATCGACGATGAGGCGAAACAGGTGATTTCCTTTGTCAAAGAAAGTCTGGATGGTCACCTGGATTGCGCCTATGGCCTTTCTCTTGGTGGAAAGATTCTTTCACGGATATTGGAAAGGAACGAGGTGACTATTGATCATGCTGTCCTGGACGCCGCTCCGTTGCTGCCGCTACCCAAGTGGCTCGAAGGGGCGCTGAGGTACTATCAGTGTGCTAATGTATGGACTTGTTATCATTGGACGGGTTTTTGGCGTCGGGTTTTCCACTCCCATTACTTCGATGTCTTGCTGGATGAATGTAAGAAGGTGTATCCGTATGGTAGGGGAAGGGCTGTTCTGGATGGGTACAAGTCAGTTTACACCAATAAGCTGGAATCCATTGTCGGTGACGACATCCACTATTGGTATGGTACCCTTGAGGCATTTGTCGCTAAGCCTCAGGCGAAGCATTTGAAGAAACTTTGTCCTGATGTGCAGGTTCAGGTATTCCCCAAGTCCAATCACGGACAGTTGCTGATTGACCATCCTGACGAAGTGGCAAGGAGAATAAAGGAGATGGTTGAGTAAATACGCTGTTTTACGAAAGATAGACAAAACCGTTGATGAAAACCTCAATGAAAAGATTGATCCTTGTTGCTATCTAATCAATTGTCGTTTTCTTTGGTGTCGAGGATTGCCTTTGCCTCTTGCTCATCAGAGCTGAGCACGTAAATATCGAAAACACCCGTGACAGAATCGTAGGGAGAAGTTTGGCAGGCAGTAACAGAGCAGTTCTTGATGAGGGATTTGATGCCGTTGGCCTCAAGTTTTCCCGCAAGGATGTTGGCTGCAAATAAGTCGTTGCATGTTGCAACAACTACCAGTGAATCGTCTTTCTTGCTCATGTTTTTTTTGATAATAGAAGTGAAACGAAAACTAGATGGATTTTATAGAAAAATGCTGCAGAGCAGGGCCACAATAGAGATGGCGATGGAAGTACCGCGAATCCAGAGGTTTGCAGCGCTGCCGATGTCAGCATTGTGTGCCTTAGCGGAGTTTGGCTGAACGTAGATGACGTCGTTCTGCTGAATATAGAAATATGGAGAGTTGAACACGTCTGACTGGTTCAGGTTGATGGTGCCTATGGCTTTCGTGCCGTCTTCATTTTCGCGGATAACTTTCACATTGTCGCGCATGCCGTAGATAGTCATATCGCCCGCTTTGGCTAAGGCTTCGAAGATGTTCAGATGGTCATATTCGTTGTAGTAAACTCCAGGGACCATCACTTCCCCTATAAGGGAATACTCGTAGTGATTGAACCTGACAGTAACGATAGGTCGCTCGCGGTAATGTTCTTTGACAAGCTCAGCGGAAATGAAGTCTTCAAGCTCGTTGATGGTCTTTCCCGACACTTGTGTCACCCCCAACAACGGCAATGTGATGCACCCGTTTTCGTCAACAATATACTCCACAGGGCTCATCCTTGATCTGAGAGCGAGAGTGTTTGCAGAGGACGTGTTTTCGAGGATGTTAAAAGCTTCAACGGTAGGGCTTCCCTCGTTGAAAGCAGTGATGTAGAGACGGTCAAAAGGTTGAATCTTAATTTGATAAAGTTCGGTGTGAGGCAATGATGTGTATTCCGTCACATTCTGCAGATAAGCTGTCTGCTTGTATGAAGAGCAGGCAGATAGAAGGCAGGCTATCAAGGGGAGAGCCAGCACAGAAAAGAACTCCGTTGGATGTATATTTTTATGTTTCATGTCGCAAAGATAGTGTTTTGTTCCGTTTTTCAACGATAGATACTCTAAAAAAACTAAAAACTTTAAAAATGCTTTGTGGTACGGCGCTTTTGCAGTACCTTCGCACGAAATTTCGCAAACTATGAATAAGTACAAACTGGATATACTAAGCAGTCAGGACGGAGGAGAATCTTTCTCTATGATTGCAGACTTTGAGGGGAACGAGGAGAATCTCTTCAACAACAACGATATTGACCCGCAGATGCCCATTCTGCCTTTGCGCAACATGGTGTTGTTCCCAGGCACGGTGATGCCTGTTACTGTGGGGCGTATCAGCTCTCTGAAGCTGGTGCGTGATGCATATAAGAAAGAGTCGGCTATTGCTGTGCTCTGCCAGAAGTCACCGGAAACGGAGAACCCTACCGAAAATGACCTTTATGACACAGGTACTGCCGCAAGGGTGGTGCGAGTGTTTGAGATGCCCGATCAGACGACAACAGTCATTCTTCAAGGAATGCAGAGGGTGCGCCTTCACGAGATTGTGAAGCGCCGTCCCTATCTGACAGGACTTGTAGAGGCTTTGCACGAGGACCTGCCTCCGAAAGACAGCCGCGAGTTCCGCGCTATTGTCGACAACTGTAAGGATTTAGGCGTGAAGTATGCCCGTCTGAATGCAGATTCGCAGCAGGACACCTCTTTCGCCTTGAAGAATATCAACAACGGAATCTTCATCGTCAACTATATCTGCACGAACCTTCCCTTTGAGATTCGTGAAAAGATTCAGTTGCTGCAGGAGAACTCTCTGCAGGAGCGAGCTATTCATCTTCTTTCCATCCTTAACAGAGAAGTGCAGCTGTCAGAACTCAAGCAGAACATCCAGATGCGCACAAAAGAAGAAATCGACCAGCAGCAGCGCGAGTACTTCCTCATGCAGCAGATGAAGAACATCCAGGATGAGCTTGGGGGAAGTGTGCAAGACCAAGACATTGAGGAGATGCGCACCAAGGCTTCCAAGAAGAAGTGGAATGAAGATGTGGCTGCCCTTTTTGAGAAAGAGGTGCAGAAGCTTGAGCGTACGAATCCCCAGTCGCCGGACTATAACGTGCAGCTCAACTACCTGCAGACTTTGCTCGGCTTGCCTTGGAACGAATATACTGAGGACAATCTCGACATGGATAACGCTCAGCGTATCCTTGACAGAGATCATTATGGGCTGGACAAGGTGAAGGAACGCATCATTGAGCATCTTGCCGTGCTGAAGCTTCGCAAGAATATGAAGTCTCCGATTATCTGCCTCTATGGCCCTCCAGGAGTAGGGAAGACATCTCTCGGAAAATCTATTGCGGATGCTTTAGGGCGCAAATATGTCCGTATCTCGTTGGGCGGAGTGCATGACGAGGCAGAAATACGAGGCCATCGTAAGACGTACGTCGGTGCTATGCCTGGACGTATCATCAAGGGCTTGCTCAAGGCTGGTTCGTCCAATCCGGTGTTCATTCTCGATGAGGTGGACAAGATAAGCCAGATGACAAATCACGGTGACCCGTCGTCTGCTTTGCTCGAAGTCCTCGACCCCGAGCAGAACAATGCTTTCCACGATAACTTCCTCGATGTCGACTACGATTTGTCGCATGTGATGTTTATTGCTACAGCTAACAACCTGAACACGATTCCTGCACCGCTGCTCGACCGAATGGAGCTTATTGAGATGAGCGGCTATCTTACGGAAGAGAAGATAGAGATTGCGTCGCATCATCTCGTCCGTAAGCAGAAGGAAGAAAACGGTATACCCAAACGATTTTTCTCAATTTCCAAGCCAGCTTTGGAACTGATAATAGAGAACTATACGCGAGAGTCGGGCGTGCGTGAGCTTGATAAGAAAATCGGCAAGATCTGCCGCAAAATAGCGTGCGATATAGCTCGTTCAGGCGATTCTCCTTTCCACGGAGGCATCCGTGCAAAGCAGATACCGCAGTTGCTGGGTGTTCAGGAGTATAGTCGTGATCGTTACGAGGGAAACAGTTATGCCGGAGTGGTGACGGGACTTGCATGGACTGCAGCAGGAGGAGAAATCCTTTTCGTCGAGACTAGTCTGTCGCGCGGAAGAGGAGGAAAACTCACTCTCACAGGAAATCTTGGCGATGTGATGAAGGAGTCGGCAACGATAGCCCTTGAGTATGTGAAGGCTCATGCTTCTCTGTTGGATATTGACCCGGAGGTTTTCGATAACTGGAGAGTTCATCTTCATGTTCCTGAGGGGGCAATTCCCAAGGATGGCCCTTCTGCCGGAATCACAATGGCAACGGCTCTGGCTTCAGCTTTCACGCAGCGAAAAGTACGTCCTAACCTTGCAATGACAGGAGAGATTACCCTTCGTGGCAAGGTTCTTCCCGTAGGAGGCATCAAGGAAAAAATACTTGCTGCTAAGCGAGCTGGAATTACCGACATTATCCTCTGTGAGGAGAATAAGCGCAATATCAGCGAGATACAGCCTCTCTACCTTGAGGGTTTGACGTTCCATTATGTGGATGATGTGAAGGATGTGTGGAAGGTCGCTCTCTTGCCAGAGAAGGTGGATAACCCGCTTGATTTAACCGTTAAGATGCCCGAGAAAGAATCATGACATTCGAGCTGAAAGCTACAGATTCCGCTTCTTCTGCCCGTGCCGGATTAATCAAAACCGATCATGGGCAGATAGAAACGCCTATCTTCATGCCGGTAGGTACGGTGGGCTCTGTGAAGGCAGTGCAGCTCTATGAATTGAAAGAGGACATCAAGGCGCAAATCATTCTTGGCAATACATATCATCTGTATCTTCGTCCGGGGCTGGATGTTCTCGAAAAGGCTGGGGGACTGCACCGTTTCAACGGGTTCGACCGTCCTATGCTAACCGACAGCGGAGGTTTTCAGGTATTCTCGCTGAGCGGTATCAGGAAGATGCGCGAAGAAGGGGTTGAGTTCCGTAGCCATATTGATGGTTCGAAGCATTTGTTTACTCCCGAGCGCGTGATGGATATTGAAAGAACCATCGGAGCTGACATCATGATGGCTTTCGACGAGTGTGCACCGGGAACTTCCGACTATGCATACGCCAAGAACTCGATGGAACTGACACATCGCTGGCTCGACCGTTGCTGGAAGCGTTTCCACGAGACGGAACCTAAGTACGGTTACTCGCAGAGCCTTTTTCCCATCGTACAAGGATGCACCTATCCCGATTTGCGTCGGCAGTCGGCTGAGAAGGTTGCCTCTCTTGGAGCGGATGGAAACGCTATCGGCGGTTTGGCTGTAGGCGAACCTACGGAAGTGATGTACGAGATGATAGAGATTGTCAACGAGATTCTTCCTAAGTACAAGCCTCGTTATCTGATGGGAGTCGGCACCCCGATGAATATCTTAGAGGGCATTGAGCGCGGAGTGGATATGTTCGATTGTGTGATGCCTACGCGCAACGGCAGAAATGGCATGCTTTTCACGAAGCACGGCATCATGAATATGAAGAACGCCAAGTGGGCCGACGATTTCAGTCCTATCGAGGAAGATGGAGCCAGCGTGGTAGATACTCTCTATACGAAAGCTTACCTGCGACATCTGTTTCACGCGCAGGAATTGTTGGCAATGCAGATTGCTTCGGTGCATAATCTTGCCTTCTACCTCTGGCTGGTAAAAGAAGCACGCATTCACATCTTGGCTGGCGACTTCAGTAAGTGGAAACCCCAGATGCTTGCTCAGGTAAGCCAGCGGTTGTAGCATTGATGTTCAAGAAAGGAGAGCTATGAAGAGTGTGAGAAGTGTACGCCAATCTGTAAGCCGCGTAAAACGTCGCGTGAGCCGCACGTCCGGTCGTATCAGTTCGGGGTTCTTCAAACGCATCGACTGGTATATCATCGGGAAGTTTCTCGGCACATATTTCTTCTCTCTCGCGCTCATCCTTGCCATTGCCGTCATTTTCGACTACAACGAGCATGTCGACAAATTTGTTCAGAACGAGGCTCCTTGGCATGCAATCATCTTCGACTACTATCTGAATTTCGTGCCGTACTTCGGCAATCTCTTCAGCGCTCTGTTCGTCTTCATTGCCGTCATTTTCTTCACTTCGAAGTTGGCCGAGCATTCCGAGATTATCGCAATGTACTCTACGGGCATCAGTATGCACCGACTCATGCGTCCTTACTTCTTCTCAGCGTTGCTTATTGCCATCATGACGTATGCCCTCAGCGCGTATGTCATCCCAAAAGGCAACGTGACGCGTATTCAGTTTGAGAATACGTACAAGAAGAAACAGGTGATGGATACAGGACGCAATATCCAGATGGAAGTGGAGGATAACGTGATAGCTTACTTTGACCGTTTCGAAAAAGCAAACAGAACGGGATATCGTTTTATCCTTGACAAATACGAAGGGAATACGCTGACGTCGCATTTCACCGCTAAGAGCATCGTGTATCAGAACAACGAGGAGAAGCCCGACTTGTGGACGGCGAAAAACTGGCAGAAGCGTGACATTACCGACACGCTGGAGGTAATTACTTCCGGCAATCAGCTTGATACGTTGATTGCTGTGCGCCCTTACGACTTGCTGGTGTTCGAAATGCAACAGGAGACGATGACAAGTCCTGAGCTCAAGCATTATATCGATCGACAGCGCAGGAGAGGCATCGCCAACATAAAGGCTTTCGAAGTGGAGTACCACAAACGGATTGCATCCTCGTTTGCTGCCTTCATCATGACGCTCATCGGCGTCAGCCTCTCATCGAAAAAGGTGAAGGGTGGTATGGGACTCAATCTGGGTATTGGCATAGGGCTTATCTTCGCATATATCCTGTTCCAGACGGTGTCTACGTCGTTTGCCACACGCGGAAATATGGCTCCGATGCTTGCTGCTTGGATTCCCAACATATTGTTTTTCATTGTCGGAGCTTACCTCTATTGGAAAGCGCCC
This sequence comes from Bacteroidaceae bacterium, assembly GCA_017650105.1. GTDB lineage: Bacteria > Bacteroidota > Bacteroidia > Bacteroidales > Bacteroidaceae > UBA1189. Next base: position 114,012 of record JAGCFO010000009.1, on the reverse strand, counting down.
AAATGAGAAAAACGCATCTGTTACAGTTTTCAGATAGTAACGAAGAAACTTTTTCTGGAGGGTTTCGAGAAAGAAAACCTTTCTTGCCCTACGGAAAAACAAATGAGAAATAGGATAACGTATGTTTTTTGACGAACTTGACTTAAACGACAATATTCTTGATGCTCTCGATGCAATGAATTTCAGCGAGTGCACTCCTATCCAAGAGCAGGCCATTCCTCCGTTGCTTGAGGGAAGAGACATTATAGGCATAGCTCAGACAGGAACGGGTAAGACGGCAGCCTTCCTGCTACCGATTCTTGACAAACTGTCGCAGGGAGGCTATCCCCAGGATGCCGTCAACTGTGTCATTATGTCGCCTACCCGCGAATTGGCGCAGCAGATAGACCAGGCGATGGAGGGCTTTTCCTATTTCGTTCCGGTAAGCAGCGTTGCCGTTTACGGAGGAAACGACGGCATCCACTACGCTCAGGAGTGCAGAGGATTTGAAATGGGCACCGACGTTGTCGTTGCTACCCCAGGACGCTTGCTCAGCCATATTTCGTTGGGAAACGTGGATTTGTCGCGCGTCTCTTTCTTCGTGCTCGATGAGGCAGACCGTATGCTCAGCATGGGCTTCATCGACGACATTATGCAGATAGTGAAGCAGTTGCCGAAAGAGCGCCAGACGATGCTCTTTTCAGCTACGATGCCACGCGAGATTCAGGAGTTGGCAGCGTCTATCCTCCGCAACCCTGTGGAAGTGAAAGTGGCTGTCAGCAAGCCTGCCGACAACATTTCGCAGTATGCCTACGTCTGTCACGAAACACAAAAAATTGGGCTCCTTCAGCATCTCATCGCGGGAGGGCTTGACGAACGTCGTTGGAGCCGCATGCTGGTGTTCGGAGGAAGGAAGCAGCGCGTGAAAGACATCGTTCGTACCTTGCGCAGAAGTCAGTCTCAGCAGCAAAGTGCGGCATCGGGGCATGATGATGCTGAAACGCCTTCACTTCCTAATCTGACGATAGGCGAGATTCACTCCGATTTGAGTCAGCCGGAAAGAGACGCCGTGATGCGCGACTTCAAGAATGGGCACGTTAACATTCTGGTTGCTACCGACATAGTGTCGCGCGGTATCGATGTGGACGACATCGAGCTGGTAGTCAATTTCGACGTTCCGCGTGACTGTGAGGACTATGTGCACCGAATAGGGCGTACGGCGCGTGCTGGAGCAGTAGGTACGGCAGTCACGTTTGTCAGCAGCGAGGACCAGACGCCGTTCCTTCGTATCGAAAAGTTCATCGAGCATACGGTAGAAAAACTGCCCGTTCCTTCAGAGTTGGGCGATGCTCCAGCATACGAGCCTAAGAGTTTCTCTTCGCGAAGGAAACGTGGAAGACGCGACAGCCGCAGGCAGGGAGGTCCTTCGCACAGAAAAAGAAACGCCAGTCATAGGAAAGAGGGAAGGAAGGCCTCTCCCGATGCTGCGGCACAATATTCGGCTCCTTCGAAAAAGCAGCGTCGCCCTCATCGCAACACTAAGGGCGAGAGCGAGAAATGATGCCCGCAACGCAAGGAGAACGGAAAATCCGACATTCCTGACTTGCCGACTTGCGCGGAAGAGAAAGAAGCGAAAATTATGCTTTGAGTAAAAAAAATTATGAAGAAAGAAAAAAAATTTTTCCCTTCTCCAAAAAAATTTTCCCTTCTTCATATTTCACCGCTCTCAGAAGCGATTCTCACGTGAGGAAATCTTACGGGAAAAACTTCAGCAAAACCTTCCGAAAAACAAAGACGGCACCATCCTTCGCTTGAGAAGACAGCCCGCATCTCCCATTGAGAAGTATGCGCGGGAAGACCGCCTCCCCCGAGCAGAAAAAATTTAAAAAAATTGTCAAGTCGGCTTTGCAAAATCCAAAAATATTTGCTATTTTTGCATCGGAATATCGTCATATTGAAAATGGAGGCTTTCTACAAGACGCACGAATACCTGCTGGCGCACACCGACGCCCGCGTCCGTCGCAATCTGATGGACGAGATCAACTGGGACGACCGGCTGATAGGAATAAAGGGCACGCGCGGAGTAGGGAAGACAACGTTCCTCATTCAATATGCCCAGGAGTTCCATCCCGAGGACCGCACGTGTCTCTACATCAACATGAACAACTTCTACTTCCAGGGGCGCTCGCTGACAGATTTCGCCGAAGAGTTCGTGCGCCGCGGAGGGAAGACGCTCCTCGTGGATCAGGTATTCAAGATTATGGATTGGAGCAAGCAGCTGCGCGAGTGCTACGAGCGATTCCCCAAGCTGAAGATAGTGTTCACGGGCTCGAGCGTCATGCGCCTGAAGGAGCAGAACGCTGAGCTCAACGGCATTGTCACTCCTTACAACCTGCGGGGCTTCTCGTTCCGCGAGTTCCTCAATCTGCAGACAGGCTCTTCATTCCCGTGCTATACGCTCGACGACATCCTGAAGCGCCACGAGACCATCGTGCGCAGCATCCTGCCTGAAGTGAAACCCCTCGACTATTTCCAGGACTATCTGCATCACGGATTCTATCCCTTCTTCCTCGAGAAACGCAACTTCGCGGAAAACCTCCTGAAGACGATGAACATGATGATAGAGGTGGACATACTCCTCATCCAGCAGATTGAACTCAAGTACCTCTCGAAAATAAAGAAACTATTCTATATGCTTGCTATGGACGGCTCCTCAGCCCCCAACGTGAGCAATCTGGCAAAGGAAATAGAGCTGTCGAGGGCAACGGTGATGAACTACATCAAGTACCTTGCCGACGCGCGACTCATCAACCTGGTTTACAAGAAGGGCGACGACTTCCCGAAAAAGCCGGCAAAGGTGATGCTCCACAATCCCAACCTCGCCTACAGCATCTATCCCCTCAAGGCTAACGAGGAGGAAGTGCTGGAGACGTTCCTCGTCAACTCGCTTTGGAAAGACCACATTGTCAACAAAGGCGACAGGGAGAACTCCTACATCGTTGACGGCGAGAAGCGCTTCCGCGTTTGTATCGACCAGCCCCCCGCACGCACATCTCCCGGCACAACTTACGCCGTATGGAAAAAAGCGCTGGGGCACGACAACGTTATCCCACTCTGGTTATTCGGATTCCTATATTGAGAAACGACATCTAATTAAGATATAAAACTATGGAAAAAAAGAAAAAGTTTATCACGTGTGATGGAAATGAAGCAGCTGCTCACATTTCGTATATGTTTACAGAAGTAGCTGCCATCTATCCTATTACTCCTTCGTCGACGATGGCTGAGCACGTCGACGAGTGGGCTGCCGCAGGGCGCAAGAACATTTTTGGCGAAACCGTCTTCGTTGAGGAAATGCAGTCGGAGGCAGGTGCAGCCGGTGCCGTGCACGGCTCTCTGCAGGCTGGTGCCTTGACAACGACCTATACCGCAAGTCAGGGCCTTCTGCTCATGATTCCCAATATGTATAAGATTGCGGGAGAGTTGCTTCCTTGCGTCTTTCACGTAAGCGCCCGTACGCTTGCCTCTCACAGCCTCTGCATCTTCGGCGACCATCAGGACGTTATGTCGACGCGTCAGACAGGCTTTGCAATGCTGGCTGAGGGCTCCGTTCAGGAGGTAATGGATTTGGCAGGCGTGGCACATCTTGCTACCATCAAGAGCCGCGTGCCTTTCGTGAACTTTTTCGACGGATTCCGCACATCCCACGAGATTCAGAAAATCGAGCGTCTCGACAACGAAGATCTCGCCCCGCTCATCGACCAGAAGGCATTGGCTGAGTTCCGCGCTCGCGCACTCAATCCCGAGCATCCCGTAATGCGCGGTATGGCTGAGAACCCCGATACGTTCTTCACTCATCGTGAAGTCTGCAACCCGTACTACGAGGCTGTGCCAGACATTGTGAACGACTACATGCAGAAGATTAACGAGCTGACAGGGCGCGACTATAAGCCGTTCAACTATTACGGCGATCCTGAGGCAGAGAATATCGTCATCAGCATGGGTTCGATAAACGAGGCAAACCGCGAAGTGGTGGATTACCTGCGTGCACAAGGTAAGAAAGTGGGTATGATTGCCGTTCATCTCTATCGTCCCTTCAGCGTGAAGTATCTGCTTGCCGTCCTTCCCGAGTCGGTGAAGAGAATAGCCGTTCTCGACCGTACCAAAGAGCCCGGAGCTCTGGGACAGCCGCTCTATCTCGATATCGTTGAGGCTCTCAAGGGCCGTCAGGGACTTTCCATCGTAGGCGGACGCTACGGTTTGGGTTCGCACGACACCACTCCCGCGCAGATTCTCTCTGTTTACGACAACCTCGAGTTGCCCCAGCCAAAGAACGATTTCACCATCGGTATCGTCGATGACGTTACCTTCTCGTCGCTGCCCGTTCGCGAAGAGATAGCGCTGGGCGGAGAAGGAATGTTTGAGGCTAAGTTCTACGGACTGGGTGCTGACGGAACCGTTGGCGCTAACAAGAACTCGGTGAAAATCATCGGCGACAACACCGACAAGCATTGTCAGGCTTATTTCTCCTACGACTCAAAGAAGTCAGGCGGATTCACTTGTTCGCATCTGCGTTTCGGCGACAGCCCCATCCGCAGCACTTATCTTGTGAATACTCCCAACTTCGTTGCTTGTCACGTTCAGGCTTATTTGCACATGTACGATGTGACACGCGGTTTACAGCCCGGAGGAACCTTCCTGCTCAACACTATCTGGGAAGGCGACGAACTGGCTGCTAACCTGCCCGTGAGAGTGAAGAAGTATTTCGCTAAGAATAATATAAAGGTATACTACATCAACGCCACCAAGATTGCTCAGGAAATAGGGCTCGGCAACCGTACGAACACTATTCTTCAGAGCGCTTTCTTCCGCATCACGGGAGTTATTCCTGTTGACCTGGCTGTGGAGCAGATGAAGAAGTTCATTGTAAAGAGCTACGGAAAGAAGGGGCAGGACATCGTCGACAAGAACAATATGGCTGTCGATCGTGGAGGCGAGTACCAGGAACTGGTTGTGGATGCTTCGTGGGCTTCTCTTGCCGATCCTGCAGAGCCCGAGCACAACGATCCCGCTTTCGTTCACGATGTGGTTCGTCCAATCAACGCACAGGACGGCGACTTGCTGCCTGTCAGCGCTTTCAAGGAGAGCGTGGATGGCACATGGCCCTCGGGAACTGCTGCTTATGAGAAGCGCGGAGTAGGCACGTTCGTGCCCGTTTGGAATGCCGACAACTGCATCCAGTGCAACAAGTGTGCATTTGTTTGCCCTCATGCCTGCATCCGTCCGTTCGTGCTCGACGAGCAGGAGGCTGCCGGCTTCGGTGCTCCTACAATGGAGATGAAGGCTCCCGCTCCCATGAAGGGTATGCACTTCCGCATTCAGGTTGGCGTGCTCGATTGCTTGGGATGCGGCAATTGCGTTGACGTTTGTCCAGGAAAGCCTGCTACGGGTAGCGCTCTTAAGATGGTTCCTTTGGAGGAACAGCTTAAGGAGGCTGAAAACTGGGATTGGCTGGTTGCTAACGTGAAGACCAAGCAGGATTTGGTTGACATCAAGCAGACACCCAAGAACAGCCAGTTTGCTACTCCGCTGTTTGAGTTCTCGGGTGCTTGCTCGGGTTGCGGCGAAACTCCCTATGTCAAGCTGATCAGCCAGCTTTTCGGCGACAGAATGATGGCTTCCAACGCTACGGGCTGTTCTTCTATCTATTCTGGTTCTATTCCTTCCACTCCTTATACTATTAATGAGAAGGGACAAGGTCCTGCTTGGGCAAACAGCCTGTTTGAGGACTTCTGCGAGTACGGATTGGGTATGGAGATTGCTAACAAGAAGTTGCGCAAGCGCATCAAGGCTCTTCTTGAAGCAGAAATCGCCAAGGAAGGCACTCCTGCTGAATACAAGGAGGCTGCTCAGGCTTGGATCGACGGTATGGGTGATGCTGCTGCAAGCAAACAGGCAGCTGCTGTCCTTCGTCCGATGATTGAGAAAGCTGCAGCTTGTGGTTGCGAGGCAAACAAGAAATTGGATGAGCTGAAAGACTATCTTGTTAAGCGCAGCCAGTGGATTATCGGTGGTGACGGCGCAAGCTACGATATCGGCTACGGCGGTTTGGACCACGTGATTGCAAGCGGTGAAGACGTAAACATCCTCGTTCTCGATACGGAAGTTTACTCCAACACGGGCGGACAGTCGTCGAAGGCAACCCCTCTGGGAGCTATCGCCAAGTTTGCTGCCAGCGGAAAGCGTGTACGCAAGAAAGACCTCGGTATGATTGCCACCACCTACGGCTATGTCTATGTGGCTCAGGTAGCTATGGGCGCCGACAACAGCCAGTGCCTCAAGGCTATCCGCGAGGCTGAAGCTTATCACGGACCATCGCTTATCATCGCTTACGCTCCCTGTATCAATCATGGTCTGAAGAAGGGAATGGGTAAGTCGCAGGCTGAAGAGGCTGAGGCTGTAGCATGCGGATACTGGCATCTCTGGCGCTACAATCCCGACCTGGAAGCTGAGGGAAAGAACCCGTTCATCCTCGACTCCAAAGAGCCGAAGTGGGAAGGCTTCCAAGACTTCCTGAAGGGTGAGGTGCGCTACGCAAGCGTATTCAAGCAGTATCCCGACGAGGCTCAAGACTTGTTCGACGCAGCAGAGGCTATGGCTAAGAAACGCTATGCCAGCTATGTGCGCATGAGCAAGATGGACTGGTCACAGGAAGAATAAAAAATAGAGACGTGAACTTGTTTTAACGTTGTTGTTTAACTATTAAAATCAACCACTATGGCAAAAATCGTTTACTGGGCAGGTGTCGTCCTCGCTATTCTCGGTTGCATTGACATTTGGAAGTCAAAGCATTCGCTGATTGAGCGTATTATTTTCATGATTTTGTTGCTTGCAACAAGTTGGATTGGCATCATCGTGCACTATCTCTACGGAAAGAGCCATCTTTAATCCGCTGGATTGACAGTTAAGAAAGAGGAGCGTCGGGACGTACCCGATGCTCCTCTTTCATTTTCCGATGCCGACAACTTTTTTCTGTGCCGACGGTTCTTGTCTCTATCTCTCTGCGAGGCTTATCTCATATTGGTCGTACACTACGGCTCGCGCACCGAAGCCCTCTTTCTGGAACATGAGCCCTTCATTCAGATAAGTGCCTCCTTGCTCGGTAGAGATGCCGAAATCAAACCATTTCTTGTCGCTGTATCTCTCGTTTATCAGATAGTCGAACAGTCCGTCGAGAGCCCCGAGTTGCTTCCCGATGTCGGAAGATGAGATATATTGCGCATGCACTACGGTGTCCGTCTCATATATCACGGTGCCAGCCAGAACCTCTTCTCCCGCTTGAGCGATGAAAAGACGTATGTTCTCAGGCCAAACCTCGTGCAGATGAGTTATCTCCTCCAGCGAGTGCACAGGGCTCTTCCCGTGTTTTGTCTGAAGCACTTTGGTGAGAATAGGCCAGAATAGGCTGAAGTCGCTGCTCTCGCAGAACGCGATGTTTGCCTTCATAGCCTTGTCCACCCCTCGTTGCCTCAGTTTCCGCATGGGCAGACGATGCTGAAGGTCGATGACCGACGAGATGGCTCGGGCGTAGATCTTCCCTCCCGAGAGGAACAGCGCGTAGAGGTCTTCTTCGGCAGGCAGACGGTGATAGATGTAGGGGATGGGCTTGTAGATCCATCGGATGGCTCCCATCTGTGTGCAGAAGTGGTGCATGGCGCAGTTGAACACCTCCAGCGCCTCCACAGCCGTGATAGAAGGCGACAGGATGAGTCCTCCGTACGTCAGCCCTCCATGCGAATAGACGGTCTTCTCTGGCTCTACGAAGTTGGCAGGCAGCGCAGCTATCAGCACACCTTTCTTGTAAAAGAGGAGTGAGCAGTCGCTGAATCTGTCGGCATGATAGTCCATGTAGCGTCTGTCGAGCAGGAACGTGGCGTTTTTCGACTCAGCGACAAGCCTGTTCCACTCCTCGGCATGCGAGGCGTCATAGCGCACCGTCCGCACTACCGACTCGCGGAAGGTGTTGTAGCTGTGCGTGTAGCCCGCGGCGTTATAGGGATGCGAGGCAAACACCACGCATGCTGTCCCGGGCTGGAAGTTCTGCAGCCGGCACCACACGCCGGGAGGGATGAGGATGCCCTTTGTGGAACTGTCCATATGGACGGATGCCTGCTGCACGCCATCGTCGACTTCGATGTCGAAGCATCCGCTCACAGGCACTATCACCTCCGAGCACTCGTTGTGGCTATGTTCGCCTCGTTTCTGTCCCTCCGGAACGTCATAGATCCAGAAAACCCGCTCTATAGGGAATGGGATGTGCTTCTGTCCTTCAGCGAAGGAGAGACTTCCCCGTTCGTCGTTGTTCGAGGGGAAGGAAATGATGCGGCACCCACGTGGTAGATTCTCCATGATAATGCGATTTTCTGCAAAAGTACGATTAAGTGAGTGAAATGAAAAGAAAAAATGATTTTTTATTTTCATTCCCGAACGTCAGTACTTTAGAGCGCAGCTCAAAAGTACGATTTAGTGAGAGCATCAGAAAAATCCCCATTTATTTTTTCTCCCGAGCGTCAGTACTTTAGAGCGCAGCTCAAAAGTACGATTTAGTGAGAGCATCAAAAAAATCCCCATTTATTTTTTCTCCCGAGCGCTAGTACTTTAGAGCGCAGCTCAAAAGTGCGATTTAGTGAGAGCATAAAAAATGATTTTTTATTTTCATTCCCGAACGTCAGTACTTTAGAGCGTAGCTCAAAAGTGTTGCTCTTCATCGAAAAAGCCGACGCGAAAAAGCTGTTTTCAGCGGTTGTACAAGCTTTTTTTCATCTAAAAGAAAAAATTTTCCCTAAAAACTTGTGGAAAACAAAAAACAGCCGTACATTTGCAACGCAAAAAAGGTTGCACACGGTAAATAACTCCCGTTTGGAAGTTTGGGTGAGTGGCTGAAACCAGCAGTTTGCTAAACTGCCGTACGGGTAACTGTACCGGGGGTTCGAATCCCCCAGCTTCCGCAAACAAAACATAGAAGCATAGCTTCACCTATGGCGCTTTCATCTAGGGGTCTAGGATTCATGCCTCTCACGCATGGCACACGGGTTCGAATCCCGTAGGCGCTACACAAAAGGTCAGCATCTCATGATGCTGTCCTTTCTTTTTATACCTTCCCATTGCCGATGTACAGGGTAGGGGGATTCCTCTCCGACAAACCCATTCTGAAGTAAGCCTTTTGCCTTCTAATGCCCCATATTTCGGTGTTTTTCGCGCTTTCCTCGCCTTTTTTTGTTAATTTTCAGTCATTTTGCAAAAAAAAAACCATTTTTTTTTTTTTTTTTTCTACAAAATTATTCCGTACCTTTACATCGGAATTTTACCGGTTAAATCGGTTCAAAAAGAAAAGTTACATTAGTTAATTGGGAGATTATTGGAAGATTTTTTTCTTGGAATTTTTTTTTGGGGGGGGTATATTTTTGCAAAGAACTAAAAACAAATGTTATGAAAAAGAGTCTTCATTTTCTAACTGCTATTCTATTTTTAATAGCATTTTGCAGTTGTTCTGTGTATGTCGATACATTTACTCATGTCTATTCAGCGAAAGACTCAAAGGGTGCAATTCCTGATATTCCTGTTATAGAGCCGTATACGGATATCAGTACCTTCAAAACCCGTTTCTGGGAAAGAGAGCATAGCGACTCCCTGACGTTACTTGCCCATGAAGCCTTATTGGAAGTGCTGGAAAAGGATGACAAATGGGAATTAGGAGATATCCTCGTCCTGTCAGACTCTTCGGAGTACGAATCTATCCGCCAAGACATCTACGGCCTGTTGAAGTCTACCGAGGAAAAAACCAGATACAGAGAATTCATCTTCCATCCTGCAGACAAGAAGAAGCTGGCTGCGGCAACTGTTCCTTCTTCTTTGCTGGACTATATGAACAGAAACGGGTTACCCTATGTGATGATTCTCCTGCTGAACGGATTTGAGCCTAGTCCCAACACCTCATTTTGGAACAGAAACTCATCATCGGATTCAGATACGGAAGGTACTAACGGCAATTACATAGAGATGGAATGTCTTGTTGCCGATGCTGCCCAGAACAGACTGGACTATTATGGAAGAGAATACGGCTATGGGAGAACCAACCTTCATTTCGAAGCAAAGGGTAAACCTACAGACCCTGAATTTATTGATGAAGCACTGTATTATCTTCTAGGAGGGTATTCTATGAGAAAACCTATAACAAGACCGATAACTCACACAGAACCGAAACAATACATTACCGTTGGATTTGGATATGGTAGCTTCAGTCCTTCTGCAAAGGGGAGTGCAGGACAGTCCGTTGAGTCCGGCCAGATAGCACAGAACTTAGATGCAGCCTGGCGCATCCGTAAATCCCCGCTGTGGCTCGGAGCTTCCTTGGAATATGGATCATGGGAGTATAGGGACAATTTTTACATCGGACCTATGGTTACGACAAACAAGCGCTTCGGGAAGCGGAATATGATAAACTTTGAGATAAGTGCCGGGTATATGTGGCGTCGGCCATACTATTTGCCGCTCGGGGACGGAAGCACGAAGGAAATGAGTAATGGTTATCTGTGGAATCGGTCAAACGGGTTTATTGCCGAAAGTGCCTCTCTTTCATACAGCTATATGATAACCAACTATCTTTCCATAGGAGTCAAAGCAAGAGCCTACACCTTCAACAACACGGCACAGGCGGATGGAAAGAATCCGTTCATAGACAAGTGGAACATATCGCTTTGCTTGACGACGCTGCGTTTCTGATGCCATTAATAATCATAGCAAGGAGACAGGGCACACGATTAGTCTCGATAAACAATAATCAAAAAAGTAAACCTTAGAGGAATCCCTGCCTTTTCTTCCTCCCTTTTCATCGAGGGCTGTTAAAAAGCGTTTAGATAGAAACCTCACAGAAGTAAATTGGGAGATTATTGGAAGATTTTTTTCTTGGAAACATGAAAACAAATCTTTTCTTTTGTGGCGAAAAAGATGAAAAACATAACAAATACTGAAAAATCATGAAAAAAGAATTTCTCATATTTCTACTATCTTCTTTGTTTCTTATGGCATTTAGCGGATGTTCTTCTCTTACGTACTATGCGGAAGGCAAAAGCGGTATGCCTTGTCCCGACATTCCTGTCATCGAGCCTTACACGGATATCGGCATTTTCAAGACTCATTATACCGAACGGGAACATAGCGACTCCCTTACGGCGCTTGCCCATGAAGCCATGATGGAAGTGCTCGGTGAAAACGATTCTTGGAATTTGGGCGACGTAATGGTTCTTTCCGATGCGTCAGAATACGAAGCCATTCGCAAGGATATCTTTGCCCTGCTGGAATCCTGTCAGGGCAACTATGATATACCAGAGGCTTCTCTGTTGCCAGCCGACAAGCAAAAGCTGGCAAGCGCCACTTTGCCGGCATCCTTGCTCGACTTCATGAACAGGGAGGGAAAACCCTATATGATGATTCTGTTGCATAACGGATTCGAGCCGCACCCCGATACGCCCTATAGAAACAGATACACAGGAAATAAGTGGGCTCAAGAATCCAACGGTAACATTACAGAATTGGAATGTGTCGTAGCTGATGCCAAACAGAACAGAGTGTATTTCTATGACCGTTCGTGTGGTTACGGAAGTGATAAGGATGATAAACCCACAAGCAAAGCAGTCATTGAAAAACAGCTGCATTCTCTGTTGTCGGATTACCCGCATAAAAACGCCATCACAAAAACAGAATTGCCCAAACTCTTTTTCCACTATGGAGTTGGATACGGACAAATATTCCCTTCCCAGAAAATAACAGATGGAAAACCTGTGGGACCTGACAACGTAGTGACTGGCCTAGAATTTCTATGGCGTATCTCAAAGACACCGCTTTATCTAGGTCTCACAGCTACGTCAAACTCTCACAAGATAGCCTCCTCGACAGATGCAGACAGTCCCTGGGAAAGAAATCTGGTTGACTACTCCGGCCCGATGATAGGCATGTGCAAGATTGTCGGGAAACATCATTTCTTCGATGGAGAGCTTAGTGTCGGTGCAGTGGCAGATGGTGGAAAAACAGAGGGTTTTGACTTGGGGGCAGTACGAACAATGGGTGAAAGCGTTAGTCTCTGCTACAGCTACCGGATTACAAATAGTATTGCCTTAGGCATCCAAGGCCGAGCCTACACTTTCAACAACCCTGTGCAACCAGACGGCAAGAAACGCTTCATCGACTTGTGGAATGTGGCATTGTGCTTGACTACGCTGAGTTTCTAATCTCATATAAGACACACACAGTAGGAGGCAGGGACGAAAGATTAAGTCTCGGTAAACAATAAACATGAAAAAAGACTGAATATGAAAAAAAGAACCTCTATTCTACTATTTGTTGCACTCATTATTGCTATGAGTTCCTACTCTCAGAGTTTGGAATGGGCAGAAAAGACTCAGTTGAACGATTCCATCTATCTGTGTATGGAAGAAATCGTTCAATCAGAACCTGTTGCGATGGAAAAGTTTAACTTTTTCAAGTATAATAGTTTATTTGAATTAGTTGAGGAATTACGCACCAAAAAGCAAAGGAAAAAGGAACTTGACGAGGTGCTGCAACAGCAGAAAGAGGATGTCCAGAAGTTCATGCATGAGCATTTTGTTTTCCATGACACCAAACCCGTACTCTTTTTCTCCGATGAGGAAGAGATTCGGTCAAAATGGTGCCGCCCTTATTCACAGGCAAAACTGCAATCATTCAATATGAGGGGAAAGAAAGTAACGGTTCTGAGCGATACATGGGGAAGTGGCTTGATTCGTACCACATTTGATGTGTTTGAAGAAAATAACGGACTCTTGGAATTGCTCACCTCTTCTACGCTGTTCCATTCTGGAACAATAACCCCTGTTGAAATAAAGGTTTCCGAGGATCAAACAGCTCTTATCTTTTCATCTTCTACTGTGATATTAAGCGAATTGAAAATTGCTGAACAGAATACAGTACAATGATTCTAACAGTCTCTGTGGAATATGATATCGTTAAAAAGTATCAACATAGACTTTCCGCATTGCTCTAAAAGAAAAAGGAGGCAGGGACGAAAGTTTTAGTCTCGGTAAACAATGTACAGAAAAGAAAAAGTAAACCTTAAGTGAATCCCTGCCTTCTTTCTTGCTCCCTTTCTATCGGGGACTGTTAAAAGCGCTTAGATAGAAACCTCGACAGAGGAATATGGAGAAACTTTTTTGTTGCACCAACACGTTGGGAAAGGTGTACCAACGTGTTGGGAAAGGTGTACCAACGTGTTGCAAAAAGCATTTCGGAGCCCCCAAAAAAGGAGACTTTAAGGCACGTGAGTTTCCGTGAAAGACAGAACGGACAGAGAGGCCTTATAGGGAAAACCTTGGTTGGCAGGTAATTATAGCCAAGCGTTACAGTTGTTACAATTACAATTAAAAAAATGAAGGGTGCACTTTTCTCCTTATATAGCCTATTTTCTATCTAATTATTTAATATATATATAGTTATATAGATAATAGATAGAAAAAGGAAAAAATGGCACCCTCAAAAAAATAATTGTAATAATTGTAACTGTAACGCTCTGCTATTAAATTCTCTCCTAAAAAGCTTAAATACAACACCTTACGTAAACGATTTTTCTTCTGCTGTGACAGATTTTCTCTAAAAATGGACAAAAAAGGGTGCAAAAAAAGGCATTTTAAGGCTGAAAAAGGCATGTTGGAACTCCATATATCGATGTTTTTCCTCTCTAGAGAGCCTAGTTAGCTGCTCAAAGCGAAGGCTGTTTTGCTCTCCATCTGCGTGTTTTTCGGGGCGAAAGGGCTGGTTTTCGTTGCCGGAAGCGTAGTTTCTGAGTTCCAAATGGCTGTATTTTGAAATCTAATTGTCACGTTTTTTTTCTTTAACACGGATTGCGCGGATGCCTTCGGAGATATGCCAAATAATCGGATGATCAAATAATCGGGTAATCGGGAAATCAGGTAATCAAGTAATCAAATAATCAGATTTGAACAAAAATATCGAAGACTTTTTCAAGAGCTGGGAATGTTAAGAGAAAAAAGAATTATGAAGAAGGGAAAAATATTTTTGGAGAACAAATATCGCGCGCTGGAGAACACATATCGCGATATGAAGAAAGAATAATTCTTTTTGCTCAAGGGAAACTGCTTTAAGGAGAAGCGTGCATTTATTGTTAAACTCCGCGCCGCTAAAGTTAAACTTTAAGGATTTAGAGTTAAACAATAATCCAGCAGGGTTTAGCTATAGCGATGCAGCAAGTTTGTCCCTGAAAGTTCTGTGCAAAACTCTTGCATAAACGCGCTTTCACCTCATGAGTGTGGGCGGAAGGAGCCTCCTGCTGTCGTCGGAATAGGGCAACACTTTTTAGCAGTATTTCTTTTGCTTTTTATTTTAAAAAGGTGTACCTTTGCATCCCAAAATGATAGAAGATATAAAATGAGCAAAAAGTTTTCAGAATATGGAATGCTGAACCTCTCCGACACGAACAAGGAAGTGTTGGAGAAGTGGGATGAACTGGATGTATTCGGCAAGAGCATGACGGAGCGCGAAGGCTGCCCGTCGTTTGTATTCTATGAGGGTCCTCCCTCGGCCAACGGCATGCCCGGCATCCACCACGTGATGGCTCGCAGCATCAAGGACACCTTCTGCCGCTATAAGACGATGAAGGGCTTCCAGGTGAAGCGCAAGGCTGGCTGGGACACGCACGGACTGCCCGTCGAGCTGGGAGTGGAGAAGAAGCTCGGCATCACAAAGGAGGACATCGGGAAGACCATCTCGGTGGACGAGTATAACCGCAACTGCCGCGAGGAGGTGATGAAGTACACTCGCGAGTGGACCGAGCTCACCCACAAGATGGGTTACTGGGTTGACTTGGAAGACCCCTACATCACCTACGACAATCGCTACATCGAGACCCTGTGGTGGCTGCTCAAGCAGCTCTACAAGCAGGATCTGCTCTACAAGGGCTACACCATCCAGCCCTACAGCCCCGCAGCCGGAACAGGCCTGAGCTCGCACGAGCTGAACCAGCCGGGCTGCTACCGCGACGTGAAGGATACGACCGTCACCGCCCAGTTCCGCATCAAGAACCCACGTCCCGAGATGACACACTGGGGAACGGCATTCTTCATCGCGTGGACGACGACCCCCTGGACATTGCCTTCGAATACCGCTCTGTGCGTAGGTCCAAAGATTGACTACGTGGCTGTGGAGACATACAACGCCTACACGGCAGCTCCCGTCACCATCGTTATGGCAAAGGCACGGCTTGAGGCCTATCTCAATCCCGCAGGCGCTGAGCTGCCGATGGATGCCTATAAGGCAGGCGACAAGGTGGTGCCCTTTCGCATCGTGGGCGAATACAAAGGTACCGACTTGGTGGGAATGGAATATGAGCAGCTCTTCCCTTGGGTGAATCCCGGCGAGGGCGCCTTCAGAGTGATTCCCGGTGACTACGTGACAACCGAAGACGGTACCGGCATCGTTCATATCGCTCCTACTTTCGGAGCCGACGACGCTAAGGTGGCTGCCGCTGCCGGCGTTCCCCCTCTCTATATGGTGAACAAGAAGGGTGAGAACAGGCCTATGGTGGATCTCACGGGCAAGTTCTTCCAGCTGTCGGACCTCGACGAGGAGTTTGTGAAGAACAGCGTCAATGTTGAACTGTATAGCGAGTACGCAGGGCGGTATGTGAAGAATGCCTATGACCCCCGCTTCAACGAAGGAGGACGCTACGATGAGGCTGCAGCGCAGAAGGCTGAAGACCTCAACATCGCCCTCTGTATGGCGATGAAGTATGCCGGAACAGCATTCCGCATCGAGAAGCATATCCACAACTATCCCCATTGCTGGCGCACCGACAAGCCCGTCATCTACTATCCGCTCGACAGCTGGTTCATCCGCAGCACAGCCCGCAAGGAGGAGATGATGGAACTGAACAAGACCATCAACTGGAAACCCGAATCGACAGGAACAGGGCGCTTCGGCAAATGGCTTGAGAACCTGAACGACTGGAACCTGAGCCGTAGCCGCTACTGGGGCACCCCGCTGCCCATCTGGCGCAGCGAGGACGGAGAAGAGCTCTGCATCGGCTCGGTGGAAGAACTCTATGCCGAAGTGGAAAAAGCCGTAGCCGCAGGGGTGATGAAGGAGAATCCGTACAAGGCAAAGGGATTTGTTCCCGGGCTGTACACGAAGGAGAACTACGAGAAGATAGACCTTCACCGTCCCTATGTGGATGACATACTGCTCGTGAGCGCCTCGGGGAAAGTGATGAAACGCGAGTTGGATCTTATCGACGTATGGTTCGACAGCGGAGCAATGCCTTTTGCCCAGATGCACTATCCCTTCGAGAACAAAGAACTGGTTGACAGCAATGCCGTCTATCCCGCCGACTTCATTGCAGAGGGCGTGGACCAGACGCGCGGATGGTTCTTCACCCTGCACGCTATCAGCACGATGGTGAAGCACAGCGTTGCCTACAAGGCCGTTATCAGCAACGGGCTCGTGCTCGATAAGAACGGAGCCAAGATGTCGAAGCGTCTGGGCAACGCCGTCGATCCCTTCGGAGCCATCGAGAAGTACGGCTCGGATGCTGTGCGCTGGTATATGATTACCAATAGCTCGCCGTGGGACAACCTGAAGTTCGACGAAGACGGGGTGCTGGATGTGACACGCAAGTTCTTCGGCACGCTGCACAACACCTACAAGTTCTTCGCTCCCTATGCCAATCTCGACGGTTTCCACTATGAGGAAGAGAGCATTCCAGTAAATGAGCGCCCCGAGATTGACAGATGGATTCTCTCGGAGCTGAACTCTCTCATCCAGGGTGTGGATGCTTGCTACATGGATTATGAGCCGACGCGCGCCGGACGCCTCATCAGCGACTTCGTGACGGACAACCTCTCTAACTGGTATGTTCGTCTGTGCCGCAAACGCTTCTGGGGAACAGGCTACACGAAGGATAAGCTGGCAGCGTACCAGACACTCTACGTCTGTCTGGAGACTGTTGCACGGCTGATGGCTCCTATCGCTCCGTTCTATGCCGACAAACTCTATATGGACCTTGTTGGAGCTACAGGGCGCGACAACGTTTGCAGCGTACATCTGGCTGCCTTCCCTGTGGCTGACGAGAGCGTTATAGATAAGGAACTGGAGGCTCGTATGGAGCTCGCCCAGAAGATTTCGTCGATGGGACTTGCCCTTCGCAAGAAGTCGAACATCATCGTGAAGCAGCCCTTGCAGAAACTGATGATTCCTACCAATGCCGAGATGAAGGAACGCCTCGACGCTGTGAAATCGCTTATCATGAACGAGGTGAACGTGAAGGAAATAGCCTTTGTGGAAGGCGCTGAGGGCATCCTTGTGAAGAAGGTGAAATGCAACTTCAAGGTGTTGGGCAAGAAATTCGGTGCCCTGATGAAGCAAGTAGCTGCTGCTGTAGCATGCATGTCGCAGGCCCAGATTACGGAACTCGAGAACGAAGGGAAGATTCGCCTGACGTTGCCGAGCACCACGCAGGAGGTGGAAATCCTCAGCGATGAAGTGGAAATCTACAGCGAGGATATCCCAGGCTGGGTGGTTGCCAACGAAGGAGTGCTGACGGTAGCACTTGACATCGTTGTGACGGAAGAACTGCGTCTGGAAGGTTTGGCACGCGAGCTTGTCAGCAAAATCCAGAACTACCGCAAGGCAAGCAACTTTGAGATAAGCGACAGGATTACCGTCCGGCTGACCTCAAATGAGCTGCTGGATGCTTCGGTGAAGGCACATCATGAGTATATTTGCAACCAGGTGCTGGCTGACAGCCTTGAGATAGCAGAGCGTGTTGCCGATGATGCTGCCGACTTAGAGTTTGACGACTTTACCGTCAAGGCAGAAATACGTAAGAAATAACAAAAACCATAAAAACTATACCACTATGGCAGAAAAAACCAGGTACTCTACAGAAGAATTAGAGGAATTCCGTGCCATTATCCTTGAAAAACTGGATCTGGCAAAGCGTGATTATGAAAACCTGAAGAACAGTCTGATGAATAAGGACAACGACGATCAGGATACGGCACCCACCTATAAGGTGCTGGAGGAGGGCGCAAACACTCTTGCTAAGGAAGAGACGATGCGTCTGGCTCAGCGTCAGCTTAAGTTCATCAACGACTTGCAGGCAGCGCTCGTACGTATTGAGAACGGGACATACGGCATCTGTCGCGAAACGGGAAAACTCATTCCCAAGGAGCGTCTGCGCGCCGTACCCCATGCTACGCTTAGCATCGAAGCAAAGCAGCAAAAGAAGAGATAAACAGACTGGTTTCTTCCTTCGGGATATAAAAGGAGAGGGAACCGCTTTGTTCCATCAGACGAATGCAGTAGATGATGCGTTTCGTTTGAAGGGCTTAACAAACACGTTGCAATAAGGACAGCATGAAGAAGAGAACGAAAGACGGATTGCTTGTTGCCTCTTTGGCAATAGTAATGCTCGTGATAGACCAAGCCATTAAGATTTCGGTTAAGTTGGGTATGCGCCTATATGAGAGCATCCACATAACGGATTGGTTCTACATCTATTTCACCGAGAACAACGGTATGGCATTCGGAATGGAGATATTCGGAAAGCTGTTCCTGACTTCGTTCCGACTGATAGCAATCGTCCTCATCATCTGGTATGTTCTCAAGATAGCGGGTAAGGGATTTCCCAAAGGATACCTTGTTGCCCTAGCGCTTATCATAGCGGGAGCGGCAGGAAACATTTTCGACAGTCTCTTTTATGGCGAAATCTTCAGCGTGAGCACTCCGTCGTCAATATCTCACCTCGTTCCCTGGGGAGAGGGATATTCGCGACTGTTCTACGGGAAAGTGGTCGATATGCTCTATTTCCCCCTGGTGGAGTGGAACTGGCCATCATGGATGCCCGGACTTGCCGGAAAGCACTTCATCTTCTTTAGCCCGATCTTCAACTTTGCCGATTCCTGCATCACGGTAGGCCTTTTTATGGTGATTCTCTTCTACAGCAAGTGCCTGAACTGGGGAATCAAACATCCTGAAGTGCCCCAGGAGTATAAGGATAAGCATAAGAAGGAGAAACAATCTTAATATCATGTCAGTTCGATGAAAGCAAGGCATTTTTGTTTTTGTCTTTTTGTCGTAGTATCTGTTGCGCTGTTCTCGTCTTGCAAAGTTGAGCACCCCTCTGATGTGCTCAGCCCCAAGAAGATGGAAGCAGTCCTTTACGATTATCATCTGGCGCAGGTAATGTGCAACGATTTGAACGGGCAAGACAGATACAAGCGCGAACTGTACATGAATTATGTTTATGAAAAACACCACGTCACGCGTGCTCAAGTGGACTCCTCTCTTGTATGGTATGCACGCAATCCTAAAGAACTCTCTGCCATCTATGAACATCTGAACGCTCGTGCCGATGCGGAGATTGCACGGCTTAACGAGAAACGGGCTGAAGCCAAGCGAAGAGAACCTGTTCCCGTGGAGGGGGATTCGGCAGATATCTGGTATGAGCGGCGTCTGGTACTGCTCTCTACATCGGATTTGAACAATCTGTTCATGTTCACTATCCCTTCGGATAGCAATTTCCAGGCAAGAGATAAGTTTGAGTGGATGTTTGATGTGATTTTCGTACCGACTAACGAAGTGCGGACGGATACGCTATTATGTAAGGAAGAATGCGATACAGCAATCGTCAATGATAGTTTGGCAATACAGCCAGATAGCATTATGACTGACACGCTGAAGAATGTTGTTTCTGAATCTTGCACTTTATCGAAGGATTCCATCATGGTATCCACAACCTATCGTGCACGGCTTATCGCCAGCCTGAAGGTCTCCTATAGCAACGATTCCATCATAGCGATAGATACTGTTCTTTATGATAACGGGCGCATCGTCCTGCCTTTGCAAAACAGAGATTCCGTAGCCATTCGCGAAGTGTTTGGAAGCCTGTGGTACAAGAGCTCAGACAGGAACGATCAAATCATAACTTCATCGCATCGCCTCACTCGCTATAGGCAACAAGGGCCTGTCGCTACCGCTCAAGATACTCTTGCTTGTGACTCGATAGGCGTGGTGGTAAAGGATTCTGTGCAGACGGACTCGCTGAGAGAAGAACTTCTGCCGGATAATAAGTAAGGCGTTTGTTGGAGGAATGTTATTTTATCCTCCTTCTGAATTCGGCACAGGTGATAGCTGTCGCTACGGCAACATTAAGCGATTCGCTCGTTTCAACTCCTTTCGGATAATTAGGTATGAACAATCTGCTTGAGATGTATTTCTCAACTGCAGGTGAGATGCCTTTTCCCTCATTGCCCATCACTATAACTCCATTTTCCGAGAGCGGTTCGTCGTAGATGTTCTTCCCGTTCAGGAACGTTCCATACACTGGGATAGTCTTTGCCAAGGATTCTATCCAGGAGTCCAATTTAGTGTAATGGATGCCGACTCGTGCGATGGCTCCCATTGTGGCTTGGACAACTTTGGGGCTGAAAGCGTCAACAGTACCTTGAGAACAGACGATTTGTCGTACTCCAAACCAATCTGCAATGCGGATAATGGTTCCTAAATTGCCGGGATCTTGTATGTCGTCGAGGGCAAGCACCAGAGAACTATCTGCCGTTTCTATTGTAGAGGGGGCAGGAGTTTCAAAGAGCGCCAAAACGCGTTGGGGACTTTTCAGAAAACTTGCCTTCTGGAGTTCTTCGTCTGTTGCAACAATGATTTCATCTGCCTTTGGTTTCGGATTGTCAAAAAGCCATTTGTCGGTAGCCACAAGCAAGCGGCAATGGAAGTGTGGTAAAAGATTGCCCACAACTTTGGGCCCTTCCGCAACAAACAAGCCCTCGCTCTGGCGGAACTTCTTCATCTCAAGGGACTTGATGAGTTTTATTTTGGCTTTGCTGAGCATTTGTCTGCAATGTGTTAGTCTTTATCCGCAGAAAGCCTCACATACATCCTGACGCGTTGGTTTTCCATGCTGGAATAAATGTTTGGAAAGAAAATTTTCCGCAAAGATATATTTTTTTTTGATTTATTCTTAACTTTGCAAGAATTAATCAAATTGGAGGATTAGTGAAGCTTATCAAACGATACTTTCTGTTGCTTTTGGCGGTTGTTTCGCTGGCATCGTGCAGCGTTTCGAAACATCTGCCAAAGGACTCTTATCTGCTTGACAAAGTGAATGTTGTGTCGAGCGATAAGTCCTATTCTTCCTCCGATGCTCAGCCGAATCTAAGGCAGACGCCTAATACGCGTGTGCTCGGACTCTTCAGATGGCCTTTGCGCATTTATTGCCTTTCCGGCTCTTCGGACAACATAGTAAACCGAGTTTTGCAGAAAAGGGGCGAGGCTCCACGCATCTATAGCGAAGAAAGTACCCAGGAGAGTGTGGCAGGCATCCGTCGTGACCTTGTGAACAAAGGCTACCTGAAGGCAAACGTTGAGGCAATAACTAACACCAAAGGGCGAAAGGCGACGGTGACGTATTTCGTTGAGCCTAAGGAGTTGTACACTATACGCTCGCTCCGTTATCGCGGAATGGATACTCAGCTGGTGGATTGCGTTCGTTCCGATTCCGTTCATTCTTTGCTACAACCTGGAGTAGCCTTCAATACGTCGCTTTTCAGTAAGGAGCGCACGCGTATCGTTGATTTCCTGCACGACAAAGGGTACTATTCAATACAGAAAGAAAACGTCTCGTTTATTGCCGACACAGCACGACTCTCAACAGAAGTGGATGTGACGATAAACCTGCGCCAGCAATCGCACACCTATATGATTGACAGCGTGTATTATGAATATAGCGACACTCCCTTTATGCGCGAGAATCTGTTGCCCAGTCATTCCTTTATTCGCCCGGGACAACTCTATAGCGCCAAGCGTGTGCGCGATACCTATAATTCATATAATCGTTTCGGCGCTGTTAAATACACTAATATCAGTTTCAACGCCACTTCCGACAGCACGTTGGACTGTCATATCGTTGTGACTCCCGCAAAAAGGATGTCGACAAGCATTGAGCTTGACGGGACAAATACTGCGGGCGATTTGGGAATGTCGGCTGCGTTGTCTTTTACCAATCGAAATCTTTTCCGAGGTTCCGAGCTGATGACTCTGAAGCTTCGCGGAGCATACGAAACGATAACTCAGTTGCAGGATTATAGCGGAGACCATTATATAGAGTACGGTGCCGACTTGGGAATCAATTTCCCAAAGCTGATTCTGCCGTTTGTGGGCGATGAGACACTTGCCCACTCGAAAGCAACAACACAACTCGACTTGCAGTGGAACTCTCAGGATCGTCCCGAGTTTGTTCGTCGGGTGCTTTCGGGCGCTTGGAGCTATCTGTGGAATGTAAACTCCTATACGCAGCATCGTTACGACCTTCTAGGAGTGAACTTTGTTTCGGTTCCCGTCAAGGACCAGTACTTTATCGATCATTATCTTGATCAATACAACAGCAGGAATTCGATTATGAAGTTCAACTATGAAGACCTTTTCATAGCTCGGACTGGATATACATTCTACCACAATTCGCAGCCGACGATTTTGGATCGAAGTAAGCTTTTTGCTTATTATTCCGTGCGTGCCGGTATTGAAACTGCTGGTAATGCCCTGTCGTTGCTTTCTAAAGCGTTGGGGGTACCCAAGGATTCACTCGGACGATATCGCGTTGGAGGAATCGCCTACGCACAATATGTGAAGGCTGACTTTGCTTTGACGACAAACTTGAACATCAACGAACGAAGCGCGCTTGTGGCACACTTCTCGGCTGGTGTGGCTTATCCTTACGGGAATGCCCGAATGCTCCCCTTCGAAAAGAGATATTACGCCGGAGGTGCTAACAGCGTGAGAGGATGGTCGTTGCGCAGTTTAGGACCTGGGTCGTATGTGACGCGCGACGGAACAATCGATTATATCAATCAGTCGGGAGACCTGAAGCTTTTTGCCAGCCTCGAATACCGCCCTCACTTGTTCTGGAAGGTGGATGGAGCGCTCTTCGTGGATGCGGGAAACATTTGGACGATATATGATTACGACGATCAGCCCGGAGGACAATTCCGACAAGATTCTTTCTTGCAGCAGATAGCTGTTGCATACGGCGCAGGCGTTCGCTTGAATCTGGGATTCATAGTCGTACGTTTCGACGGGGGAATGAAGGCAATCAATCCTGCCTATTCCGACGACGTGATGCATTATCCCATTATTCATCCAAACATCAAACGTGATTTCGCCTGGCATTTTGCTGTGGGATATCCATTCTAAATGAGAAAAAAGTAACAACATAAATGAAAATACAGTTTATAAGCCTTGCATCGGGAAGTAGCGGCAACTGCTACTACCTGGGAACGGATACGTATGGTATCCTTATCGATGCCGGCATACCAGCAAAGAAGATAAAACAGAGCCTGAAGGACGTAGGAATAGGATTTGAGCGCATAATAGCCGTTTTTGTCACTCACGATCATGCCGACCATATAAAGTCGCTCGGCACACTCGGCGAACGTTGCAACATTCCCATTTATGCTACGCGCGAGACGCATGTGGGCATTAACCGAAACTATTGCACCACGCAGAAACTGGTATCGTGCATGCGATATGTGGAGAAGGACACCCCGCTTCTTTTCCGCGATTTCGTCATTACCCCTTTTGAAGTGCCTCACGATGCTACCGATACGGTAGGATATTTCATCCAAATCTTCGGAAGCTCTTTCTGCTTCGTGACAGACTTGGGGCACATCACCGAGTCGGCCTCTCAATACATCGACAGGGCTAATTATCTGATAGTTGAGGCAAACTACGACGAGGAGATGCTGGCAAACGGGCCTTATCCTCCTTATCTGAAGGAGCGCATCGCGGGGCCTAACGGGCATCTCTGCAATACCGAAACGGCTAACTACCTTGCCGAGCACCTCTCGCCTCTGACTTCTCATGTTTGGCTTTGCCACTTGAGCCAGGAGAACAATCATCCGGAATTGGCTTACAAAACGGTTGAATTCACGTTGCGAAACGTTGGCATCGTTGCCGGAAAAGACTTCTATCTCGCTCCGCTGAAAAGAACTACTCCTTCCGAGTTATTTGAATTCGAAGTTTCCCCATCCGAACAGGAAGAGGCATAAGGAGCCCAAGAGAGTATCGCAAATTATGAAGAAGGAATCTCGCGATATGAAGAAGGGAAAAATTTTTTTCGAGAAGGAAAAAATAATTATGGACAAAGAAAAAATTCACGTCGAGCCGTCGGGGGAGAATTTTATCTCTTGTCCGACGAAAACACATTTGATGGGAATCAATTTGATAAAGAAAGCAGGTTACGTCATGCTGTTGGCTATGATGATTTCTTGTGGGAATGGTTCCCTCATGACAAAAAGCGAGCAGAAGGTGAAGAAAGGTGCCTTCGTTATGAATGAGCAGGACTCGATATTCGATATTGTGGCTACTGACACTTACGATTCCATTTCGTTCGTTATGAATCTGGCCGAAGGTGCTTTGTGGGACATTACGGTGAAGGAGCTTGCCCAAAGTGGGGATGACGATCGTTGGGAAGAAACGGGCTATATGGGGGCGGTTGATTCGAGATATTGTTTTCATCGCAAAGGATATGCCGATTCCGACACATTATATGGATGGCAAATCAATCTTCTTAACGAAAAGAAAATCCTGCTGAACAACGAAGGAAACCAATTGAAAATCTTCGGAAAAGACTACGGGCAGAAAGTTTCCCTTTTCACGCCCGAAGGCAAACTGATTGAAGAAAAGAAAGCTGACAAGGCAACGCTCGATTTCCATATCCCCTCCGGATATGACTATCTCAAAGTGGATATCACTCGCGATAGCGATACGCATGTCGTTTTCAATTTCCCCGTGCGATAGCATTTTGCCTCAGAGAAAAGGAAGAACTCAAATTGTCAGCTGCCCTTCCTGCCGAAAAAAAGAATATTCACGTAAAAAAAAGAGAAAAACGTTTGGCGGTTTCGGGAAAAGGCAGTACCTTTGCATCGCATTTTGAAAAGGGATGCACCCTTAGCTCAGTTGGTAGAGCACCTGACTCTTAATCAGGGTGTCCAGGGTTCGAGCCCCTGAGGGTGTACCAAGTGGACCGAGATACTTTCTCGGTCCTTTTTCTTTCTCCTTTTTTATCTTTTTGGAAGCGCAGAGTGGGTAAAACAAAAGTCCGAACCAAAAAGGCTCGGACTTGTTGCTTTTCTTCTTAAGAAGAGATTAAGCCTCGGCGGGAGCTTCAGCAGGTGCCTCAGCGGGAGCCTCAGTTGCAGCGGCAGCAGCTTCTTCAGCAGCCTTAGCGGCAGCTTCCTCAGCAGCTTTCATTGCAGCAGCAGCCTTCTTCTCGGCAACCTTAGCAGCGATGGTTTCGTTAACCTTCTTCTCTGCGTCAAGGGCAGCCTTAGCTGCATCGCGCTTAGCCTGCTGGCTCTTTACTGAGATAGCCTTGAGAGAGCTTTCCTTGCTCTGCTTCCAAGCATCAAACTTTGCCTGAGCTGCAGCTTCGTCGAATGCACCCTTCTTTACACCACCCTGAAGATGCTTCATCAGGTACACGCCTTCGCGTGAAAGGATGTTGCGAGCTGTGTCGGTAGGCTGAGCACCTACGTTAACCCAATACAATGCTCTGTCGAAATTCAAATCTACTGTGGCGGGATCGGTGTTAGGATTATAAGTACCAATCTTTTCAATAAATCGTCCATCTCGTGGAGCTCTTGAGTCAGCAATTACGATGGAATAGAAGGCATAACCTTTCTTTCCTCTTCTCTGTAATCTGATCTTCGTTGCCATGTTACTTTGTTGTAATTTAAGTTATTAAATGATTTGAATAAGCTAATAACCCGTATTAGCGCGGCAAAGGTACTGCTTTTTTTGAAAAAAACAAAGTTTCCCGTTTATTTTTTCTTCGTGGTTTCCGCCCCGTTAGCTTGCGTAGTACGGGAGGCAGAAAACAAGAATTATTAGTTGCCGAGAATTATCTGCACTAGAGCTGTCACGTCAGAGACATCAACTTTCCCGTTTCCGTCGATATCGGCTGCTTTGTTCTGCCCACCGCTCAATACGATTTGCACGAGGCTTGTGATATCGCTTACATTCACATCGTTGTCTCCATTAAGATCCCCAAGCAAGTCTTCCTGGGTGATTCCCCCTTTGAAAACCTCACTGGTCCATCCAGCTTGTGCGTAGGCGCTTGCTGTCCCTCCCGAGATGAGTAATTTACAATCTTCGGAGACGCCTTCAAACGCATTTGCCCCTAAGGAGGGAGGAGTCGTAGCGTAAGTAACTATCTCAGAAAGTTGTTCGCAATTATAAAAGGAATAGCTTCCTACGCTTGTGACATTTTGGGGAATGGTAAAAGAAGTAATCGCACAACTGTGGAAAGCATAGTTCCCAATGCTCGTGATGCTTGACGGAAGGGTTACCTCACTCAAACTGGAGCATTTGTAAAAGGCTGAATCCTCGATTTTTGTAATGCTCGACGGGATGACAATGCTTTGCAGCGAGGAGCAGCCGTAGAATGCATTCTTTCCCAGGCTTGTGATAGTATTCGGAATGTTTATCGAAGTCAGACTTGTACAGTTCATGAAAACCCCATCGGTAAGGGTTGTCAAACTTGACGGTATGTTAACGCTAGTCGCTTTTTTGCATCCGGCAAAAGCTTTCGAATCGATAGATGTTACGCCGTTAGGCAGCGAGATGCTTCCTAGGTTGGAGCAATCCATGAAAGCTTGCGATTCGATAGTTTTCAGCGTACTGGGGAAGGACACGTTGGCGAGTTTCGTGCAATTCGTGAAGGCTTCACTTCCAATGCTTGTGACACCTTCGGGAATTTTTATGGATGTGAGATTCATACATCCGTAGAAGGTAAGCTTTTCAATGCTCTTCAATCCTGAAGGCAGACTGATGCTTGTCAGGCCTGTGCAGAACATGAAGGCATTTGCTCCGATGCTTGTCACGCTCGAGGGGATAGTGATGCTTGAGAGTTTGGGGCAATCGCCGAAAGCCCATCCTCCGATGGATGTGACGCTGCTCGGCAAAGTGATGCCTGTGAGTGATGAGCAGGTGCCGAAAGCGTTGTAGCCTATTGAGGTGATGCTGTTAGGAAGAGTGACGGATGCAACATTTGAGCATTTGTAGAAGGCTGCTCTGTCTATGCTGGTGACGGTATATGTCGTTCCGCCGTTGGAGACTGTCTTAGGAATCGTAATATTGCTGGCGGTATAGCTGTTGTAATTTTCGTCCTTGTATGTTACGCTAGCTGTCTTTGCAGTTGAATTCGCTGTGTAGTAGATGGTTACGCCGTTGTAGTTTGAACTGAAGTCATAGGCTTCTGAGGAAAGGCAGTAGAGGAGAACTGTCAGGATTGCAAAGCTTTTTTTTACGATTTTATTCATGCTTTTCATTGTATTATTTTCCTGCTGCCTGCTCCGTTTACCTGTCTTTCGGAAGGGTAGGAGAGGGCTTCGTTCAGTTCCAGACCTGCTCTGCGAAGGAGTGGAAAAGTTTCCGTGCAAATGCTTTAGGGAAGGGAAAGCGTTGGCAGCAAGGAAAAATTCCGTTGCAAAAGTACGTTTTTTTTCAATTATGCAAAAATATTATGCAAAAGGGTAAGTTTTTTTTCTCCTTTTTAATATTCGTTAATCTTTGCTGCCGTCAGAGTCGGCCTTTTCCCTCATTAAAACATGAAAAAGAGAAGCTGTTTTTTTTCTTTCTTCATCCGGCTTTTTTCTTTCTCCAAAAATATTTTTTCCTTCTCCAAAAAAAATTATTCCTTCTCGATAAAAATTTTTCCCTTCTTCATATCGCGCGCTTCCTTCTTCATAATTGTTGCTTGCGAAAAGGGGCTGTGGGCATAGTCATGTTTCATTTTACATGAGGCTTGAAGGATATCCATAAAGGCAGAGACGCAGCCGGGGTGCTGCGCCTCTGATAGGAAAAAGCTCACTGCTTGAGCGTGTGTGGCTTACAGCTGGCTGTAAGCAGGGCTGAAAGTGTCGCCTTGACGGACGTCGCCTGTTGTGAGTCCCTTCTTAAGCCATTTCTGGCGCTGAGCTGATGTGCCGTGATTGAAGGTTTCGGGCTGAGTGCGTCCGTAGGTCTGTTTCTGCAAATAGTCGTCGCCGATTTTTGCTGCAATAGCGAGTCCTTCCTCCACATCACCTGCTTCCAGCGAGCCAAACATCTTGTTGTCGTTGTAAGCCCAGACGCCGGCATAGAAGTCGGCCTGTAGCTCAAGGCGTACGCTTATCTGATTGCTTTCTGTCTGGCTTACGCGCGCCATCTGCGAGTGTGCCTGACTGAGAGTACCCAGCAGATTCTGAACGTGATGCCCCACTTCGTGCGCTATTACGTAGGCATAGGCAAAGTCGCCTGCCGTTCCGAATTGCCGTTTCATTGTCTTGAAGAAGTCCAAGTCGATGTACACACTTTCGTCTGCAGAGCAGTAGAACGGACCTGAGCTTGAAGTGGCTCCTCCGCAACCCGACTGGACGCTCCCGGAGAAGAGGACAAGTTTCGGGGCGCGGTACGTCTTGTCGTACTTCTTAAATTCTGCTGTCCACACGTCTTCTGTTCCTGCGAGAATCTGACTTGCAAACTTCGCCAGCTCCTCGTCCTCAGCCGTTGGCTGATAGGAACTTCCGTCTTCGGTTGCATAAGTGTATCCCGATGTGGCAACTTGCTGAAGCACATCGCCAAGACCTCCTCCCCTCAGAAGGGTGAAAAGAGCCACAATGACAAGTCCTCCGAGGCCCAGGCCTCCAGCTACCTTTCCTGTTGATTTCCCGCGACGATCGTCAACATTTGAGCTTTCGCGTCTTCCTTCCAATCTCATAGTGATAAATGTTTTTATGGTTTATTGATGGGCACAAAGGTACAAAAAATTTTGTTACGATGCTTTTTTCGTCAAAAAAATCGGAAAAAATTGCTTTTTATTTAAAAAAGGATTATGTTTGCCCTGTTTTTGAGCAAAAGAAAAAAGAATCTAATTTACCAAGACAATTATTACAATGTTTAACCTTTAATAATCAGTTTCTTATGAGAAAATCTCTACGCTTTTCCATTTTGACCTTGTTCGTAGGGCTGATTTCCTCAACTGCCTTTGCTGGTGTAGAAGACTATACCTCGAAGTTGTGGAATGCAGATATCGAAGAAGGTATGCCCGGCTGGAACATCACGTTTACGGGTGAGATTACTACGGATTCGCACTCAGGCTACATCTGGGAGACCCAAACCCGTGCCGAAGGCTCTAACTATTTCGGCTTCTTCAACAAGTGCCTCCAGGTTTGGTCATCGAAGAATTCCGATCTTGGACGCGGCAATTACGTTGGCGCTTCCAGCGCAAGCCAGTCGCTTGCTAATCTGCCTAACGGTACCTACGTTTTCGGCGTAGCCGCAACGGCTTGCATTCAGTATGTTGACGGCCAGGAAGATTCCAACGCTGCCGACGTGACAGGAGCTTATGTCTATGCTAACGCAACTGAGGAGCCTATCGCTACCGACAATCCTGACGGAGGTTTCTATGTAGTTCCTATCCGTCGATTCAACGCTGCAACCACTGTTACCGACGGTAAACTGGAAGTGGGCGTAAAGACGACTAGCGACTGTGAAGTTAGCTTCATCAGCTTCGACAATGCTCGTCTGTACTATGCAGGAGATGTTACTACCGATGCTGCCTTGCTCGATGTGTATAAACTCGACTTGCAGGAAGTGGTTGAAGAGATGAACGCTCTCAAGGAGAATGCGATGAACGCCGATTCACTTGCTGCCCTTAATGCTGCAATCGATGCTGCCCAGGCTGCTACGTCTATTGATGGTGTTATTGACGGAATCGTTGCTATTCGCACCGCCTTCATCCCTGCCAGAAAGTCTGTAAACGACTACAAAGGCTTGCAGACCGTGCTCGAAAACGCCAAGGAAGTAGCTGCTAAGAAGTGGAGCGATCAGGTTGCCGACTACGTAGAAGAACTGAACTCCGCTATCGCTGATGTGGAAGCTGCGATTGAAGCAGCTCAGATGACTCGCGACGAAGTGAATGAGGTGAAAGCTGCCCTTCAGGAGGCTATCGAAAACGTGGCTGTTGACGAGGTTTATGACCTTCTCGATGCCCTCGGAACATTCATCGATTTCCCCGAAGACCTTTCATCTGAGCAGTTGGTAGTGCTCGGACTCCCTGAGGATTTCGAATTCCCCGGGTTTGCCGATCCTGACGAGGGTACGGAGGTAGGAAAGATTCCTTACAAGTATACCGAATCGTTGAGCGACCTTATGAACGAGGCTGCTGGTGTTCTCGACGAAATTGGCTCTTCAATGACGGCTGCTGACGGTATGACTTACATCACCAAAATTAAGGCAGCTGTAGCTGAAGCAATTGCTAACATTACACCCGAACCTACGCTTCCTCTCCAGATCATTACACTTCCCGATCCAAATGATCCCTCGAAGCCTCTATATATGGATGCTGGATGGACAGGAAACGCTTATGTGAATACATATAAGTCAGAGAGCCCCAACGGATACGAATGCTTCCGCTATGAGTCTCCCCAGGTAACGTTGCCTTATCCTATTGATAAGCTCGTCATCACCGTACTGCATGTAATCAACGATCGTTCCGTAGCCGCTGCTACTGATGGTCCGTACTTCAACATCAACGAGTTCTATCTCTATGATGCAGATGGAAACGATATCACTCCCGACGATCCAAGTGCTTATGGTTCCAATGCTAAGGAAACGTCAGAGGGTTCTTATGAAGCTCTCTACGACCGTTCAATTGGTTCGTTCTTCCATTCTGCTTGGTCGGCAGCAGCAGCTCCTTCTGAGTTCTATCACAACCTTCAGGTTTCAATGCCCGAGGATCTGATGACCTTCAGTATTGCTATCGAAATCGAATGGTCTGATACTCGTATACGAAACATGCCGTCCGAGATCGTATTCTCTGGCTTGAGCAGCGCTAAGTCCGACTTGGGCGAGGTAATCAAAGATGCTGGAACATACTACGACCGTTATCCTGGCGAGGAACCTGGCTTCTACAACGTTGATGCCTCTGCATTCCGTACAGCTTATGCTAATGCGAAGTCTGTATTTAACAATGCCGATGCCACTGACGCAGAAATGGCTGCTGCAATCCAACAGTTAGAGGCAACTGAACTTCCTATCGATGAGGCAGTATGCAATATGCCTCAACCCGGAGTTGAATATTGCCTTACCAGTGGTGTGGCAGAATTCTTCAAGAAGCAGGATGTGATAAAGAACATGTCTGTTCTCCAGGATACTATTGCTTGGTGGGAGGATGGTGCAGCTGTAAAGAACCAGTTGTTTACCTTCGAGCCTCTTGGTCCGAACGAAGATGGTGATGCTTGCTATAAGGTTAAGAATGTCGGTACCGGCAAGTATCTCGGTAACTTCACCAACGAACCTGGTATCGACGTTGACGGTTCGGATATCGAGTGGGGTAATCCTTGGCATGTTAGATTAAATGATGTGGGCGACACGATTGTGGTTATCCCTGTTGGACAGGGACAGTTCAACCTCAGAGGGCGTACCGACGCTGGTGATTGGTATACCTTGCATGCTTGTAACCACAACAGCGGTACTGCTACCACAAATCCAGGAGACCAAGGTGGCGGTAAGAGTGGTGTAACTCCTAATGGCTTCAGCATCCACGGTGTTCGTGGCCCAATCGTTCAGTGGTCAACTGGAGCAGGTGGTGCTTCTGCTTGGTTCATCCGTCAGGTAGACGAGTTGCCTATCAGTGCTCTCGTTGAAGGAGCTACTATCAAGACTCGTCCGTTCCATTTCTTCAAGGGAGTCAATACGTTTACTATCGCTGCCGACAAGGCTTGTGAATTCACAGACCTTGCTATCTATGATGTGGCAGGCGAACCGATAGCATTCACTTCTTCAAAGGCTGGTAACTCTGTTACAATCGCTCTTGAGTCGAACATTGAGACGTTCTCCGCTTCGTTTGCTAATACTGAAGGCGTATCTGTAATCACCATCAACGGTGGAGTCAGCAAGTTGAGTGAGCTGCAGAAGGCATATGATGCTGCAATTAAGAATGAATACACCGAAGGCAAGGACATAGGTTGCATCAAGGACCTCTCTGCTTTCAATGCTGCTCTTGCTACAGCCGAAAACCTGCTCAACAACGGCGGAACAGATGAGGCAATTGAAGCTGCTATTGCTGCCATCAGTGCTGCTATAGAAGGTCTGGAAGTAGTTATGCCAGAAGAAGGAAAGCAGTACTTCATTGTCAATGGTACGCCTGGATTCAAGAACAACTATGGCGTAGAGATGGCTCTGTTTGCTGATGATGTAAACAGCATGGGCGCTTGGACCTATCTGAACGTTGCTAACGATAAGTATCTGTGGGAATTCGTTCCTGCTAGTGAAGGCACATATTACCTGAAGAATGTCGGTACCGGTAAGTATATGGGCGGTGCTGATGCTAAGAGTCAGTGTATCGACCTGCGCGATGCAGCAAATCAGCCCTTCGAACTTATCTCTGTAGGTCAGCAGCAGTTCAATATCCACGACGCACGTAGCGGTGTGGCTTCCGACTGGTGTCTGCATGCTATCTGGCACGACAGCGGCAGAGGCAAGTGGGGCGGTATCTGCTACTGGGGCGGAGGCGCTAATGAGGCATCCGCTTGGTACATCCGCGACGCAAGCTCGATACCTGATAACATCGAAGTTATCACTACTGAGCCCGTTTCCATCGAGCGCTTTGCTGAGGGTATCTATGATCTTACGGGACGTCGTGTAGAGAATCCTTCGAATGGACTTTACATCGTAAACGGAAAGAAGATCCTCATCAAGTAAGCTGACGTAAAAGTCAGAATCTAAGGGGGCACCTTCGGGTACCCCCTTTTTTCTTCTCCTTATTATATTTAGCTCGTAATATTTTTTTCTTTCTTCAAAAATGATTATCTTTGCTACATAAAAAGATATGTATTGAGGAAAAGCCGAGTATTCTTCTTCTTCTCGTGGAAGGGGAGGCTATCTTTTTCATTAGAACATGTTGTCCTTATTAGTTAATTGATATGATACACTCAACAATTGGGAAAAAAGCTGTCGCTTTTGTTTTTTGTGCATTCGTTATGTTTGCTTTTTGCAGATGTCAACACAATGTAGGAAACAAAACAGCTTCGTCTGACATCGCTCCTCGCGATAGTCAGACATATCTTTTCGTCACAAAAGATTTGCCTTATTACAGAATTCCTGCCATTACGATGACGAGGAAAGGAACTCTTGTTGCTGTTGCCGATTATCGTTATGGAGGCACCGATATCGGGTGGGGCACCGTGGAGCTGCATTGCCGAACAAGTGCTGACAACGGCTTGACGTGGAGCGAAGCTCAAGAGTTCACGCACGGTGACAAGGATATGGACACGCATCCCAACTACAACGCTGCCTATGGAGATCCCTGCATAGTGGCAGACAGGACTTCAGATAGAATTCTTGTGATGTCATGTTCGGGGAATACGCCTTTCTATGCTGGTACGCGCGAGCTGCATCAGGGAATCGCACGCTTCTATAGCACCGATGAAGGAAAAACATGGAGCGATCCTGACTACTTGCAGGATGAAATCTACGGGCTATTCGATAACAGTGAGCGCGGGCCTATTCGTTCAATGTTTATCGGTTCGGGAAAGATTCATCAGAGCCGTTTCGTCCGTGTAGGGCAGTACTACCGACTCTATTGCTCGGTATTGGCAAAGGATAAGGATGGCGTGAATTGCAATTATGTCCTTTGGTCGGATGATTTCGGAGGTACCTGGAAAGTGCTGGGAGATATCAATATTCCAGCTATCCCGAGCAATGCAGATGAGCCTAAAGTGGAGGAACTTCCCGATGGAAGAGTTATCTGCAGCAGTCGTGTCACGGGAGGGCGCTATTTCAACATCTTTACATACACCGATGCCACTAAGGCGGAAGGCTCGTGGGGCACTTATGCTGCATCGGGCGAAAGCAATCAGGGGGTAGTCGCTGTAGGAAATTCTTGCAACGGAGAGATTCTTATCGTTCCAGCACGACGCAATAGTGACAAAAAGAAGGTGCATGTTGCGTTACAATCCGTTCCTTTCGGCCCGGGACGAACAAACGTGGGCATTTATTACAAAGTTCTGGATGAGCCTTCCGATTATGATACGCCCGAGCACTTTGCAGCAAACTGGGATGGAAGATATCTCTCCACAACTTTACCTTCAGCCTACTCAACTTACTGTTTGGGGCATGATGGTACTATCCTTTTCCTCTTTGAGGAGACAACCTTTGGCAAAGATTATACCCTTGTGTTCAAGCCTTATACTGTGGCTATGTTAACTGACGGAAAGTACCAGATTATCTCTAAAAGCAAAAGAAACAGCAAATGAGTAGCATGAAACCTCTTCCAAAAAGACAGAATGTGCACTTTCTTGTTTGTGCTCTGTTTCTGACAGGATGCCTCTTCTTTGGTTGCCAAAATCAGGTGGTTGAGACAACGCATGGAGTAATTGTGAAAGTGCATACTCCAAAGGGTGACTCTTGCCATAAAGCAAGAAAAGTGCGTCTGGAAGTAGTCAACGATCATGTTATTCACGTCAACGCTACGCCTAAGTCTCGTTTTTCGGACAAAAAGAGCCTGATGGCATCTTTCAAGTATCCATCCGAGAAAAGTTGGGTAGTAGAAAAATCAGATAATGGAAGCACGGTTCTCTCCACATCAGCCCTCAGGGCAATAGTTTCGGCAGACGGAACAGTCAGTTTTACAGATATCGACGGACATCCCATTCTCTCAGAAAAGTGCCGCACTTTTTTGCCTATGACGGATCCTCAAGTTGATAAGCGAGGTAATCATAAGAAAGCATTTACCATTCGCCAAATGTGGCAGTTGGGAGAGGATGAAGCCTATTATGGTTTAGGGCAGCATCAGGCGGATGAATTCAACCACAAGAACAAGAACGAGCAACTTTTCCAGTACAATACGAAGATTTCCGTTCCTTTTGTAGTATCCAGTCGAGGATACGGAATCCTTTGGGATAATACATCCTTGAGCCGCTGGGGAGATGCCCGTGATTATTCTAAACTAAATGAGCTGTTTAAGGTTTACGACAAGGAAGGAAAGGAAGGAGGGCTTACGGGTACTTACTCGAACTCAAGAGCAGAAACACTCGTTCGTAGGGAGCCTTTCTTGTGCTTTGAAAATGAGCAGTCGAACAAGCAATACATGCCTGCCTTCCCGCTGGATGGAGCAAGTGTTGTGTACGAAGGGTTTCTTGAGCCGGAAACGACTGGAACGTATCAGTTCCTGTTATACTATGCGGGTTACGTCAGAGTAATGATGGATGGAAAGGAAGTCGTCCCCGAGCGATGGAGAACAGCCTGGAATCCCAATTCCTTTAAGTTCTGCTATCCTTTGACAAAGGGGCAGAAGGCGCATCTTCGCGTTGAGTGGAAGCCTGACGGCTCTACGTCTTATTGTGGCCTACGCGCACTTCTTCCGATAGAGGAAGAAGCAGGAACGATTGCTTTCTGGAGCGAGATGGGAGATGAAATAGACTATTACTTCGTGGATGGGCATGCGGAAGATGAGGCAACAGATGCTATTGAAACGAAAAGCACGGATGCCGCTTCCTTCCCCTTGTCGGAAATGGATAGAGTCATCTCGGGATACAGGACGATAACGGGAAAAGCCCAAGTGATGCCCAAGTGGGCAATGGGCTTTTGGCAGTCGCGCGAGCGATACCAGACATCAGATGAAATCCTGTCTGTCCTTTCTGAATTTCGCAAGCGACATCTTCCTATCGACAATATCGTTCAGGATTGGTTTTACTGGAAAGAAGACTCGTGGGGAAGTCATGAATTTGACACCCAGCGCTTTCCCAATCCGAAAGCGATGATTGACAGCATCCACGCTTTGAATGCGCACTATATGCTGTCTGTCTGGCCCAAATTCTATTGCACGACAGAGCACTTCCGTGAGTTTGACGAAAGAGGATGGATGTATCGCCAAGCCGTTACTGACAGCATTCGCGACTGGGTTGGAAGAGGTTACGTCGGCTCATTCTATGATGCCTACAGCGAAGGCGCCCGAAGGCTCTTCTGGCAGCAGATGAACGAGCATCTCTACAGCAAATACCCCATCGACGCTTGGTGGATGGATGCCAGCGAGCCAAATGTGCGCGATTGTCAGGAGATGTCTTATCTGAAGGCCCTCTGCAGTCCTACCGAGTTGGGTAGTTCAACCGAGTATCTGCTGGCGTATGCTCTTATGAATGCGGAAGCAATCTATGAAGGGCAGCGCAGCGTCAATCCCGACACTCGTGTTTTCCTCCTCACGCGAAACGGTTTTGCCGGCTTGCAGCGATACAGTACCGCAGTGTGGAGTGGAGACATCGGCACAAGATGGGAAGACATGAAGGCTCAAATCTCTGCCGGCATCAACTTCAGCCTTTCCGGCATTCCCTTCTGGGGAATGGACATAGGCGGATTCTGCGTCGAAAAACGGTATGAGCGTGCTTGGCGCAACCGTTTGGACAACGCAGACCTGGATGAGTGGCGCGAATTGCAGGCGCGTTGGTTCCAATTCGGTGCTTTCGTTCCTCTTTTCAGGGCTCACGGGCAGTATCCCCCGCGTGAACCTTGGCTCCTTGCTCCCGAAGACCATCCTGCCTACAAGAGTTGGGAGTTCTATGCCCGTCTGCGCTATCGGCTGATGCCCTACATCTACTCTCTCTGCGGAATGACGCACTTTGCCGACTACACACCTATGCGAGCTCTCGCGATGGACTATACGGCTGATACGCAGGCACTTAATGTGGGAGACCAGTTCCTGTTTGGCCCCTCGCTGATGGTAAGTCCTATCTATAAGTATGGAGCCCGTGAACGGGAGGTCTATCTCCCCAAGCACGAAGGCGGATGGTACGATTTCTACACGGGGGCATATGTCTCCGAAGGCGGAAATCCCTATTATTGCGCAGCTCCTTACGAGCGGATTCCCCTTCACGTGCCCGCTGGAGCTATTATTCCGATAGGACCTGAAATGGAATACAGCAGCGAGAAGCCTCTTCAGAAGGTTAACCTTTTGGTATATGGGGGAAATGATGGCTCGTTCGTGCTGTATGAGGACGATGGTGTGGATTATGACTACGAAAAAGGTTGGTACAGCATGATCCCCATTTCGTATGACAACTCCGAAGGAACTCTATCCTTAGGTGCCCAAAAGGGACATTTACCTCAGAGTGAGGGAGAGAAACTCTTCCACATCACTTTGTTTACTCCCGAAGGCACTCGGGAAGCTTCCCTCACATATTCGGGAGAGTCCGTTTCCGTTTCCCTTTCCCGATGACGAATATGTATTACCCATCATTATTTTTCCCTTCTTCAAAAAAAATTATTCCTTCTTCATACGGCGATATTTGTTCTCCAAAAAAAATTATTCTTTGCCCAAAAATCATTTTTCCTTCTCGATATGAAAACAAAAAGCAGACACTCCCTTCCGGCTGGCATCCTTTGCCTCATTTCCCTTCTCATCTTGATGCCTTCGTGCCAACCCCGCACTCAAGCGCCAAAGGAATCTCCCTTCATCTATGCCAAACAAGGACAGTTTTTCCGAAACGGCGAGCCGTACTATTTCATCGGCACCAACTTCTGGTATGGTGCTATTCTCGGCTCGGAGGGCAGGGGAGGAAACAGAGCTCGTCTGGCGCAAGAGCTTGACTATCTGAAAGAAATGGGAATTGACAACCTTCGCGTGCTTGTCGGCGCCGAAGGGAGAAACGGTGTTACCTCGAAAATAGAGCCCACACTCCAAGAGAGTCCTGGAGTGTACAACGACACGATTTTTGATGGTTTGGATTACCTTCTTTCTGAGATGGGGAAGAGGGAGATGACTGCCGTTCTTTACCTGACAAACTCGTGGGAATGGACGGGAGGCTGGTGCGTCTATTTGGAATGGGCAGGCGAAGGTGAGGCTCCGCTTCCTGCCGTAGTGGGCTGGACAAACTATCAGGCTCAAGTGAGCAAATTCGTCCGAAACGACAGCGCAAAGGCGATGTTCTCGCGTCATGTGGAGAAAGTATTGACTCGCACCAACAAATATACGGGAAAAAAATATGTGGATGATCCGGCAATCATGTCTTGGCAGCTCTGCAACGAGCCCCGTCCCTTCGGGGAACATAGCAAAAAGGCTTTTGCCGAGTGGGTATCAGCTACGGCAGCGCAGATAAAATCGTTGGACCCCAATCATATGGTTTCTATCGGTAGCGAAGGCAAATGGGGATGTGACGGAGACGTACCTCTCTGTGAACGAGTGCATTCCGATCCGAATATCGACTACCTCACGTTCCACCTTTGGCCCCTCAATTGGTCTTGGATTAGTAAGGAAACGGTAGAAGACTCCCTTGAGAATGCTAAACGTGAGGCTGAGGCTTACATAGACTTGCACCTCAATATGGCTCGCCGGCTGGAGAAACCTGCTGTGATGGAGGAGTTTGGATATCCTCGCGACGGATTCCAGTTCTCAAAGGATTCGCCTCACTCGGCACGCGACGCCTTCTATGCGTTTGTCTTCAACAAAGTTGTAGCCAGCGCTAAGAAGGGCGACGTCTTTGCGGGATGTAATTTCTGGGGTTGGGGCGGTTTTGCTAATCCCACTCACGAGATTTGGCAGCGTGGAGACGACTATTCGGGCGATCCTGCTCAAGAGCAGCAAGGGCTCAATTCTGTATTCGCTTCCGATGCTTCAACCGAATCGGTCATAGTTGCAGCAATTGAAGAAATGATAACAGGAGAACCCCTTTGTGTATTAGAATGGATTGACTGAATTTCAAGTATGTACCACCTCACCTCTCATTGAGTAATTTCGTATGGAAACTCCAATAATTCAGCTAAGAAAAGAACTGAAATCGGAATTGATAGATGACATTCTGCCTTTTTGGATGGAGAGAATGCAGGATTCTCGCGGGGGATTCTACGGGAGAATCGACAACAATAATGTGGTTCATCCCGAAAGCCCGAAGGGAGCAGTTCTAAACGCCCGAATTCTGTGGACTTTCTCTTCCGCTTGGCGCCTGCTGAAGAAGCCCGAATATCTGCTGATGGCTCAGAGGGCTAAGGAGGAGGTGACAGGTAAATTCATCGACTCGGATTATGGAGGAGTTTATTGGACTATCGACGCTTACGGAAAGCCTTGCGATACAAAAAAACAGACTTACGCTACGGCTTTTGCCATTTATGGGCTGAGTGAGTATGCTCGCGCAACGGGAGACGAAGAGTCGCTTCAATGTGCTATCCGCCTTTATCGGGATATAGAAACGCATTGCGCCGATGATTTACTCGGGGGATATTTCGAGGCTTTCAATCGGCAATGGGGTAGGCAGGAAGACATGCGTCTGGGCACACAAGACGCTAATGCCTGCAAAACAATGAATACCCATCTCCACATTCTTGAAGCTTACACTAATCTCTATCGTGTTTGGCGCAACGAAACGCTCGCGGAGAAAATTCGGCTTCTCATCACCCTCTTCAGGGAAAAAATATTGAATGCGGAAACTGCCAGACTCAGGCTCTTTTTCGATGCCGACTGGAAGCCATACGATGATAAGACATCTTTCGGACACGACATAGAGGCTTCTTGGCTCTTGTATGAGTCAGTTAAAGTGCTTGATGATATTTCTTTGGAAAGCGAAATGAAACCTCTTGTGTTTAGAATGGCTTTTTCCGCAAATAGCGACAAAGACGCCAACGTGGAGATTTGCCGTTTGCCTTCCGCACAATGGTGGGAATATGCTGAGGCAGTTGTGGGATACTACAACGTTTGGCAACTCTTTGCCAATCATTATGCCTTGGGCAAGGCGCTCTGTGCTTGGGATTACGTGAAGAAACATCTGATTGACTCAGAGCAAGGAGAATGGTATTGGGGTGTGGATGCTAATGGGATTCCTCTTCAATCCGAAGACAAGGCGGGACTTTGGAAATGCCCTTATCATAACGGGCGGATGTGTATGGAACTTTTACAGAGAGTTGAAGAATGAAAAAGCGGATATACTCAACCCAAATAGGGACGAGAAGAAGGAATAATTTCATGGAGAAAGTCGGCAATAGCTTCCGCGTGATGTTGTGTGTAGCGTTGTTAGCTCTCTCCGTTATGCAGGTTTTTGCAAAGGGAGCGAATAACGTGAAAATCCGCGAGCGGATTGATTTGTCTGGCGTATGGCAAAGTTCCTTAGGTGAATGCATGCTTCCCGGCACAACGGATGAAAACCATTTGGGCGACAGAAACAGAGATACCACTCGCACTTCAGAGCTCACACGTCTCTGGCGCTATGAAGGGCCTGTCATCTATTCTCGCGATGTGGAGATACCCGAGAGTATGCGTGGAAAACGCTTGACCCTCATTATGGAACGCACTAAACCGAGCACTCTTTGGATAGATGACGACAGCATAGGTTCTTTCTCTCATATTATCATCCCTCATGTATATGAGCTGCCTTCTCTTGAGCCTGGGAAACATTCTATAAAGATATGTGTCGATAATTCCTCCTACTTGGTTCCTCCCGAAGTGAGAGGCTCGCATGCTTGGACTGATGCTACGCAAACGAACTGGAACGGTATTCTTGGCACGTTTTGTATAGAAGCAACTCCCTCCTCTTTTATTAAGGAAGTGCAGGCTTATGGAAATCCTACTCAAGGCTCTGTTGTAGTACGCACTTTGGTGCATACATCAAGCGGAAAAGATTCTCTGTATGTAAACGCAATCTCTTTAGGTAAGAAAGCCCAGCTTTGGAGCGAGTTCCATCCTGCGTTATATAATGTTTGCGCACAATTGGTTGACGATAAGGTGTTTGTTGAGATAAATTCCTCTTCGAAGCGAATAAAGAAAAGGAAGAAAGCTACAGATTGCTTGGTAACGACAATCGGTTTGCGTCAGTTCTCAGTCGATGGAACGAAAATTGCTATCAACGGAATGCGCACCTTTTTGCGGGGCAAGCACGACGGATGTGCTTTCCCTCTGACAGGTTATTGTCCGACAGACGTGGAGGCGTGGCGTCGTTATTTCAGCACTTTTCGTGCTTATGGAATCAATCATGTACGTTTCCACTCCTACACTCCTACAGAGGCTGCTTTTCAGGCTGCAGACGAGGCAGGAATGTATCTTCAGGTAGAGCTTCCGTGTTGGGGCACCATTGATAGCACCAAAACGGAACTTAATTCATTCCTCCTTCGGGAGGCTCACGATGTTTTGCGCACTTTCGGAAATCATCCTTCGTTTATGTCATTAGGACTGGGAAACGAACTTTGGGGTGATATGGATTTGATGCGCACGTGGCTGGATG
This sequence comes from Bacteroidaceae bacterium, assembly GCA_017650105.1. Taxonomy (GTDB): domain Bacteria; phylum Bacteroidota; class Bacteroidia; order Bacteroidales; family Bacteroidaceae; genus UBA1189. Next base: position 72,679 of record JAGCFO010000009.1, on the reverse strand, counting down.
AATTTCGTGCAACAGACAAGAGACATCTCTATCTTATGGGTTCCAACAACACGCTGGGCTATCAGAGTCCCATAGAGGGAGAAGACTACATTGTGACTTGTCGTTTGGGTGGTGGAGCCAATTACGAAACAAACACGCGCAGTTCATTCAGTTTTGCCGATGAAGACGAAGGAGGACTGCTCAATAATACTCAGCCAAACACACGCGCAGACTATTCCAATGCCATCAGTCGCTGCCCAATCCCAGTCGTGGGGCACGAAAACGGGCAGTTCCAGGTTTATCCCGATTATGAGGAGTTGCCAAAATACACGGGAGTCTTGTATCCCTACAACTTAGAGGTGTTTAGGGAACGCATTCGCAAAGCAGGAATGGAGCATCAAGTGAAAGATTTCCATAATGCTTCGGGAAAATGGGCGGTAGAGTGTTACAAAGCAGATATTGAGTATTCTCTGCGTACTGCGGGAATGGGAGGATTCCAGTTACTTGACTTACAGGACTATCCGGGACAAGGAACGGCTCTGGTAGGTATTCTTGATGCGTTTATGGATAGCAAAGGACTTGTCACTCCTGCTGAATGGACTCGCTTTTGCTCTCCTGTTGTGCTTCTTGCGGCTTTGGACAGCATGTGCTATAGTGCAAAAGATACGCTTTCTTTCGATGTTATGGTGGCAAACTATCAAGAAAAGGCGTTTGAGCATACTGTAAGTTGGAATGTTTCGGGAAACGGTTTCCGTCAGTCAGGAAAATTCAGCGGAATTGTTGTCGAGCAGGGACGAACGGCAAAGATTGGCTCAGCTTCCGTTCCTCTGAGTGAGATAACGTCTCCTACCGAACTCACGTTAACTCTTCAGTCGGGAGCCTACTCCAACGAGTGGAAAGTGTGGGTATATCCCTCTTTGACGGACAAAAACGTTTCCAAGATTTCCGATCTTCTCGGACTTTTGTCGTTAGCTCCTTCTGCCACATTATCTTCGGGCGGAGTTACAGTCTGTGGGGATTTGTCGACAGCACTTGGAAGCCTGAACGAGGGAGAAAAGGTCTTGTTGCTGCCCAGAAAAGATTCCATTTCAAACGTTAGCGTCGGAGGACTTTTCACTCCTGATTACTGGAACTACGCAATGTTCCGCTCTATCTCCCTAAACAATCGCAAACCTGTTTCTCCTGGTACGTTGGGCTTGCTGATGAATCCTACGCATCCGCTTTTCGAAAACTTCCCCACAGAAGAACATACAAGCTGGCAATGGTGGCAAATCGTACGCAATAGTAATCCAATGATTCTGGATAGGATGCCCGACGAATACCTTCCTTTGATTCAGGCGATTGACAACGTTGAACGGAATCATAAACTCGGTTTGCTTTTTGAGCTCTGCGTGGATGTGAAGGGGCAAGATGCTCCATCCAAGCTGCTTATCTGCACAAGCCGTCTGGATGAGATTCAAGAAACGCCTTCGGGCAAGGCATTCTTCAATTCCGTTTTTGAATACATGCGTTCCGACAGCTTCGCTCCGCAGACTGTTGTTACTCCCGAGGAACTTGTCTCGCTTTTCACGGATGCTGTTTCGGAGAGAAACATTGTTGGCGTCAAAAATCTGACAGACTATTCTGCGCCGTAAGCTTTTGCCAAACAAGAAACGAATCTCTCCTCTCTGAAGCGAGGCAAACATGCATCTTTCTGTCAAGTCAAGCATGCAACGCCAAGCGAGAGATTGTCCCAGAGGAAGTCTGCAGAGAAAGGAAATATGGAACTCAAAGGAAAAATTTTTTTTCTTTCTTCATAAACATTTTTCCCTTCTTCAAAAACATTTTTCCCTTCTTCATATCGCGCGTTTCCTTCTCGAAAAAATTCGTTTTGTTTTCGGCAAAATTCGTTTCTCAGATGAGCACATCTTTCATTCTCTCAGCAGAGTTTGATTCGTCTGTGCAAAATTGGAAAAAATGACAGATTTTATTTTGTTCTCCGCTCAGTTTGTCGTATCTTCGCATTTCAGAAACTAAAGCTTAAGAAGTTAAGATGAAACGTGTTTGTTTTTTTCTTTTCCTTTCGTTGGCGCTGCTAACGGTAAAGGCGCAATCGTACGTACATCAGCAAAGCACTAACTACCAATGGCCCGACGATGAAAGGGTAGTAGAGAAGTTGCATGAGTGGCAAGACTTGAAGTTCGGCATCATACTCCATTGGGGCGTGTATTCCGTTCCTGGCATTTGCGAGAGCTGGACCATTACCAGCGAAGATTGGATAACGCCTGATACCACACGGACTTACGAAGAGTATAAACAATGGTATTGGGGGCTGAGCAAAGACTTCAATCCCACAGAGTTTAATCCCGAACAATGGGCCAAGGTGGCTCGGGAGGGGGGAATGCGCTATGTGGTGTTCACGACAAAGCATCACGACGGATTCTGCCTTTGGGATTCGCATCAGACAGATTATACGGTAGCACACAGCGGTTTCGCCGGCAATCCAAGAGAAGATGCAGCACGATATGTTTTCGATGCCTTCCGCAAGCAGAATATGATGGTTGGGTGTTACTTCTCCAAGCCCGACTGGCACAGCGCTGACTACTGGTGGCCTGTCAGAGCTACTCCCGACAGGCATCATAACTACAGCATCGCGCAGTATCCCGAGAAATGGGCAAGGTACAAGAGTTTCGTCTATAACCAAGTGGAGGAGTTAATGTCGGGATATGGTCCTGTAGATATCCTTTGGCTCGATGGCGGTTGGTGTACTGCCCCGCGCGAGGATATAGGGCTCGACAGCATTGTAGAGATGGCTCGAGAACATCAGCCTGGACTGATTGTCGTGGAGCGTGCTTGTCCCGGAAAGCACGAAAACTATCAGACACCAGAACAGAAAATTCCCAACGGGCAGATAAACACTCCTTGGGAGAGTTGTATCACACTCACAGATGACTGGGGATGGGTTTCGAAGAAATCGCGCTACAAATCTCCCGCAACAGTCATTCGCATGCTAAGTGAAATCACTAGCAAGGGAGGAAGTCTTTTGCTGGGAGTAGGTCCTACACCCGAGGGAATCATTGAGAAACGCTCCGAAGATATTCTGAAGCATATAGGAGGATGGCTCGAGAAGAACGGGAAGGCAATCTACAGCACTGTAACGACTCCTGTCTACACAAATGAAAGTCAGTCTGTGTGGTTTACGGCAGACAAAGACGGAAAGACTCTTTACGGAATTGTCGTACGTCCCGATGATGACACACCCCTTCCTTCTTCGGTTGAATGGGAGGGCAACATTCCCCGCAAAGGTTCGAAGATAGTGTTGCTTGACGGAGGAAAATCGCTCGTGTGGCGTGTGGATGAAAACGGAAAGACCCACGTAACTCTTCCTAAGAAGGTTCTCGGCAACGATGCTGTTGCCTTTAAGTTTCAGGTTAAGTAACAGAAGTGAAGGACAGACTGATTCCTGAAAAAAGTGAAGACTGCTTTGCAGAAGGAAACAAAAATAAAACGACTAAACATTTTGTTTGTTATCCGTTTTTTGTTATCTTCGCATGGAAAACAGCTAGGAGCTTTATCGTAAAAATCTCACTGCTGTAAAAAGAAAGAAAACAACGAATTATATTGCTTGACATTACAAAATTGATTCATTCTAAATGAAACACTCACGTTTATACATCTTACCGCTTTTACTATTGCTGGTTTGTTTTTTGTCAGGGTGCCGTGCTCCGCAGAACCCGGCAGATGAGTTCAGAATCCACGGAAATATTTGGGTGAACGAACTGGAAGGAGCTACGGTTTATCTTTGCCCTCTTGGCGCAGATAAAAAGATTCGCGTCGACTCAACAATAGTGAAAAACGGTACATTTGCATTCAGCGGATATAAACATTTTATGGCAGAAATCCAGACAAAACCACTTGCTCGAGCCAGTTTCCCTAATCTTCTTATAGTGACTGAACCGGGAGATATATATGTCAGTTTAGGACCCGAAAACAAGGTGTCGGGCACCTTGGGAAACGATACCCTTCAGGCTTGGCAGCAGGCAACAGAGGAAATAACCCGTAAGATTAAGAGCTTTGGAGGTATCATCGACTTTGCAGAATCGGCTGGAGATGAGGCTTCGCGAAATCTTTATCAGCACAAGAGGGATTCTGTTTATAATGCTTATGTTGCCCGTACACGCAAAATGGCAGAGGGAGTAGAAAGCCCTCTGAAGGAATTCATGGAAGGCCTTTATCCCGAAAAATAAAAAGTCAAAGGAACTTTTGGAAACAAATTTTCGTTCCTCATAAAAGAATGTGAAACAATTAACAATTTAGAATATGAAACGTTTTTTTCTTATCCTTTTCGCTTTAGCTACGTTGGCGGTTAGTTTTGTGAGTTGTCAACCTCAGCCCGATGACAATCCTGTAGAGGAGAATCATCAAGGTACAACAAACACACCTAAAGTCGACCCCTTCTAACCTATTCTTTTAGATGATAGCGAGGAAGGCCCAATCGAACAAAAGGCACTTGTTCTCTACTGGAAAGAGGGAAGGCGTAATCTGTCTGACAATAATGATTGTCGGATTTTTGGCGCTTTTCATCTTCTTCCAGTTTTTCTACCGCTATCATCTCTACCATCGGGAGCAGTTTTCCCTTTTTGTAGTAGCGCCCGATGCTTTGCTGGCATATTGGAAGGCTCCAGCCCCTCTTTCTTGCCTCTTGGGTGACTTCTTGACTCAGTTCTTCTATTTTCCATACGTAGGGCCAATCATCTTGGCAGTAGTGTTGACGTTGTTAGGGGTTGTTGCCTATGTCTTCTTTGCCCGTTATCTGCACATTTGGGCTCTTATACCTGCTGTTTTGTTAGTGTTGGTGGAAACAGGAAGGCAATGTGGATTGACGTATCCCCTCAGCAGTACTTTGCAGTTAATCGGCTTTTTGCTTACGGGCATGCTGTTTCGTTTCTTGATTCTTCGTTCTTTCCCTTCGAATAAGGTATCGCTTGGCACTCTATTCCTTTCGTTAGTGGTTCTATGCGCAGGCGTCTGGCTCTTCGGATGGGGTGACTGGGAGAGAAGAGCCGTTAATCGCCCTAATCTGTCGCGGGAACGTATGCTTGCTGTCGATACAGAATACTATTTGGGGCGTTTAGATGTACTCGGGCATCTTCTCGATAAGTATGAGCATGAGCATAGCAGGTTCAACTCCTATTATCGAAATCTCTGGCTGGCAGAGCAATATCGGATGCCCGATGAGATGATGCACTACTATCAGCCCTTTGAGTTGGGACTCTATCTTCCTAATGACGAATCAATTTCCTATCCGATTACGTATGCTTCGGGGGAACTTTGGTTCCTTCTTGGCGATATGACTAATGCCGAGCATTCGGCTATGTTGGGCATGATTTTCTCTCCTTTCGGAAAAGGGGCACGCCCGTTGCGCCGTTTGGCTGAGATAAATTTGATAAACGGAGATGAAGAGGCAGCAATGAAATATTTGCGAATCCTGGAGAAGACGCTCATTTACCGCCGATGGGCACGAAGCCGTATGCCGGGAAAACAAACTCCCGAAGTGCAACGCTGGCTGACGATGAGACGCTCGTTGTTGCCCAAGACGGATTTAGTGCGTGCCCCGCTCGATTTACGTCGCTCGCTGGTTCATCTTCTGGAAGACAATCCTGATAATGTCTTCGCAAGCCAGTATCTGTTGGCTTTCGACTTGATGCACAAGGATGTCGGACTTTTTGCAGAGGACTTCAAACGTTTCAGCAGGCATCAAAAACTGGGAAGAGTCTGGGCGGAAGCGCTGTTGATTTGGATTTCGAGCAACGGGAGTAACGAAGATGACTTTATGCGTTTGAATATTCCTCCTCAGATAATGGATGAATTCAGGGAATACAACTCCCTATTTAAAAAAGGAGGAAGTAGCCTGAAGATATTACAGCAAAAATACGAGAAGACCTATTGGTTTTTCTTCCATTTCGCAAGTATGAATGCCCATGAATAAGACGATTCATACGATACTCTTCATTTTGGCATGCGTGACGCTGATTAGCTGTCGCGGAGCTTCTCTTGAGCACATTCTGCAAGACAAAGCAGAACTGGCTCTTGACTCATCCGATGTGGTTATTCCTTACAATATTGCTCCGCTAAATTTTTGCCTCAATGCAAATCAGCGCAAAAATGCTATCGTAGAGGTTCACGGAAGCGAATGGAACCTTCGTGTGCGAGCCAGAAAAGGACGGGTAATGTTCCCCATGAAAAAATGGAAGCTACTGCTGGAAGCCGAGAAGGGACATCATCTCTCATTCTTCGTTGACGGAGAGCCCGTTACGCACAACTCTTTCCTTCAGTGGGTTGATACTAAAGGGGAAGTGTTTGTTTCGGAAGACCCGATTGATTCATACATTACGTATCGGCTCATCGACCCAGGCTTTGAGGTTTGGCACAGAGTAGAGATTCGCGAGAGGAATGTGACTTGTTTTGACGAACGCATCATCAGCGATTGGAAGCACACCGACAACAGTTGCATGAATTGCCACACTCACGGAGGATCACGCGGAGACTTAAGTTTCTTCCATCTGCGCGGAAAAGACGGAGGAACCATCTTGAACAGAGACGGTGCCCTGAGGAAACTGACTCTCAAGACAGACAGCATGCCTGTTGCTGCCACATATGGTGACCTTCATCCCTCGGGCCGTTTTGCCGTATTCTCATACAACGTCGTTCTGCCTTCGCTTCGTGCTTTGGGTAGCAACAGGATGGAGATTTACGACAGCGAGAGCGACTTGGTGATAGCTGACTTTGACACTCAGCGGCTTATCTTTTCTCCTCTCGTTTCGGGCACGAATGAGATGGAAACATTCCCCACCTTCTCGCCCGACGGAAAGTACGTTTACTTCTGTCGTGCGCCTTTCAGAGAGTTGCCCGACAGCGTTGAAAATGTGCACTACGACATTGTACGGATTGCTTTCAATCCAGACACTCAAATGTGGGGGGATAGCATCGAAGTGGTTTGGAAAGGCGAAGATGAGGGAGGTTCGGCATCATTCCCCAAATTCTCACCCGACGGGAGATTCTTATTGTACTGCCGTTCAAACTTCGGCACGTTTCCCATTTGGCACAGGGAAACGTCGCTTCAGTTGATGGATATGCAGTCGGGCGAAGTAAATCCGTTGCCCAATTTGGCTTCCAACGCCTCTTCTTCCTATCATAGTTGGTCCCACACAGGGCGCTGGATAGCATTTGCATCAAAACGTGGAGATGGAATCTACGGCAGGGTGTGGTTTGCACACATCGATGAGCGAGGGCAAGTGAGTCGTCCCTTCCGATTGCCGCAGAGAGATCCTGAGCACGATTTACTTTTCCTTAAGTCATACAATGTTCCCTCGATAGCAGAAAGCCCGGTACCTTTCGATGCAGCAGACATCGGAAAACTGAGGAAAAATGTCTCTTCAGAACAGTTTGAGCAACAATGAGTTATAAACCCGATTTTTTCCCTTCTACATAAGAAATTTTCCCTTCTTCATCTCGCGATATTTGTTCTCCAAAAAAAATTATTCCTTCTTCAAAAATTTTTATTCCTTCTTCAAAAATAGTTATGGAAAAGAAAAAAACTGGAATCCCTTATTTGGCAGCCTTGCTTCTTGTTTTGCTGCCCGCTTTCCTCTTGTCGTCATGTAAGGAACCGAAGACTCCCTCCCTTTCTCAACATCCCTGCAGTCCTGAAGCAGAAACCCTGCTGGCTGGTTTGCACCGCATAGCAGAGGGTCCCTCCTTTATGTATGGACATCAAGACGATACCGCTTACGGACATTCATGGAAGTACGAAGATGGACGTTCCGACACCAAAGATGTGTGCGGGGACTATCCCGGAGTGATTGGCTTTGACTTGGGACATCTTGAGTTGGGACGCAGTCGCAATCTTGACGGCGTGCCTTTCAACTGGATGCGTCGTGAAATCATTCGGCAGTATGAGCGCGGAGGAATGGTGACGCTCAGTTGGCATCTCGACAACCCTCTCACGGGAGGAAATGCCTGGGATTATAGCAACAAGGAAACCGTAAGCTCTATTCTTCCCGGAGGTAGTCTTCACGATGAGTTTCTCGTGCGGCTCGGGCGAGTGGCAGACTTTTTTGAAAGCATAGTGACAGAAAAAGGCGTAAAGGTGCCTATGCTTTTCCGCCCTTGGCACGAGCATACCGGGAGCTGGTTCTGGTGGGGGCAGGATAACTGCACAACCGAGCAGTACAAGGCACTTTGGCGTATGACGTTCGACTTCATGCAGAAGCGCGGATTGACAAATCTGCTGTGGGCATATTCCCCCGGTTCGGAGCCGAAAAATCAGGAAGAATATTTCGAGCGCTATCCTGGTGACGATATCATGGACGTATTGGGTTTTGACACTTATCAATCCGACAGTCGGGAAGGGTATCTGAGAGTGATGAAGAAAAGCCTCGATGTGTTGATTGAGGCTGCTCAAACCCATAACAAGGTAGCTGCCGTAACGGAGACAGGATACGAGAGTACGCCCGATTCAACTTGGTGGACGGGAACTCTTGTTCCTGCCCTCGACAACGCTCCTATTGCATACGTCCTTGTTTGGCGCAATGCGTGGGACAGAGAAACGCATCATTACGGCATCTATCCCGGGCATGAGTCAGAAGCAGATTTTATGATTTTCTATAACGATTCGCGCACCGTTTTTGCTAACGACGCCAAACTGAAATAACAATATGAAGTCCTTCAACGAAAGAGTTTCCTCTCTCTTTGCTGCGCACGAAGCTCTCATCACACGCCCGAACGAGCCTCTGCCCGAGAGCAACGGAATAGTTACGCGCTATCGGTATCCGATTCTCACAGCGGCGCACACTCCCGTTTTCTGGCGTTACGATTTGGACGAGAAAACGAATCCGCTCCTTCTTGAGCGCATAGGGATGAATGCCACATTCAACAGCGGGGCAATCAAGTGGAACGGGAAATACGTTCTCGTCGTCAGAGTGGAAGGGGCTGACAGAAAGTCGTTTTTTGCCGTTGCGGAAAGTCCAAACGGTATCGATAACTTCCGCTTCTGGGATTATCCCATAACGATGCCCGATGATGTGATTCCTGCCACAAACATTTACGATATGCGTCTTACGGCACACGAAGACGGCTGGATATACGGAATCTTCTGCGCCGAGAGGCACGATGATAGCGGAGATCTTTCCTCTGCAACAGCTACGGCTGGCATTTGCCGCACGAAAGACTTAGTGCATTGGGATCGGCTCCCTGATTTGAAGACTAAGACGCAGCAACGCAACGTGGTGCTTCATCCAGAATTCGTGGAAGGGAAATATGCCCTCTATACACGCCCTCAAGACGGATTTATCGATGCTGGAAACGGAGGAGGAATCGGTTGGGCTCTTGTGGATGATATGACTCATGCTGAGATAAAGGAGGAAAAGATAATTGACGCTCGCTATTATCACACGATTAAAGAAGTGAAAAACGGCGAAGGCCCACATCCTATCAAGACATCAAAAGGTTGGCTCCATCTTGCTCACGGAGTGAGAGGATGCGCGGCAGGATTGCGGTATGTCCTTTACTTGTATATGACGTCTCTCGAAGATCCTTCGCGGGTAATAGCCTCTCCCGCAGGATATTTCCTGGCTCCTGAAGGAGAAGAACGAATCGGCGATGTCAGCAACGTTCTCTTCGCAAACGGCTGGATAGCAGATCCTGACGGGAAGGTGTTCATCTACTATGCCTCGAGCGACACTCGCATGCATGTGGCTACTTCTACAGTCGACAAGCTGGTTGATTACTGTCTCAACACGCCTCCCGACGGGCTTACCACTTCCTCCTCAGTAGAAACCCTCAAGGCAATGATTGAAAAGAACCTGAAAATAATGAACGGAAATGGCAACTCTTAAAGAAAAGATAGGCTACGGCTTTGGCGATATGGCTTCATCGTCGTTTTGGAAGGTATTCTCTTACTATCTTCCTATTTTCTACGCCAAAGTCTTCGGATTAAATCTGGTTGACGCAGGACTCCTTATGCTTATCACTCGTGTGTGGGATGCTGTTTCTGACCCGATGATGGGCATTATTGCTGACAGAACACACACTCGATGGGGAAAATATCGTCCTTATTTGCTTTGGATAGCAGCTCCATTCAGCATCTGTGGCATTCTGCTCTTCACTACTCCCGATTGGAGCTATGCGGCAAAGCTTGTCTGGGCTTACGTCACATATATCTTGATGATGACAATCTATACAGCCATCAACGTGCCTTATGGGAGCATGCTCGGCGTGATGACAGACAGCCCTAAGGAGAAAACGGTATTTTCCTCGTTCAGAATGTTTTTCGCCTACACGGGTTCCTTCATCAGTTTGCTCATTTGGGAGCCTCTCTGCAACGCCTTCGGAGGGTATGACTCGGCAAAAGGCTGGCAATGGGCTATGATATGTGTGGCAGCAGGCGTGTTTGTCTTGTTTGTCCTCTGCTTCCTGCTTACTAAGGAGCATATTCATACGGTATCGAAGGTTTCGGTAGGAAAAGACCTGAAGGCTTTGGTAAAGAACAAACCTTGGTTGCTGATGATAGGCGCGGCTCTCTGCAGCAATCTGTTCAATACTGTGCGTGGTTCAACGGTTGCCTTCTTCTTCGCTGATGTTCTGGGAACTAAATACGAGCTTACTATCCCTATGTTGGGGGTTAGTTTCTTGCTTTTTGCGGGCCTTTTCCTCACGATAGGAGAGATATGCAACATGATTGGCGTTGCTTTGGCTGTGCCTATTACTGATAAACTTGGCAAAAAGTCGACGTTTATCATGGTGAATATCTGCCTGATAGTCCTAAGCGTGCTGTTTTTCTTTGTGCCCGTATCGAACGGGGGCGTGTGGACGATGCTTGTCTTGCAAGTGATAATCAGCATCTTCACGGGAATACAGAGCCCGCTTGTGTGGAGCATGTATGCCGATGTGAGCGACTATGCAGAACTGGAGTACAAGACAGCTTCCACAGGGCTCATTTTCTCTTCGGCATCGATGGCGCAGAAGTTCGGAGGAGCCGTAGGAGGTGCTGCTGTGATGTGGCTTCTCGCTGCCTGCGGCTATGTGGCTGATGCTGAGGCTGGTTTCGTGCAGCCCGACAGCGCTGTCACTTGCCTCAGAATGCTTATGAGTTTCATTCCAGCGCTTGTGTCGGTATTGGCTATTATGTTTGCTTCGCTTTATCCGTTGACAACCAAACGAGTGGCAGAGATAAGTGAACAATTGAAGCTTGTGAGGGAGGCATGAGAACGGATAAAATAGGTAGCGTTGTTTATGCTTTGACTTCCACAAATTATTTGTTCTCCAAAAAAATTTATTTGTTCTCCAGCGCGCGATATTTGTTCTCCAAAATTTTTTATGTAGAAGAAATAAATTTTTGTTTGTTATGAAAAGAAACAATTCCCTTCTATCAGGCATTCGGCGCCTGTTGACTGTTGTCAGTTGTGTGCTGATTGCCTGCTGTCTTTTCTCGTGTAAGCAGAAGGTTGAAAAGCCGAAAACGGCAATTGTTGCCCATCGTGGATATTGGAACTGCGAGGCAGCCGGATATGCGCGAAACTCCATTGCCGCCCTTCGTCAGGCAGGGGAGGCGCATTTCGAGGGTTCCGAGTTTGATGTGAATATGACTGCCGACAGCGTGTTGCTGGTTTGGCACGACAGTTATATCGATGGGAAGTCAATCGAGAAAAATCCCTACTCAGAGTTTGCTGATGTGCGCTTGGCTAACGGAGAGCCCATCCCTGTGCTTGACAGTTTCTTGCTTGCTGCTGTGGATTATCCTGCAACGCAACTTGTGTTTGAACTTAAGCCACATTCCACTCCTGAGGTAGAAGACGCAGCCGTTTCCCTCTCATTGAAGGCGCTCGAGCGCTACGGGTTGTTGGACCCTTCGCGCGTCATGTTCATTTCCTTCAGCTTACATGCTTGTGAGCAGTTGGCTCAGCTTGCTCCCGGCTTCACAGTGCAGTATCTGAGTGCCGACGTGCGCCCCTCGCTTCTCAAGCAGAAAGGAATAAGCGGAGTGGATTCACACTTGAACGTCTTCCTGAACGACAGCACTTGGCTTGAGGAAGCGGAAAGCCTGGATATGAGCACCAATGTTTGGACTGTAAACGAGGATTCCCTCATGCAGGTTTTCTTCGAAATGGGAATCCAACAGCTCACTACCGACAGGCCTGATGCTGCAAGAGAAGTTCTCTCAAAGTTGAATAACAATTAAAAATCAACCAATGACACTATGAAGCGCCTTGAATCCCTTGATGCCTTGCGAGGCTTCGATATGTTTTTTATTTGCGGGGGCTCCGCTCTCCTTGTTGCTATCGCTAACTGCTTCCCCGAGAGTCACGCGTGGCAAGTGATTGCCGACAACATGGGTCACGTTCCTTGGGACGGGCTTCGGCATCACGATACCATCTTTCCTCTTTTCCTCTTCATCGCTGGCATCTCTTTTCCTTTCTCTTTGGAAAGGCAGAGGGAGAGGGGCTTTTCAAGCGCAAAGATTTATCTGCGCATCATTCGGCGCGGGTTGATTTTGGTGCTTCTTGGCTTGCTCTACAACGGACTCCTTGATTTCCATTGGGATACGCTTCGCTTTTGCAGCGTGCTTTCTCGCATCGGATTGGCGTGGATGTTTGGCGCCCTCATCTTTACTTCCGTGAAAAATGTGCGTATCGTTGCAGCGATTGTGATAGTGATTCTTATCGGTTATTGGCTTTGCAACATCTTGTTGATAGCTCCTGGTGCTCCAGAGGGTGCCGATCCGCTGTCGAAGGAGTGGAATATTGGCTGTTACATAGACAGAACGATTCTCGGAGCCCATTGTTATCGTCCCGAATATGATCCAGAGGGCCTGTTTTCTACTATTCCTGCTATCGGAACAGCTCTTCTCGGAATGTTGACAGGACGTTTCGTGAAGCTGAGCGATGCAACAATTTCGCCTCACAAGAAAGCGTTGTATATGTTTTTGGCAGGCGTCGTTTTTGCTTTGATAGGATGGGCGTGGAACTTCGTTTATCCCATCAATAAAGCCTTATGGTCTAGTTCTTTCGTTTGCGCCGTTGCCGGGTATTCGCTCATCATGTTTGCTTTGTTTTATTTCATCATCGATGTGCTGAAGTGGCGCGGATGGGATTTCTTCTTTGTGGTGATCGGAATGAATTCCATTACCATTTATTTGGCTCAGCGTTTCGCTTTCTTCAACGGAGCATTCCATAAAATCTTCGATGGAACGGTATCTCTTTTCTCCGAATCTTGCCAGCCCATTGCCAGCAATGTTTGTTTCATTATTGTTTGGTGGTTGTTTCTCTATTTCCTTTATAAGAAAAAAGTATTCCTTCGTGTATAAACTCTCCTAAAATGAAAAAGAAGTCTTTCGTTCTCCTTTTTTCTATTGTCGCAGGCGTCTTTCTCTGTTGCCAAAGCGGCTCTCATCAAGAAACTGCTGTGGATGGTAGTTTTCGGAATCCCGTCCTTCCAGGCTTTCATCCCGATCCTAGTGTATGCCGTGTGGGGGAGGATTTCTACCTTGTGAACAGCACTTTTCAGTTTTTCCCGGGAGTACCTATTTATCATAGCAAGGATTTAATCCATTGGGAGCAAATAGGGCATTGCCTTACCCGACGTTCGCAGCTTGAATTGAGGGATGCTGACTTTTGGGGAGGAATCTATGCGCCTACCATCCGTTATCACGAAGGGCGTTTCTATATGATTACTACCAATTGCACAAACGGCGGAAACTTTTTCGTTACTGCCGAGAATCCTGCAGGTCCTTGGTCCGAACCTATCTGGGTGGATCAAGGCGGTATTGACCCTACTTTGTTCTTTGACGGAGGAAAAACCTATTACGTTGGGTGCGACGATGGCATCGTTTTATTTGAGATAGATCCCACGAATGGAAAGAGACTCACTCCCTCGAAAAAAATCTGGGAAGGAATGGGAGGGCGTTATCCCGAAGGGCCTCACTTGTATAAGAAAGACGGTTGGTACTATCTTCTTATTGCCGAAGGTGGAACGGAAATGGCTCATAGCGTAACGATTGCCCGAAGCAAAAACATCTGGGGACCTTACAAAAGCAATCCCGACAATCCAATTCTGACGCATTGTAGCAAAAAGGGGCAGTACAGCATTATCCAAGGGCTCGGGCACGCAGATCTTGTGGAGGCTTCCGACGGCAGTTGGTGGAGTGTTTTCCTGGGATTTCGTTGGCAGACAGGCTCTCACCATCTTCTGGGACGTGAAACGTTCCTTGCGCCTGTTGTATGGGAGAAAGGGAAGTGGCCCGTAGTCAACGAGGGGAACATTATAACCGAGGAGATGAAGTGTCGCACTCTTCCTTCATGTCTTGTGGAAGAGGAACCTTCGGTAATCCGTTTTGAGGGAGTAGAGGGCAATGCTGTGGAAACGTTTGTCGGCAATTCACGCTATTTCCGACTGAATTTCCTTTGTAATCCGATAGAGGAAAACTACCTCTTGCAGAACGATAGGTTGCGCCTCTTTGCAGGAGACAGGGATCTTGATGCGAAAGGTTCACCCACTTTCGTAGGTTGGCGCCAAACAGACATAAATGAGAAAACATCCATCCGTCTCGATGCGCAAGGCCTGCGTGAGGGTTCTCGTGCGGGAATTACAGTTTATGCAAATGGTGCTTATCATTACGATGTGGCAGTTGTTCTCCGAAACGGCACCCCATTTGCCCAAGTGCGCTATCGGCTAGGTAATCTCACACACGTTGAGAGAGAAGTTCCCTTGTCTTCTTTCGTTGCGGATTTGTCCATTCAAGCCAATTCCGAGACGTATGCGTTCTTCTGCAACGGAGTCCTTTTGGGCGAAATGGATGCACGCTTCCTAAGCAGCGAGACAGCCGGAGGCTTTACGGGAACCTACTTTGGCGCTTTCTGCGAAGGAGAAGGCTCGTTTGCTGATGTCTTTGAAATCCGTCTGGGTGAATCAACCAAATAGCACTCTCCCTCTTATTCAAGCCTTCGGAGCCAGTCGCTAAGTTCCTGTGTCCAAAGGGGCTTATATATAAAAGCATCGCGGAAACCCCATCCGTGCCCTCCCGTGGGATAGATGTGCATGTTGACGGGAACCCCGTTCTTCACCAAAGCCTGGAAGTAGCGAATGCTGTTTTCGGCAGGAACTACACGATCATCGGCGCTAAGGAGAAGGATAGCGGGAGGCGTCTGCGCATTCACTTGCGTATAGTTGCTGAAGCGCTTTACTGCCTCGTCGGTAGGTTCTCTGCCCACTACTCCGACGCGAGTGCCCTGATGGGTGATTTCGTTCTCTACGCTGATGACAGGATAGAACAAAATCTGAAAATCGGGGCGTGTGGAGAAGTCTCCCGTGCATGAAGTCTTCGCATTCAGAAGCGCCAACGCCTCCTTGTCGTCATAGTGCGTAGATGTCATTGATGCCAGATGCCCGCCTGCCGACGAACCCATGATTCCCACTTTCTTCACGCCCCATTCGTCGGCGTGTGCTCTCACGATGCGAATTGCCTCCATCGCATCGCAAAGGGGCACTTGATAGTTCCCCTGGGGCATACGGTATTTCAGTACGGCGTAGGTGATGCCCTGAGCGTTGAACCATTCGGCAAGGTCCATCCCTTCGTGATTCATTGCCAGATGAGTGTAACCCCCTCCCGGGCAGGCTACGACGGCTTGTCCGTTGGGTTTCGAGGCAACGAATACGGTGAGATGAGCTACGCAGCTGCCGCTGATGCTTCCTATGTTGGCACCTTTCTCGTTTTCGGGTAGCAGCCCGTTATCGTTGGGAGCCCCGTTGGGCCATACTTCAAATTCCAACCTGTTTTGCGCTGATAAACTCATAGCTCCTGCCAACAGCAGCGAGAGCAAAAAGATAGGCTTTATTGCTTTCATCGTGTTCTTCGTTTTAGATAATTGTTTTTTTCAATGCCCAAAGATAGTGCAACGCAAGCGGAAAACAAAATAATTCCCATTTATTTTTTGTCCCGAGCCGCAGCTTGTCTATGATAGCAAGGAGAATCCTCTTGTGGTTTCCGCTGACGGACATTTCCAAAAAAGTAGCATTGCGAAGAGAAAACGAAAAATCGCTCTTCTTTTCCGATAGTTATGAATGAGGAGCGCGATTAAAAATATGGAGAAGGGAAAAATTTTTTTCGAGAAGGAATCTCGCGATATTTGTTCTCCAAAAAAAATTATTTGTTCTCCAAAAAAGCGTTTCTCTTTTTCAAAAATTCACGCATATTGTCGATGTCATTTTTTTCTCTGCGAGAGAGAAAGGGCAGAGAATACGATGTCGGGAAAAAGAACTTGGTAATACTGAAAGAAATGTTTTTTTGGGATAAAAAAGTATAAAAATCGAGGTCTTATGCCCCTTAGAAAGGTCTTAGGGAAAAGATATGTCGAGAAAAAACGTTATCTTTGCAGCGAAAAAGAATTGGGAAAAAGAGAATAAAAAACTATGCCATCTTCCTCTTTCTCGTCAAGGCGATTCCTGCAGACGAGGAGGAGGAAAAAGCAGAGAAAACAATATGATGAGATGAAGAAATGTCTGATTTTTTTTGCGATAGCGGTATGCGCTTTGTCTGTACGTGCCGATGAGTTTGCCTATCCCTATCTTGTTTTGGAGGCTTCTGATGGGACTTTGACGTCTGTGTCGGTTGCTTCGCTCACCCTGAAGTTTGAAGAAAGTTCATTGGTGCTGACAAACGATGCCGGCAGCCGCAACTTCGCTCTTTCAGGACTAAAGAAAATGTATTTTGCTACCAAACCGACAGCTATCTCTACGTCGAAAAACAATGTGAATGAGAACGTTGAAGTGTGGACGATGACAGGCTTGTCGCTGGGTGTCTTTGACAGCATTTCAGAGGCGCAGCAGACTTTGTCGCGTGGAGTGTATGTGGTGAAAAATGAGAGAGGAACCTTCAAAATTGCTGTGAAATGAGGAAAACGTTGGGCTTGATTATTGCGCTAATGCTGACAGCAAATGTGTGGGCGCAAACAATGAATGTGGAGACGGGGAGTGTCGTCTATCAGTTTCCGGCAGCAAAGGCAGGAGTGATGACATACACCGATGGTACTTCGTTGACAATCATGGGTAAGACATTCACCCTCAGCGAAGTGACAAACGTTTGGGTGGATAACGCACAAGTAATTGACAATACCGTAAGCGTCGTTTATGAGGGTACTTCAGCAAGGATACTCGTAGCTGGAAACGTAGCCCAATACGTCACTCCTGCCGTTAAGGGAGCGCATGTGGGAATAGGGCAAACGAACACGTCCGATGTCGACGGGGAGGAGATAATCTATTCCCTTTCGGGCAACACTTCCGATGGGGAGTTCTATCTGTCAGGCTCTTATAAGTGTACCGTAGAGTTGTGTGGGTTAACTCTGACAAACGCTTCTCCAGTCTTCTCGGGTGCTGCCATTCATGTCCAGAATGGCAAACGAATAGATATAAGCATTAGGAAAGACACCGAAAACACGCTTGCAGATTGCCCCAACGGCACACAAAAAGGATGTCTCTACGTGAAGGGACACGCTGAGTTGAAAGGGCAGGGAACGCTTAACATCAAGGGCAATCTGAAACACGGCATCAAGACAGGCGAATATCTGACAATGAGAAAATGTGGCGTCAACATCCTTTCTGCTGAAGGGGACGGCATCAGTTGCAGTCAATACTTTTTAATGGAAAGCGGTTCGCTTACTTTCGGCAACGTTGGAGATGATGCCATCCAATGTGATATTGACAACGCGACAGCAGGTTCTACAGGGCAGACGACAAACCACGAGGACGAAGATAGCGGAAACATATATATAAAGGAGGGAACTGTTGATGCAACTGTAACAAATACGGCAGCAAAGTGTTTGAAAGCCGAAGGAAACGTTATTATCGACGGAGGCACCCTCACCCTCAAGGCAAACGGGGATATCGATTTGACAGATACTTCTGATCCTGCTTTCACCGCAGGAATAAGGGCAGATTCGTACGAGCAGAATGGAGGAAACATAGATATAGTAGTGAATGGTGCTGCGGGAAGAGGAGTCACAGCAGCAAATTCCTTGATGATAAATGGAGGCTCGCTGAATGTAATAAACAATGGAGCAACAAAGAGTAGCGGTAGCAGCTACTTCTGCTCAGCAAGAGGATTGAGGGCAAGCACCATTTTTCTGAAAAGCGGAACTGTCACAGTTTCTACCAGCGGGGCAGCAAGCAAAGGAATTAAGGCAGATGACGGAAACGTGACTGTGACAGGAGGAAACATCACTATCACAACGACTGGCGCCGGCGCCTATGACGGAGAAGACAAGGATGCCAAAGGATGTGCTGGGCTTGATGCTGACGGAGACATCAATATAGAAGGGGGCTCGCTAACGCTAAAAAGCAGCGGCACAGGAGGTAAGGGCATGAAGTGCGACGGAACACTTACCATAATTGATGGAACCGTAAACGCCTCTTCCACAGGCTCCAATTACAAGTATAGTAACAGTCTCTCGGCATCTGCCAAAGCCATCAAGGCGGGTGTGGCTACTCAGAAAGGTAGCGGAAGAAATGCAACCTATGAATACTCAGGGGGGATTGTGATTACTGGAGGTAACATCATCGCATCAGCTTCTAACCACGAAGCGATTGAAAGCAAGAGCACTTTGGATATTAGTGGAGGTTATGTATACGCTAATTCCTCCGATGATGCGATAAACTCCTCGAGCGACTTTACTATCTCGGGAGGCTTCGTGATGGGGAATTCGAGCGGAAATGACGGGCTGGATGCTAACGGAAACTTTTATATTAAAGGAGGAACAGTATTTTCCGTAGCTTCCAGTTCTCCTGAGGTAGGCATCGATGCGAATACGGAACAGGGGTACAAACTCTACGTTACAGGAGGTAACATTGTTGCCATTGGAGGCTTGGAACGTGGCTCAAGTCTTTCGCAGGCTTGCTATCAGGCTTCTTCTTATACCAAAGGCGCTTGGTATGCGTTGTATGAAGGCAATACGTTGGTTTTGGCATTCAAGGTGCCTTCTAATAACAGAATGGGAACACCGATGGTGGTTTCCACAGCAGGAAATACGACGCTGAAATCAGGCGTTGGCGTTTCGGGTGGAACCAAGATATGGGAGGAAAACGGTTGCCTGGATTGTTCCGTAAACAGCGGGTCTTCTGTCAGCCTGTCGTCTTACATAGGAGGAGGCGGAGGAGGTTGGAGACCTTGGTAGAGGTAGCTCAACATTGTTTCTCGCGTGGAAATTATTCTTTTTGCAAATACCTTTAGCACAGAAGGCGCTCGTCTGAGACGGGAGCCTTCTTTTTTCAATAAGTGCCCTAATCAAGCGTCGCTTCAGACTTTTTTCGGAGTGCGAAAAAGATATTTTGGGTTTTGTGGATTTTTTTTTTGGTAAGTTAGGAAAAAATAGTTACTTTTGCAAGTCAAATAAACGGAGAATAGGTTTAGATGAGTGATTCGATAAAGCACGAGGGAATAGTAGAGCTGGTTGAGCCGTCGCACCTTAAGGTACGTATTTTGCAGGCTTCGGCGTGCTCTGCTTGTGGTGCGAAGGGACTGTGTAAGTCTGCCGACAGTAAAGAAAAGTTAGTGGATGTGTTCGCCCCGAATGCCGAATCGTATCGAGTGGGAGATTCCGTAGAGATAGAAGGACGCGTTTCAATGGGCATGAAAGCCGTGAGAATCGCGTTTGTGCTTCCGTTGGTAATGATGTTAGCTGCTTTTGTCCTCTGCTACTGGCTCTCGAAAGGGAACGAGTTGCTGTCGGGTCTTGTCGCATTGATAGCACTTGTGCCATACGGCGTGGGGTTGTGGCTTAGCCGTAATCGACTTGAGAAGGAATTCGTCTTTCAGACGGTTCGTCCTGTGGAGTGAGTGTTCTGCTGTGGTTATGGATAGAATCTAATACGATGTAGGCTCGAGCCGTCAGGGAGAAGAAAGCATATCGCCGGGAGAAGAAGGGAAAAATTTTTTTCGAGAAGGAATAATTGCGGAACGAGAAAGAAAAATAATACAATAAAAACCATTTTCACATGAATGTTATTTTAGTAGCAGTAATTGTCTTGGGCTTGCTTGGCCTGATTCTGGCTGCGTTACTGTTCCTTATCGCCAAGAAGTTTGCAGTTGAGGAAGACCCGCGCATTGCGCAGGTGGCAGACGTGTTGCCGCAGGCAAACTGTGGTGGATGTGGCTTCCCTGGATGTCAGGGCTTTGCTGAAGCATGCGTGAAGGCTTCGGCTCAAGGGTCGATTGAAGGAAAATCGTGCCCCGTTGGCGGAAAGGCAGTTATGGATAAGGTATCCGAAATTCTGGGTCTGGCTGCTGTGGAAGCCGAGCCGAAAGTGGCAGTAGTGCGTTGTCAGGGCTCTTGTGCTCATCGTCCCCGCACATCGGAATATGTGGGAGTGAAAAACTGCCACGTTGCAAACGCTACCAGCGGAGGAGAAACGGGCTGTTTCTTCGGCTGTCTGGGCTTAGGCGAGTGTGCGGCTTCTTGCTCGTTCGGTGCTCTTCACATGAATCCAGAGACAGGCCTTCCCGAGGTGGACGAAGAGAAGTGTACGGCTTGCGGGCGTTGCGTGAAAGCTTGTCCACGCCACATCATTGAGTTGCGCCCGATGGGTAAGAAGGGACGCAGAATGAGCGTTCTCTGTGTCAACAAGGAAAAAGGTGCTGTTACGCGCAAGGCATGTGACATAGGATGCATTGGATGCGGAAAATGTCAGAAAGTGTGCGAGTTTGATGCCATTATTCTGGAAAATAATCTCGCATACATCGACCCGGCTAAATGTCGCCTCTGTCGTAAGTGTGAGGAGGCTTGTCCTCAGCATAGCATTGTGGCTATGAACTTCCCCCCACGTAAACCGAAACCCGAAGCTCCTGCACAGCCTGCTGCAGCTGCTCCCGCTGCCCAACCGGCAGAAGCACCCAAGGTGGCTAAAGTGGAAACTCCCACTCCTGAACCCGTGCCCGTAAAGGCAGCTTCTCCTGTGTCAGAAGCTATGAAGGAAATGCCAAATCCTATGTCTGACCAAACCCAGCAGGAAACACAAAAATAATATCATTCTCCCGAAATAATCGTCAGTAAACTATATGAAGACATTTAAGTTAGGCGGTGTACACCCCGAAGAAAATAAACTCTCGGCTGGTAAGAAGATAGAGGTGATGGAGTTGCCCAAGCAAGCTGTATTTCCTCTTTCTCAGCATATCGGTGCTCCTGCCGTTCCCTGTGTTGCCAAAGGCGACATAGTGAAAGTCGGTACCAAGATTGCTGATGCAGGCGGTTTCGTCTCTGCTCCTATTCACTCTTCGGTGTCGGGCAAAGTGCTGAAGATTGACACAGCCATCGATGCCAGCGGTTATCGTAAGCCCGCTATTATCATTGACGTTATAGATGATGAGTGGGAACCGACAATAGACCGCAGCGAAGATATCGTGCGTGAGACAACCCTCGAACCGAAGGAAATTGTAGCACGCATCCAAGAGTGTGGCATTGTGGGAATGGGTGGAGCCTGTTTCCCTTGTCACGTAAAACTAAGTCCTCGCACACCTGTTGATGTGGTAATTATCAATGCTGTAGAGTGCGAACCTTATTTGACGGCTGACCATAGTCTTATGCTGGAGAAACCCGAGCAAATCCTCATCGGAGTGCAACTGATAATGAAGGCTGTGAATGTGAAGAAGGCATATATCGCCATCGAAAATAATAAGCCTGATGCTATTTCCTTGATGAAAGAAAAAGCCGCAGCTTTTCCTGGTATTGAAGTTTGCCCGCTGAAAGTGAAATATCCGCAGGGAGGCGAGAAACAGCTAATCGATGCTGTCGTTAACCGTCAAGTGCCCAATCCTCCCGCTCTGCCTGCTGATGTGGGTGCTATCGTGCAGAATGTGGGCACCGCATATGCCATCTATGAAGCTGTAATGAAGAATAAGCCTCTCTTTGAGAGAGTGGTGACAGTAACTGGCAAGAGCGTAAAGAATCCTTCGAATCTGCTGACTCGTATGGGAATCCCTATGAGCCAGCTTATTGAGCGTGCCGGTGGTGTTCCTGAAGATACGGGTAAGATTATCGGTGGTGGACCAATGATGGGCAAGGCTCTGCTTAATGCAGAGGTGCCGGTTTGCAAAGGAAGTTCGGGAATCCTTCTAATGACTGAAAAAGAGGCAGGACGAGGCGAAGAGGCTCCTTGCATTCGCTGCTCAAAGTGTGTGACTGCCTGCCCTATGGGCTTGGAACCATACTTGCTGTCGAAACAGAGCGAATACGCTATGTGGGATGAAGCTGAGGCAAATCAGATTATGACTTGCATTGAGTGTGGCAGCTGTCAGTTTACATGCCCCAGTAATCGTCCTCTCCTTGACTGGATTCGTCAAGGAAAAGGCACTGTGGGGGGTATTATTCGTGCTCGCGCTGCAAAGAAATAGATAACAGATAATTGGAATAGTTAATTCTCTTATATGGCAAACAAACTGAAAATATCTTTGTCGCCCCATGTGCATGGAGGCGATAGTGTCAAGCGAAACATGCTTTGGGTTATCATTGCCATGTTGCCTGCCCTTCTCTGGTCATTCTATACATTCGGGTTGGGAGCCGTCATCGTGACATTTACTTCTGTGGTTTCGTGCGTTCTTTTCGAGTGGGCTATCAATAAGTTCATCCTTCGCAATCCACGTAATACCATAGCCGACTGCTCAGCGGTTGTCACAGGCTTGTTATTGGCATTCAATCTACCCAGCAATCTACCTCTTTATATTATTATTGTAGGTGCTCTTTTTGCCATAGGTGTTGGCAAGATGACGTTTGGTGGATTGGGTAATAATCCCTTTAACCCTGCACTTGTGGGCCGAGTGTTTTTGCTCATTTCCTTCCCTGTCAAAATGACGTCTTGGCCTGTGCCTCATCAGATGACAGCCTACGCTGATGCTGTTACTGCTGCTACTCCTCTTGCAGATTTGGGCAATGCCAATCTTGGCGACTTGTTTTTCGGCCACATCGGCGGTTCGATGGGTGAAGTAAGTGCACTACTTCTCTTGGCAGGCTTTGTTATTTTGCTTTGTGCTAAAGTTATCAGTTGGCACATACCTATTAGCATCTTTGCCAGTGCCTTCTGCTTTAGCGTGATATTTTACGCTATTCGTGGGGGCATGCCTTTTGCTGACATCTGTGTGCTTTCTTTGAAACATCTCTGTGCTGGAGGTATTATGTTGGGCGCTATTTTCATGGCAACCGATTATGTTACCTCTCCTATGACACACAAGGGAATGCTTATTTATGGAGTCCTTATCGGGTTCCTTGTCATCTGTATTCGCTTATTCGGAAACTATCCTGAGGGTATGTCATTTGCCATTCTCATCATGAATGCTTTCGTGCCTTTAATTAACAATGCTTGTAAACCCAAACGTTTTGCAAAGGAGGTAAAGAAATGAAACGTCTCAAATCGTCCTTTAAAAATATGGTGCTTGTTCTCACCATTATCTCGTTGGTTGCTGCGGGCTTGCTTGCCATCATTAACAGAGTCACCCAGGGGCCTATTGACGCTATCACCGCCGAAAATCAAGCATTAGGAATTAAAGCCGTGCTAGATTTAGAACCTGCTGATAGCATTATATGCACAACTGATACTGCTGAAAACGGTACAATCATCTTTCATGTTTGCCGAGCAGATGGTACATCAGCCGGAACAGCAGTAGAAGCTGCGGATGGTCAAGGTTTCGGTGGCGAAATAAAAGTGCTTGTTGGTTTTGCTGAGAACGGTGATATCAAAGGTTATCAAGTCATGCAGCATTCTGAAACCCCAGGCTTGGGCGCTCGTGCCAATGAATGGTTCCGCACCGCTACTTCTGCCAACACCAAAGAAGTGAGCCCTGTTTCAAAATTGTTCTTCGGCAATCCCGATCCTGCTGGCAGTCATAATATAATAGGTATGAATCCCGGTAAGAGCAATTTCACTGTTAGTAAAGATGGAGGTGAAGTAGACGCTATTACTGCTTCTACTATCACTTCGCGCGCTTTCTTGCGTACCGTACAGAATGCCTATTATGCGTTTATGGGTAGCACAGCTGCTGATGCTGTCTCGGGCGCTACTACGCAAGCAGATGAAGGCGACGCTTCCACCGAAGTTGTTAACGAATAACTCAATGGAGTAAATGAATATGAATAATCTGAAAGTTTTCCTCAATGGTCTTATCAAGGAGAACCCCACCTTCGTACTTCTCCTTGGAATGTGCCCCACTTTGGGTACCACTTCCTCTGCCATCAACGGCATGTCGATGGGTTTGGCGACTACCTTTGTCCTCATTTGTTCCAACGTGGTTATTGCTCTGCTGCGCAACCTCATTCCTGACAAGGTGCACATTCCTGCTTACATTGTTGTTATTGCATCATTTGTGACTGCAGTCCAGATGATAATGCAAGCATATCTGCCAGATCTATATAAGACATTAGGTCTCTTTATTCCTCTGATTGTGGTTAACTGTATCATTTTGGGGCGTGCTGAGGCTTTTGCTGCTAAGAATGGTGCTGTTCCCTCTTTCTTCGATGGTCTTGGAATGGGTTTAGGGTTCACACTTGCTCTGACACTTCTTGGAGCTCTGCGTGAGCTGCTTGGCACTGGTACCTTTTTCGGTTTCTCTGTGCTGCCCGCTTCTACCAATATGTTGGTGTTTGTCTTAGCGCCTGGTGCTTTTATTACCTTAGGTTTCCTTATTGCCATCTTTAATGCGATTAACGCGAAGAAAGGTTGATATATCCCACTAAATTGTTCGTATTATGCAATATATACTGATTCTCATTTCGGCGATTTTTGTCAACAATATTGTTCTCTCGCAGTTCCTTGGTATCTGTCCTTTCCTTGGTGTTTCGAAGAAAGTTGATACGGCCAAAGGTATGGCGCTGGCAGTTACTTTTGTGTTAGTTCTTGCTACCATTGTAACCTATCTTCTTCAGATCTGGGTACTTAATCCACTGAAGCTCGCCTATCTGCAGACCATCGTTTTCATCCTTGTTATCGCTGCCCTTGTTCAGGTTGTGGAAATTGTGTTGAAAAAACTGTCTCCCTCTCTATATCAGGCTCTTGGCGTGTTCTTGCCTCTCATTACAACTAACTGCTGCATACTTGGTGTCAGCATTCTTGTTGCAAATGGAACATATGACCCACAGGGATTACCTGTTAATCTGCTTACTGGCATCGTCTATGCTCTCTTTACTGCTCTTGGTTTCGGTTTGGCTCTCATTGTCTTCGCTGGACTTCGCGAGCAGATGAGCATGGTTAAAATTCCCCGTGGAATGCAGGGTATGTCTATAGCTCTGGTAACCGCAGGCCTTCTTGCTTTGGCATTTATGGGATTCGGTGGAATGGACAAGGGAATAGCTCATTTTTTTGGAATAGGCTGACATTATTCTCTTGATTATAAAGCCAATTTCGAATAATAATTTTTTACTAATTTATAGGATTTATGAAGATATTAGTAACTGGTGGAGCTGGTTTTATTGGCTCACATACTCTCATCGAGTTATATAAGGCAGGGCATGAAATGGTTGTTGTTGACAACCTTTGCAATGCAAAGGAAAAATCACTAGAGCGTGTTTCGTCACTTATTAACGGTGCGAGAATACCATTCTATAAGATAGATATTCGCGATAGGGAAGGACTCTCATCTGTGATGGAAAAGTATAAGTTCGATGCATGCATACACTTTGCAGGCCTCAAAGCCGTTGGCGAGAGTGTTGCTAAGCCTTGGGAATACTACGATAATAATATTTCTGGCACACTTGTCCTTCTTGATGTTATGCGTAAGCATGGCTGTAAGAACATCATCTTTTCCTCTTCCGCTACCGTTTATGGTGATCCAGCGCAGATACCTATTACCGAAGCGTGTCCAAAAGGCCGTTGCACTAATCCCTATGGCAAAACTAAAAGTATGCTTGAGGATATCATGATTGATATGCAAGTTGCTGACCCTGAGTGGAACATCGTTTTGCTTCGTTATTTCAATCCAATTGGTGCGCATCCTAGTGGTTTGATAGGCGAGAATCCCAATGGCATCCCTAATAATCTTATGCCTTACATCACTCAGGTAGCTGTTGGCAAGCGTCCCGAACTGGGCGTTTTCGGTAACGACTACAACACACACGATGGGACCGGTGTGCGCGATTATATACATGTCGTTGATCTTGCAAATGGTCATGTATGTGCCCTCAAAGCCATTGAGCGTAATTGTGGCCTTGCAATTTATAATTTGGGAACAGGCCACGGATATTCAGTGCTCGATATTGTCAATGCTTTTGAGCGCGTCAACGGAGTTAAGATACCTTATCAGATTAAGCCTCGCCGTGCTGGTGATATTGCTACATGCTACAGCGACCCAGCTAAGGCTGAGAAGGAACTTGGTTGGAAAGCGCAGTTCGGCATTGATGAGATGTGCCGTGACAGTTGGAATTGGCAACGTAATAACCCTAATGGTTACGAAGATTAAGTGTTAGGAAGCAATACTTCGTAAGGACTCCATAAAATTGGAGTCCTTTTTTGTTTGCTTTGAAAAAGGGTTAAAGGATTGGTTCTTGTTTTTTTATAATCATTTCCTCAGGGGCAGTATGAGTAGGAATCTGTTGCTTTCTGCGTCAGGAAAAAATGTGATTTTATATAATATATGATACTTCTTTGAAGGCGTAGTGACGGAGATGATTGTCATTGTCTCGGAGACACAACATACCGTCGGGTTGAACGTCTTGAAGCACTGCCTCAAATTCCCCATTAGCATCGCGATAGAAAGCCTTGATGCCTTGTCGATATAGCAACGAGTGGTAGCGAGAGGCAATGAGGCTTTCTAAAGAATAGGCGTCGATGGGGTATTTCTGCATAACAGAGGCATAGTTCGTAATGATATCTTGGAGGAGCGTCTCAGGCTCCTTTATCTCTTTTCCAGTAATCTGTATGAGAGAAACGGGGTTAGGAGCATCACTGTGAAAAGCGCGTTGGTTAACATTGATGCCTACCCCAATGATAGAGCGATGGATAAGGCTATCGGTAAGTTCGTGCTCAATGAGTATTCCCGCTAATTTTCGGTCACACCAATATATGTCGTTTGGCCACTTGATGCGGAAGTTTTCTTTTTGCTCAGGATATCTTTCATTTAGTACTGAGAGAATGGAGTATGAAATAAGTTGCGAAATGAAAAACTGATGGGTGGAAGCTACGGGTGGAGCATAATGAGCAATGGAGAAAAGAAGATTTTTACCGCACTCTGATTCCCAACTGTTACCGCGCTGACCACGTCCCGCTGTTTGATATTCGGCAGTGGCGATGACATAAGTCGGTGTGTCTAATTCTGCCTGATAGGTTTTAAGGAATGTGCTGGTAGAAGCAATCTCCGCGAAGCGGAACCATTTGGCATCGGTCTGCCAGTCAAAGTTTTTAAGGTCTGCCATAGGGGGATTCAGGGTTATTTAAGAGAGCGATGTCGATGTGAATTTGTCATAGGAACATGGAAAGCATCGCAGAGGTGTTCAATTTTGAGGTTGGGCTCAGCACCGACGAGGGTTATTATGTCAAAACGTGGAGAAAAATCATAGTCGTGGGAAGCTAAATATGCCTCAGCGGCATAAATGAGGCGTTGCATCTTTGCTGGGGTGACGGCTTGAACTGCACTTATGATTTCCTCGTTACTCCGCGTCTTTACTTCAACGAAAACAATATCATGTCCATCACGGGCAATGATATCAATTTCTTTATGCCCACTATGCCAGTTTCTGTCGAGGATGGAATACCCTTTACTCAAGAGGAACGCCGTGGCAAGGTCTTCACCACGGCGTCCGAATTGATTGTGTTTATCCATTAGGCAATGCGGCGTGAACCATCGCCGATGACTACATCATAAACTAGCGGTGCATGGCCAAACTCTTTCTCAAAGTCAGCCTTAGCACGAGCAACAAACGAGTCATAAAGCTCGTCCTTAACGAGGTTGATGGTGCAACCGCCAAAGCCTCCGCCCATGACGCGGCATCCTGTGACACCACATTCCTTAGCAAGTACGGCAAGGAAGTCAAGTTCATCGCAGCTCACACCATATTCTTTACTCATGCCCCAATGCGTTTCGTACATCTTTTGGCCGACAGTTTCATAGTCGCCTTTTTCGAGAGCATAGCAAACAGCGAGTACACGATCTTTTTCGCCGAGCACATAGTGTGCACGGCGATAGTCTACCTGGCTGACAAGAGGCTTGGCCTCTTCAAGCATGTCATAGCTAACATCGCGAAGAGTTTCAATGTTGGGGTACTTAGCCTGAAGTGCAGCAACTACGTTTTCGCAGCTTTGACGTCTCTGGTTATACTCATCGCCGAGCATGTGTTTCACGCATGTGTTGATAAGAACGAGCTTATACCCCTTGGGGTTGAATGGGAAGTATTCAAACTCCATTGAGCGGCAGTCGAGACGAATAAGGCAACCTTTCTTGCCGAAGACGCTAGCAAACTGGTCCATGATGCCGCAGTTGCAACCACAATAGTTATGTTCGGTCATCTGACCTACCTTCGCAAGTTCAAACTTATCAATGTTGCCACCATAGATTTCGTTTAGAGCAAAAGCGAAAGTACTTTCAAGCGCAGCAGAGGAAGACATTCCTGCTCCAAGAGGTACGTCGCCAGCAAAAGCTGTGTCAAAGCCTTTTACATCTACACCTCGTTTCTGCAGCTCACGGCATACGCCGAACACGTAGCATGCCCAATGCTCCTTGGGCTTGTCTTCTTCCTTGAGTCCGAACTCAACATAGTTGTCCTCTCCTTCGGCTGGGTTGATGTCGATGGCATAGGCACGTACCTTATCTAAACCATTAGGTTTAATCTCGGCAACCATACCCTTGTCAACGGCTCCGGGAAAGACGAAACCGCCATTGTAGTCGGTATGTTCTCCGATGAGGTTGATGCGCCCAGGGGAAGCATAGACAGCGCCTTCGGTATTGAATCTTGCTTTAAAAGCAGCTCTTACAATCTGAATGTCCATAGTATGATTCTTTAAAGTAATGATAATAGTGATTATTCAACAGGGATGTCTTTATTAACGTTCTTGCAGCCAATGAGTGCATAGTAGAGTAGGTAGGCAAGCATGGCGATAACGAGCCAGTAGCTTACCATGTAGCCTGCACTCTTGGCAATGAGGTTCTGAATGAAAGGCATGACACCACCGCCGACAACGAGCATCATGAAGATACCGGAAGCCTGTTCGGTGTATTTGCCGAGGCCTTCAACAGCTAAGTTATAGATGGCTCCCCACATAACACTGGTGCAAAGACCGCAGAGCACAAGGAAAAGACAACTTAGAGGCACTTGGAACATGCCAAAACCGTCGGCAGCGCTGTAGCCAGGCATATTGACTCTGACGTCCTTGGGGATAAAGATGGCGATGAGAATGAGGATGATGGCTACTGTGCTGACAGCAATCATCTGAGTGCGAGTGCTTACCTTGCCACTGATGGCGGTTGAAGCTGCACGACCCACCATCATGAGAAGCCAGTAAACAGCAGCGATTGCACCACCGATTGCAGCACCGTTGACAGCAATGCCGGCACCCTTGGCTGAAGCATCGGAGAGGAAGAAGTTAACCTGTGCGGGAATACCGATTTCGATACCTACATAGAAGAAGATGGCGATAGCACCAAGTACGAAGTGACGGAACTTCCAGGCACTATGCTCGTAGGTGGTAGCGTTGCGCTCCTTTGCGGGCTCGGGAATCTTAACCATGCTGATGATGATGAAGGCAACTGCGAAGACGCCCATTGCGATGAAAAGCAGCGGGGTAACATCCTTCATAGAGGTGCTGGGTGAGAGAGTGCCGATGAGAGCACCGACGAGCAGCGGGGTGAGGGTTCCTGTCAGCGAGTTAAGAGTACCACCAGTCTGAATAAGCTGATTGCCGCGATTACCTCCACCACCGAGGATGTTGAGCATGGGGTTAACGACGGTGTTAAGAATGCAAACACAGAAACCGCAGATGAATGCACCGAGCAGATAGATGATCAGATTCAACTCAACGGGCTGTCCCTTATAGGAGAAGACTTCCACGCCAGCACCCAGCAGACTGCTGAGATACTGAATAACTATACCGATGAATCCTACGGCAAGAGCCACGAGGGTGGTTTTCTTGTAACCGATCTTCATAAGCATCTTTCCAGCGGGAATACCCATGAACAGGTATGCGGCAAAGTTCATCAGGTTACCCATCATGCCTGCCCACTCATACTTGTAACCCCAAATGTTGCCGAAGGGGGCTGCCATGTTGGTGACGAACGAAATCATCGCAAAGATGAAACACATCGTAACGATTGCTACAACGTTACTTTTCTTTTTTTCTGTACTCATTGTTTTAGAGATTAATATGGATAATAATGTTACTGTTCTTGCTGTTATTCTTCGACAGAGAATTTAAACACAGTTGTCTGTGTGTACACTTCGCCTGGTTTCAGCACAACGCTGGGGAAGTAGGCTCGGTTGGGGCTGTCGGGGAAGTGCTGTGCCTCGAAGCAGATGGCGCTGCGCTTGGGGAAAGTGGCTCCCTTCCAACCCTCAAAGCCGTTGTGCCAGTTACTGGTATAGATCTGTACACCGGGTTCGGTAGTATAGACTTCCATACAGCGTCCTGAAACGGGATCGACGCACTTAGCGGCAAATGAAAGTTCTCCCGGTTCGCGCTTGTTGAGAACCCAGCAATGATCGTAGCCTGCTCCGTTGCGAGTTTGCACATCATCGGCATCGATGCGCTCGCCTACAACATGCGGAGTGCGGAAGTCAAAGGGCGTTCCAGCCACGCTGTCGATTGTGCCGAGGGGAATAGAGGTGTCGTCGATGGGCACATAATGGTCTGCATTAAGTGTCAGCACGTAGCGCTCTACAGAAGCGGTGTCTTTCTGGAGCCCGCTCAAGCTGAAGAAGCCGTGATGAGTGAGGTTGACAATCGTTTTCTTGTCGGTTGTGGCGCGGTAGTCTATCACCAGCTCGTTGTCGTCGGTAAAAGTGTAGGTTACCGTCACGTCAAGCGTGCCGGGAAATCCCTCCTCGCCGTCAGGTGAGACGCGATGGAGCGTAACGCTGTTGTCGGCAGTCTTTTCTGCATCCCATACGCGGGCGTGGAATCCGGTGGGACCCCCATGCAAGTGGTTGGGGCCGTTGTTGATTGCCAGTTTGTACTCTTTGCCGTCGAGTGTGAATCGTCCCTTGCAGATACGGTTGCCGTAGCGCCCGATGAGGGTGCTGAGGAAGGGCTCGTGGCTGTTAACAACGTGGTCTATAGAGTCGTGTCCTTGCACGACGTTTCCCATCTTGCCGTCTTTGTCGGGGACCATGATGGTGCAGAGTGCTCCTCCGTAGTTGGTGAGGGCTACTTCGCAGCCTTTCTTGTTAGTAAGTATGAACAGATCGGTTTGTTTGCCGTCGATCGTTCTTTGAAAATCTTCCTGTCGGAGTCCCGACAGATTGTTCTTATTAATTTCGTTTAGCATGGTATAAGGTTGCTTTTTTTGTTTTATCATGCAAAAGAAAGAATTTCCTTTCATTATTCAAAATAAAGTGGCAAAAAAAGTGTGAAAACTTTTATAGTTTTTTTCTGCCTACGGGTTAACTGCCACGTTGAAAAGCAGTTTAAGGTCTGCCTCCATTTGCTCTGCATTGAAGAACTGAAGCCCGTTCATGCCGACTGCTCGTGCTCCCTCTACGTTGGCTATGTTGTCGTCGATGAAGATGCTCTCTTCGGGACGAAGGTTGTAGCGCCGCAGCAGTATGTTGTAGATTTCAGGCTGAGGCTTGATGACGTGTTCCAATCCGCTGATAACCATTCCTTCCAGTTCGGCGACGGCTGGGTAGTCGTTGATGATTGTGGATAGTGTGTCCCAGTTCCAGTTGGAGAGTCCCCACACGTGGTAGCCTGCAGCCTTCAGCCGACCCACTTGCTGATGCATTCCGGGTATTGGGCCTCCTATCATCTCTCCCCAACGGCTGCGGTAGGCTGCGATAGCATTCGCCCATTCGGGATGTTTGGCTGTGAGTTCCGCTATCCCTTCAGCAAAGGGCTTTCCGGCATCCATCTGGACGTTCCAATCCATTGTGCAGATGTTTTCGATAAACCAGCGTGCTTTTTCCTCATTGCCGAAATATTTGTTGTAGAGATGTAGCGGATTCCAGTCGATGAGCACTCCGCCAAAGTCAAATACGAGATGTTTAATCATAGGGAATCGGGTGTTAGGGGTTGTGGTTCTTGAAGGGTTGGGAGAGGGCTTTTTTATATGAAATAGGAATGCTACTTTTTGGGCAAAGAAAAATTTTTTTTCCCTTCTTCATACGGATTTTTCCCTTCTTCATAATTTTTTTTGTTCAATACATATTTTCTCCTTTTAAATAATGTGCTCACACAGCTTTCTGATGGCTTGCGGAAACGAAGGTTTTTGGTTAGAAATCATTGTCTGCCGGGAGTTCAAGTTCCTCTTTCCGCCAGTTGACAAGATAAACCTTGTTTGTGGCGCGAGTGATGGCTGTGTAGAGCCAGCGATAGTAGTCGATGGTGCCTATCGATTCGGGCGGAAGCCAGCCTTGATCGAGGAAAACGGTATCCCATTGTCCGCCTTGAGCCTTGTGGCAAGTGACGGCGTAGGCAAACTTTATCTGCAGGGCGTTGAAGTGCGGATCTTCGCGCAGTTTCTTGAACCGTTCTTCCTTCACGGAGATGTGCTGATAGTCTTCCATCACGGAATTGAAAAGCCTCTCGTTTTCCTCCTTTGTCAACGAAGGCGATTCCGACGTCAGCGTGTCGAGGAGTACTGTCGCCGTAAACTCAAAGTGGTCATAGTCAGGCAGTTCAAGAGCGATGTCGGCAAAACGGAAACCATATCTCTCCCTCACTCGGCGCACTCGGCGCACGATGCCCATATCGCCGTTTGCCAGAAAGTCGGGCACTTGCTGCTGGCTTGTTTCAGTTCTCTCGGAAGGGCTCTGAGGTGCTGCGGGGCGACTGTCTTTCAGCCAGAAATAGTTGTTTTTCACTATCATCACTCTGTCGCCGCTCGTCAGCTCTTCTTCCCGATAGAGGATGGTTGCTCGGATACCTCTGTTGTAGATGTTGGCTTTTTTGTTTGAACGGCAGACGACGATAGTATCGTCTATTCCTGCCTGGCTGTAGCTGTCGGATAGTTTTTCAATCAAGTCTCCACCCGTAATTGATTGCACGTCAGGCAGACAGCGCAGTCGTAAGGGAGAGGTGACGATTGTGTTCCTCTTTGCGTGGAAGAGGGAAGTGATGCATTCTCTGATAGCCGTTGCATTTGAGAGGATACCCGAAATTTCGGTTTGGCGCATCACTTGTGTGAGGCTGGCATCATGCACGCTCAACCCGTATTCCTGCAGCACCGTACGCGAAAGAGCCGGGCTTTCCTCCTGTCCCACGGGTGGAAGCTGGGCTGTGTCGCCCATCAGCAAAAGTCGGCATCCCTCTCCCGAGTAAACAAAGTGAATCAAGTCCTCGAGCAGACGCCCGCTTCCGAATACCGACTCGTAGCTGTCGTCGCCTATCATAGATGCTTCATCGACAATGAAAAGCGTGTTTTTCGACAGATTGTCGTTGAGCGAGAAACTGGCTTCCTCCGTTAGGCTTTTTTGCCGATAGATTCGTCGGTGAATAGTATAGGCAGGATGATTGCTGTAGAGGGCAAACACTTTGGCTGCCTTCCCTGTGGGAGCCATCAGCACGCAATGTTGCTGCAACTGGTCTAACGTCTTTACGAGCGCACTCACGAGTGTTGTCTTTCCTGTTCCTGCGAAGCCGTGCAAGAGGAATGCTTCGCCGAGCATTCCTTCGCGTCGGAGCGAATGGTCTTTCCCAAGCAAAAAGTCCGAAAGCTTTTCGATGACAATAGCTTGTTCGGGCGTTGGTTCGAATCCAAAATTCGCCATTATTCGGCTCGCAATGAAATTATTTATCATAAAGACTGAAACTTTTTTTGCATTTGTTGTTTTTTTTCAAACAAATGTCATAACTTTGCAACTGCGAAAGTAAACAATAAAAAAATAAGTACAATGAAAAAAGTCTTAAATGTTGCCTTGTTAGTGTGCGTGCTGCTTCTCGGATACATTTGCGTATTCAGTATTGTAGACACTCTTAACTTCCAGAAGGAAAAGAAAGCTCGTGATGCTCAGGTTATTGCGCGCCTTATTGACATCCGTTCCGCTCAGGTGGAATTCCGTAATCACAATGGAGGTCAGTATACCGATAGCTTCGATGAGCTAATCAACTTTGTTAAGAACGACAGCGTTCCTTTCGTAAAGAAAGTGGGCGAGCTCACCGATGCTCAGCTGGAAAATGGTTGGAGCGAGCAGAAAGTTACCAGCCTTATCAAGCGTGCCCGTACGGCTAAAAAACCTGCTGACGCAAAGAAAGCTTGGCAGGAACTTGTTGATGCAGGCTTTGCCAAGTTCAACCCCGATGGCTCTACAAACTTGCTTTACAGCCGCGATACTTCTTGGGTAGCCGTGCTTGATACCATCTATCCGAAAGGCTTCTGCCCCGATTCGCTCCGCTATGTTCCCTTCGGCAATGGAGCAGAATTTGAAATGGCTGTAGGCTGCGACTCTTCAAATAAGTCAGGCACCAAGATTTATCTGTTTGAGGCAAAGACTCCTTATACAGTTTATCTGAACGGCATGAACAAGACTGAGCTTGCTAACATCATCGACGACCAAGTGAAACTTGACCGTTATCCTGGCTTGAAGGTCGGCGACGCTGAGATTGGTAACAACAACGCCGGTAACTGGGAATAATTTCCCATACGTTTCACTTTTACAAGTGGTAGACTACAACCAATCATCACAATACACATTATCCATCCGCGTGAGTGCGGATGGATTTTGTTTTGCGGTTCATCATCCCAAGCTTGCGGAGGAATACGCCTTCATGCCCTACACGGTTGACCCGCTGCTTCCTATTACGGCAAACCTGAAGCACGCTTGTGAGGAACTGGATATGTTGCAGTATTCTTACGGTAAGGTGCAGCTGATGCTGGCTGATGTTCTAGCCACGCTTGTTCCTGCCGAATGTTTCGATGATGCTTCTGCCCGCAGCCTTTATGTGCAGAACTTTCCTCTTACCACTTCTGCGCAAGAAGTGCTTTCCGTTGCTGTTGCTGAAGGGCAACACATATTGCTTTTTGCAGCCGACAAACCACTCGTTCGTTGGGCTACCCGACAGTTTCCGGATGTGGAGATAACTCATTCACTTGCTCCCATCACTACCTGGATGCTTGCGCCTGATGCGAAGCGTAGATTTGTTTGCAACTTCCATGAGAAGAAAATGGATGTGCTTTTCGTGGATGAGGGGAGGCTTCTGTTTCAGAATGTTTTCTCTGTCAATAGCGTTTCTGATGCTGTGTATTTCGTGCTGGGCGTTTGGAGCAGTCTATCGCTTTCGCAGGAAAACGATAAGCTGACTTTGGCAGGAAAGTCGGTTGACAATCGCTCGTTGCGGGCTGAGTTAAGTCGCTTTATAGCAAATATCGAAGTGCTGGAGCCTGCCTCTGAGTTTCACGCTACGGAACTTGCGCGTATCAAGGGATTGCCTCTTGACATGCAGACACTTGTTTCGAACGATTAGAGATGATTTCCCAAATAGGACTTTATTTGTAAGTTTGGAAAAGAAAGATTATATTCGCGGTGTGATTCGGAAACGTATTAACAATCAAGCTTTATTGTAATATGGCATATATAAGGAAAGGACAGGGAAGGTGGAACGAAATTCTCTACAATATTACTGATAATTTCGTTCGCGAAGGACAAGGTAATTGGGGCGATATTATTTACAACATCGACGAAGACGGTTTTGTCCGTGAGGGTGCCAGCAGATGGGGCGATATCGTTTATTATGTTGACGAAGACGGTTTTGTCAGAAAAGGCGCCTGGAGATGGGGCGACATCGTTTACAACATCGATGAGAATGGTTTTATTCGTGAGGGTGCCAGCAAGTGGGGCGACATCGTTGCGAATATAACTGATTGAAACAGATACGATCACTTAGGAGAACGTTTGTTTTTGGTAGATGAGGGTTGTAGGAGGAAAATACAAGCGGCGTCGCTTCGACGTGCCTCATACGTTTAAGGCGCGCCCCACTACTGATTTTGCGAAGGAGAACCTATTTAATATCCTTACCAATCTTCTCGATTTCGAATCGTGCGCGTGTGCTCTTGATTTGTTTGCAGGAACGGGGAGCATCAGCGTTGAGCTTCTGTCGCGTGGCTGCCAGAAGGTGGTGTCGGTAGAGAAGGACTATGCTCACTATGCTTTTATCCAGAAGGTAAAGAAGGAACTGGGCGATGATGCTTGGTTCCCACTGAAGGCGGATGTGTTTGCTTATATCAAGCGTTGCACTCAGCAGTTTGACTTCATCTTTGCCGATCCTCCCTATGCTTTGGAAAATCTTGCCGATTTGCCCGAACTGATTTTCTCGAATAATCTGCTCAAAGAAGAAGGAGTCTTCGTTTTGGAGCACGGAGCCGATCATTCTTTTGCTGAGCATCCCCGCTTCTTTCAGGAGAGGGAATACGGCAGCGTTCATTTCAGCTTCTTCCAATAAAACTTGAAATTCAGACTAGAAGCCCGCAGCACAACTGCGGGCTTCTTCTTTTGGAATTATTCTTTCTACATAAATTTTTTTCCCTTCTCGATATGGCGGGGAGAAGAAGGAATAATTTAGAATTGTCTTCCTCCGCCGTATCCGCCGAAGCCTCCTCCGCCTCCTCCGCCGAAGCCTCCACCACCAAAGCCTCCTCTTCCTCTGAAGCCTTCGCCTTCCGCTCCTGATGGGCGGTTCATACGCATTTCTCGGCGTGTTTCCTTATCACCGAAGAGGTTCAGGTGGTAGATAAAGTGCACGAGGAAGTAGCTGTTGATGCTGTTGTTGTACGAATCGCTGTGTCCTGTTGCCGTTACGTTACGCGACACGTTGCTCAACTGTCCCAGAATGTCGTAGAACTGCACGCTGACGGTTGCCGCGTTCTGTGGAAGGAAGCTTTTTGAAATCTGCCCGTTCCAAAGCAACTCGTCGGTGTTGAATTCAGCGCTGCTATATCCTCTACGGCTGTTCATATTGAGGTTTGTAGAGATTTTGATTTCCTGCCAGGGGATGTTGAAGTTGAACGAAGGCCCGTAGGAGTATTGCCAAGTGTTCTGCTTCTGATCGGGCTGCATCTCGTTGATGGCGTAGTTGTAGCTCACGTTACCGCTCAGACGTATGTCCATCCAGTCATTTTTGTAGCTTGCCCACATGTTTTGGTTAGCATTGTAGCTGTGAGTGGTAGCAAGCGGGTATTCGGTGTTTTCTGACGTCAGAGCTCCCGTTCGCAGGTAGCTCTCGTGGTGATTATAACCGAAGTAAGTACCTGTTCCGATAGTAAACCTTTGATTGGTCAGAGCCGTATTGTAGTTCACGTTTGCATTTGCGTTCCATGTGCTCCAGAATCCGTCGAGGTTCGTGGGGCGTGTGATACGTCCACCTGTTTCCTCGTTGTAGGTTGTCTGGTTGACGATGTTGTTCAGCGTGTTGCCTCCATTCACACCCAGGTTGAGGCTGCTCAGTCGTTCGGGATTAGAGTGGCGATATTCGATGCGCAGGTTGTTGTTGAACGTGGGTTTCAGTCCGGCATTACCTGTGCTTATGTTCATGGGGTTCGAGTCATCCACTACCTCTATCAACTGTGTCAGCTCGGGTTCCTGGCTCCTTCCGCGATAGTTCACGTTGAGTGATGTCTGCTTGTCCCAGCGGTAGCGGAAGTTGAGGGTAGGAGTCCAGTTGAACACGGTACGAGTGGTGTCGATGGGCGTGTTCAGGTAAATTTGCTCCATGTGGCGCGTCTGCGGCTGAAGCGAAACACCCACGTTCAGGTTATAGTAGTCGGTGATTCGCCGCATTGAGATGCTCAAGTCGCGATTGAACTGCTCGTCCTTGCTGAATCGGCTCAGGCGCTCGCTTCGGTAGGCATTGTATGCTTCCTCTTCCCACAGCCATTCGGGTGCGTCCAAATTAGGAGACCAGGTCGAAGGCAAGTCATAGGTGTTTCTGTCGCTATTGCGGTAACGGTAGTTCGCCTGATAGCTGAATTGCAGATACGTTGCCAGCGCAATAGGCTCGCTCCACACCAGACGCCCGTTGATGTTGTGCGAGCTCGAAGGATTGTAGTTGATACGGTTGATAGTGGAGGTACTGTCGTTGCGCTGATAGAAGCGTGTGAACGATGTGGAGCGCGAGGTGCCGTTGCTTTTAGAGTAGCTGCCGTTGCCGCGGAAAGTCAGGTTGCGCCCCTGCTTGTGGAACTTCTTGACAATCTGCAGCGATGCGCTGAAGTTGGAATTTCCGTTATCGTTGTAGTTTGCCGAGCTACCGTAGTTAATACGGCTATTGTTCTGGAAATCGGTCCATGCAGAGTCAAGGGGAGAATAGTCGCTTTCGGGATAGAGGTTGGCGATGGTTTTCTCAGGATCTTGGTTAAACGTTGCCGAACGGGACGTCGAGGTGCTTCCTCCTGTGCTATAGCTGAAGTTAGGTCTGAAGATGATGCTCCAAAGTGTGTCGGGCCTCCATTCAAACTGGAAGTCACCGCTCACGTTCTTGTTTTCGTTGAAATTCTGGTTCCAGCGATTCGAGAAGGAACTGGTTCCGTTTTGCAGATACGTTTCGCTCGATGACTTTGACTGAGAGTTTGTGTTGCTCATTCCGAAGTTGAGGTTTCCGCCCACCCTGTATTGATACTGGTTCTGCTGCCATTTCTCACCGAAATTCTTGGCCATGTTGAAGCCTCCGTTCAGTCTGTTAGTCAGTCCGGCTCCCCCGCCTCCTCTGCCTCGTCCAATGCTTCCTCCTCCGGCGTTTCCTACGCTGGCATAGGCGGTGTATTGCTGCAGGCTCTCAAAGCGGTTGAGGTTTACGTTAACGGTGTAGAGGTCGTTGATGCCCAGTTCCCTCACAAAATCAGTTTTACGAAGAGGCTGTCCGTATCCGGCATCAAAATTACCAACCCACATCTGCATCATGTTCTTCTTTATCTCAAGGTCAAGTACGAACTCCTCTTCTCCGTCGTCGATACCTGTCTCACGCGACAACTCGCTTTTGCGTTCGTAGTTTTTCACCCTCTTCACAATGTTTGCAGGAAGGTTTTTGGTGGCGATTTCTCGGTTGTTTCCAAAGAATTCCTCTCCTCCTACCAGCAGACGGTCGATGGTGCGCCCGTTCATCTTGATGACACCGTCGTCGCTGATGTCTATGCCCGGCACTTTGCGTAGCAGTTCTTCAAGCATTGAACCCTCGGGTACACGGAGAGCATCGGCATTGATCATCACGGTGTCTTCAACAATCTGCATTTCTGCTCGCTGAGCCTCGATGATGGCTTCTTTCAGCATAATGGCATCGCTTTTCAACCGGATAGTGTCGAGCTTGACATTGCCTGATTTTTTGTCAATGGTGAAGGTTTTATCCTCTGCGCCGTAGCCCATGAAAGAAACGCGGAGGATATATTTACCAACGGGAACCTTCTTGCGTATCTCGAAGGAGCCGTTCATCTGTGTAGTCGTTCCGCCCACGAAAGTACTGTCGCCTGCGTGCAGCCACTGAACGGTTGCAGCAGGAATCATTTCATTCGTTTCGTAGTCTTGTACATAGCCATGAATGTTGACGGTATACGTCTGGGCCATCGCTGCCAAAGCGATTGTTAAGCCCCATAGGAGTGTGAATAGCCGTTTTTTCATTACCTGAAGGTATGTTTTCTTTGGATGTTAAGGGAGGCACAAGAGGTTCCAATAGTTTTTTGAGGAAAAATGGAACATTATTTCCCGTTCTGCCTATCTTATAGACGCGATTTGTTGCAAAAGGTTTAAATAGAAAGTGCGTATTTTTCCGTTTTATTTTATTACGTTTTAAGAAGGAGAAAATTATGTCGCCTATCGCCTTTTTTCTCTCATTTGAGTTAATGTGGTG
Organism: Bacteroidaceae bacterium; assembly: GCA_017650105.1. Classification (GTDB taxonomy): domain Bacteria; phylum Bacteroidota; class Bacteroidia; order Bacteroidales; family Bacteroidaceae; genus UBA1189. Next base: position 32,725 of record JAGCFO010000009.1, on the reverse strand, counting down.
CGTTGTTGGGTATGTTGTTTACCGAAAGGGAGTTAGAACGATATTCAAAGTGCCGAAATTCCTTTTTCCTTATTGTTATTTCGCGTGGAGAAGGAAAAAAAGAAACGGAGGATTTGGAAAAGCGGAAAGTATATGTAATTTTGTAATCAAGAAAAAAACAGTTCTATGAAATGTCTTCGTCTTTTTTATAGGTTACTCCCTCTTACGGTATTGTTGACGAGTTTTTCGCTTATTTCTACGGCGCAAGAATTCACGTCAATCACGCTAAGCGGTTTCAATGCAGATTGCATATTTCAGAAGGGTGAGACCCGCGCTAATCATGTTTCACTCGACAACGACAATTGGATTTTCTATTCAAAAGATGTCAGGTCGAGTGGTGGATTGGTGTCGGAATTCACTTCATCGACATTCGGCGTTCCATACAAGCTGGCTGCTTTCGATGAAGCTAACGTCTTGTTGCTGACTACAGCATCTTCAAAGTATAAGAGTGGGAAGCTGACTTTTGGCGAAAAGATACAGGCTGAATTCCTTTTCGTTCTTGGTATGTCGGCAAACGGGAAAAAAGACATTACTGCTACCGTAAACTATACCGACGGTAGTTCTGAGACTTCTGTCATCAGTTTTCACGACTGGTTCGGAGGGCAGGAGAAGAGTGCTTTGTGGAAACTGGGAAGAGTAAGCAAGAATTCAGGCAGCTATGATAGCCGTCTTGAGTTCGGCCTTTTCGAAGCTATCTTGCCCGTAAACAGCAAGAAGAAACTTCAGAGTTTATCCTGTCAGGTGGATGACAGCAACTCTTCTTACAGCAGTATCTTTGCTGTCACAGCTGCTACAGGATATACCTTCGATGATGCAGTTCCGCTCTTTTTGGTTACAGACGCTCATATGGATACCCAGTGGAATTGGGACGTGAAGGAGACAATTGAGCGGCACATATCTAAAACGTTGACCGACAATTTTGCCCGACTGGATAAATACCCTCACTTTCGCTTCAATTTCGAAGGTGCTCAAAAGTATCAATGGATGAAGGAGTACTACCCTTCGCAATATGAACGGCTGAAACAATATGTCGCCGACAAGCGCTGGAATCTGGCAGGAGGAGGTTGGGACGCTAACGAGGTGATGATTTCAAGTGCAGAATCGTTGCTCCGAAACCTTCTATATGGGCAGACGTTTTACAAGCGTGAGTTCGGTGTGAAGGGAGGGCTTGACATCATGTTGCCCGATTGTTTTGGTTTTCCTTCCTCGTTGCCCAGCATAGCTGCACATTGCGGTTTCTTAGGCTTTCATACGCAGAAACTCACTTGGGGTTCGGCTTATCCCTTCGACGACTTGCCTACCTTTGGCAAATGGCGTGGGGTTGACGGCAGCGAAATATATTGTATCCTCAAGATGGGTGATTACACTAAGAAGTGGAAAGAGAATCTCGCCTACAACACCGACTTGCTAAGCGATATTAAATATAATAAGGATAGCTATGGCCTTTGCGCGGCGTTCCGCTACACAGGAACGGGAGATACAGGAGGAGCGTTGGGCGAAACGGAGGTTTCTTGGCTTGAGAGAAGTGTTACCAGCGAGGGACCCGTGAAAGTGCACCTCGTTTCGCCTACCGAGGCTTTCGAATATATGGCTGACAACGACAAAGGGCAATACAAAGTAGTGGATCATGAACTGCCGATGAAGACGCACGGGGTGGGATGCTACACAAGTCAGACGATGATGAAATACTGGAATAGGCGTAACGAGTTGACAGGCGATGCTGCTGAGCGCTCCTCAGTGACAGCAGCCTGGCTGGGCAACTTCACCTATCCTCGTGAAACACTCACTACAGCCTGGCAACGTGTCATTTGGCATCAGTTCCACGATGATTTGACGGGCACTAGCATTCCTCGAGCCTATGGGTATAGCCGCAACGATGAAGTGATGTCGCTGATGGATTTCCAACGCATCGAGCAGAACTCTGTTGCTGCTGTTGCGCAACAGTTGGATACTAGGGTTGAGAATATCCCCGTTGTTGTGTACAATCCTCTTTCTATCGAACGAGAGGATATCTTGGAGTGTGAGATTCCATCGAGCGAGGCTTGGAGCGGTGTTCGTGTTACTGATGCTTCGGGCAACGAAGTGCCTGCTCAGCTTATTCGCTATGCTGAAGGGTGCCAACATTTCATCTTTGCTGCACGTGTTCCTTCGATGGGTTATGCTGTTTATAGTCTTGAAAAGGATGCCGAATGCTCTCTCAAATCTGAAGATTTTAGCATCGAGGGTAATATGATGGAAAATGCTAAGTATCGCGTTACTGTCGATGCATCTACAGGTGATATCAAAAGCCTTTATGACAAGACTCTTTCCCGCGAATTGCTTAGTGCCAACTTGCGTTTGGCGCTCCTTTCCTGTAAGTCTACTGATTGGCCTGCATGGGAAATTCCTTATTCCTCAACAACGGGAAACAGCACGTATGTGAACAACTCCGATGGAAACCTTTCTATTTCCATAGCAGAAGATGGTCCCCTGCGCAAGTCTTTCCGCGTTGAACGTACTCGCTTGGGTTCAACTTTTGTGCAATACATACGTCTGACTAGCAGCGGGCCTTCTGAGCGCGTGGATGTCTGGAACGAAGTTTATTGGCAGAGTCGGGGATATCTTCTTAAATTGGAAGCAAATCTTAGATGTTCTAATACGAAAGCTGTCTACGATAACTCGCTGGGATTTCTGTCAAGAGGGTTGAGTACGGAATCTTACTATGAGTATTGCGGGCATCAGTGGGCTGATCAGACGTCTTCTGATGGGCGTTACGGCATCTCCATTCTCAACGATTGCAAATACGGCTGGGACAAGCCTTCCAACGGGCGACTGCGTATGAGTATTGTCTATACTCCCGAAGTGGGAACCAGTTATCCCTATCAAGGCAATCAGGATTTGGGCTTGCAGCGTTATATGTTCTCTCTCTTCAGCCACGCAGGGCAGGTAGGGGAGGCAACCCAGTGGCAGAGCGATTGTCTGAATCAGCCACTTGTTGCCTTTATCGCTACACCTCATGAGGGGCCTTTGGGTAAGAGTTTCAGTTTCGCTCAGGCAGATAATCCCTGCGTGGCTGTTCGTGCTATGAAACAGGCAGAAGATACAGATCTTTTCATCATCCGTTTCCATGAACTTTCAGGAAATGCGCAGGATAGCGTCTCCGTTACTTTCCCCGCTGCTATTCTTTTTGCTGAAGAAACAAACGGCTTGGAGGAGACCATCGGCGATGCCTCTTTCTCGGGACGTACACTTTCGTTTAGTATCGGTGCCTTTGGCATCAAGACGTTTGCCTTCCGTCTTGCGACTCCTGATGGTGCTGCGGACGTACCAACAAGGATTGATACGTCTTTTGTTCATCCTATCGCCCTTACCTATAATGCCGACATGATGAGCCTCAATGCTAATCGTTCCGACGGACTTTCCACGTTGGGAAGCCTCTTTCCGGGAGAACTGCTTCCTGATACCCTTATTGCCGAGGGAGTGCCGTTCCTGATTGGTCCTCGTACGGCAGGGAAGAAGAATGTAGTGCAATGCAAAGGGCAGGAAATAGCTTTGCCTGGCACGGATTCTTCCGTTCAGACTTCTGATAGCATTACCCTCCATCTGCTTGCCTTTAGCATTCTCCCAGAGGGAGAGGAGCTAACTCTTCAAACCGACGATGGGGCAGAATGCAAGTTTTCGGTCGACTATGTCAAAGGTAATATTGCAGATTGGGGAAGTTTCTATTCAACTTCCGTGTTTCGCTCTGGAAACATTGCTTTCACGGCTACTCATAGTCATGAAGGCAGCGGAAGAAAGGATGTGGCATACGACTTTATGTATCTCTTCCACTACAAGGTTTGCCTGCCTTCCAGTTGCAAGACTATCACTCTTCCCGTACAGCAACGCACCTTTATCGTTGCTCTCACTCAGGTAGACAATTCCTTTGATCCGCTTACGCCTCTCATCTCTCCCGACATCCTTTTCCCTACCGCAAAGGAAGTTCCCGTTGATGTTGCGTTGTGTGGGCAACGTTTAGTCCCGACGTCTGTAACGGCTTCGGGATATTCCAGTTCCGACGAATTGCCGAAGTATGCTGCCGATTTTAATTCTTACACTAAGTGGAGTGATTCAAAGAGTGGAGGCAAATGGCTCCTCTATACCTTTGATGAAGATGTAAGTGTATGTCAATGGGAAATTCTTTTTGCCGGCATTGATGGAGACAGCAAGATAGCCTCTGCTTTCACGCTTCAGTACTATGATGCTGAGACGAAACGCTTTGTTGACTGCGACAAAGTAACGGGAAACACCGAGAATCATTTGCTTCGCGGCATCAAGCCAGTCACTTCCAAGCGTTTTCGCCTTCAGCTCGATAGCCCCACGCAAAGCGGAAGCGGCACAGCAAGCGTCTGCCAGCTGAATCTTTTCGGTTCCGACACCCCTTCTCCTGATGGCATTCAGCCTGTCTTCTTCAATGCAGAAGACGGGCAGTTGCCCGTTTTCGATGTTTCGGGTAGAAAGATTGGTGTAGCCACAGTAAGCAAGGGATTGCTCCATCTTCCTCCTCTTCCCGAAGGTATTTATATAGTTGGCAACCGAAAGGTGAGGGTACGATAACCTTAACGTTAGGGTTTTGTTTTACGCCCTTCGCCTTGGGAAAGTAAGGCGAAGGGCGTTTTCTCAGAAATCCTTCTGCCGAAAGATGTTTTTCTGCAAGCAGAAGAGCATTAGAACTTCGTCGTTCGTTTCTCTCTTCGGTAGAGTTAAGGCAAAAAGTTCTTACTTTTCCAAAGTCATCAGTTGTTACCCAAGATGATGCTTACCAAAGCTGTGACGTCACTGACGTTCACAACTCCGTCTCCGTTCACATCGGAAGTGGCATTTTCCTCCGTATTGCCGAGAATCATGCTGACAAGAGTCGTAACGTCGGATACATTTATTGCTCCGTCTCCGTTCACATCGCCTTCTTCATAGACGGGATCTTCAGTCTTCTCGCTGAAATAGCCTGGATTGCTTGGCCCTTCATCTATGTGGGCATAGGTCTTGTCAATAAAGTTGGCATCGTATGTTGTGCCTTTGCTGCCTACAAGGCTGGTGCAGTCCTTGAACATTTCGCTTGAGGGAGGATAATAGGAGCTGGATGAGAGTGCGTCGGTACTCCAGTTTTCGCCTACATAGATAGTGGCAAGATTGTTACAGCCCATAAACATTTGCGACATATTGTTAACTTTGCGCGTATCAAATCCGCTAATGTCTAATGCCGTTAGTCTTATGCAGTTAGCAAACATCCATTGCATGTCGGTTACCTTGCTTGTGTTAAAGCTCCTCAGGTCGAGTTCCGTAAGGCTCTCGCAGTGAGCAAACATCCACTCCATGTTTGTTACGTTGTAAGTGTCGAAATTTACAAGGTTTATGGAATTCAGTTTTACGCAATCGCTGAACATGCTATTCATTTTTGTAACTTTCCGTGTGTCGAAGTGGGAGACATCGATAGAGGTCAACTTTCTGCATCCCCCAAACATGCTATGCATGTCGGTTACAAGTCCCGTGTCCCATTTGGATACATCAAGAGAGGTGAGGGAGTTGCACGAGCTGAACATTTCGCTCATGTTGGTTACGAGCGATGTCTTCCAGTTGCTCACGTCAAGCCCATCTAGAGAATTACATCTGAGAAACATTCCGCTCATGTCGTTGACTGAGTATGTTACCCATCCGCTCACGTCGAGGGTTTTAAGCTTGTCGCATCCATGAAACATGTATCTCATGTTTTGGACGTTGTGAGTATCCCATCCGCTCACATTGATGCTGGTAAGAGACATACTGTTGAGTCCAGCTTCGCTGGCTGAAAACATACTCTGCATGTTGGTGACGTTGCTTGTGTTGAGTGAGCTTAGGTCGAGGGAGGTCAGCGCGTGGCATCCGTAGAACATATGGTTCATGTCCATAACGTTTTTGGTGTCCCATCCTCCCAAGTCAAGGCTCTTAAGTGAGCTGCAACTTAAGAACATGTGGCTCATGTCTATGACGTTGCTTGTGTCCCATTGGTTCAAGCAGAGCGACTCAAGGCTCTCCATTGCTGTAGAGTAGGAGAATACTTCAGCCATAATGGTGACGGCAGACGTGTTGAGATTCTCTCCTCCTATAATGGTGGGAAATGTTTCCCAATAGTTGCTGAACCAGCGATATAAACTGGTTGGGCGGGCTTCGGAGAATGAGTAGTCGAACACAAAGGTGTTGATAGGACTCATGTACCATTCGGGGTCGTCGTATCCTTCGTTAAGACCGTAGACCCCCGAGACGTGTGTGACAGAAGAGTAGTCATTTAACTGTTCTTCCCAGTAGCCTTTGTTAAAGTCGTAGTAGAAGGTAATTGTTGCAATTTGGTCTTCTTCCCCGTTGGAAATCTCATGGACAGCGTAGGCTTCTTGTGCTGAGATTTTGGCTGCGCCCAGAAGTGCGAGGGCGAACAGAAGGAGGGCTTTCTTGAATAGTTTCATTGGTATGATATTTTTTTGCTTTTGTTTTATCAAGGTTGTCTTCTGTTTGAACTTGAGGCTATGAAAAGCCTGTTTTTCAATTTCGGATGCAAAGATACTTTTTTTCTCTTGCTTCACAAAGCGATTTTTGCTTTTTGCTCTTGGAATTGATGGAAAGAGCGGAGTTTGTCGGCTGTGAGAAAGATTTTACCGCGACTTGTCGGGACGGTGGTAATGTTTCTCCCAGCGGATTTCTCCCTTTTGGGAGAAGTTCTCCCAACGGCTCGATAATGTTTCTCCCAAAGGCTTGGGAGACTCTCTCCCAAGAAGGAATAATGGTTCTCCCAAGAAGGAATAAAAATTTTTGGAGAAGGGAAAATCTTTTTTTGGCAAAGAAGCCTGATTTTTCCCTTCTCCATATCGATACCTTCCTTCTCCGCTTGGCGGGATGGGGAAGGTGTGGCGCAAGATTTCTTATGATGTGCTCAGACGCGGCAGAAGAGTGCTACTTCACAGTGACACTCTCCCAAAGATTGTTTAACCTAAACAATTCAAATCCGGATTATTCAAATACCAACAATATGCTAATACCTGTTCCGTTATTCGGTTTTAGGTGTTTCCTTGTTGAGCTTGAACTGTACGGGGATGGTGAACTTCACGTTTACAGCCTCTCCCTTCTGTTTGCCTGGCTGCCAGGCGGGCATCTCCTTCAGCACGCGCAGCGCTTCGGCATCAAGCACGGGGTCGACAGAACGTACTACACTGAAATCGTCGCAATGACCGTCTTTCTTTACCGTGAACTGCACTAAGACTCTCCCTTGCTTGCCGGCATCCTGTGCCTCTTTGGGGTACTTGATGTTCTGGCTGAGGAACTTCATCAGTCCTTCCACACCGCCTGGGAAAGCGGGCATCTCGTCTACTATGTTGAAAACTTCGTCTCCGCTCACGGATTTATAGTCGTCATCCGAGCCAGCAACAGCTTTCGGTGCGTCTTCAATGATAACGGTAGGATTCTTCTTGAGCTTAACGTCGATGACGCCGTCTTTGCCTTTGCTGCCCCAAATTTCTGTGGCAGTTTCTCCCTTAAGAACTGTGATGGATTCAATTTCTTCTGGATTGAGGGCTTCGAGTTCTTCGGGCGTTTTTACATTCCCGTCAATCACGATAAGTGGCTCTTCGCCCGTTCCTAAAGACTTTGCCGTTTTTATTCGTTTGATTTCTAACGGGGCAACGTTGTCGTCGTTGATAGTAAGTTGGATGTCGCTGGATGCTTCAACCTTGTTGATAACAGCCTGTTCGGCAGCGTTTTTTCCGTTAGCAGGCTGGCATGATGCTGCCACAATGATAAGGGCAGCGACGGGGAGCATGTAGAGCACTTTCAGACATGCCCAGGGGGATGTTTGCTTTTTCATCATCATAAGGATACGTTTTTTGGTGGAAATTTTGGAAAAGTTGTTGGCGATAGAACTGAACTTTGCGCCGAGTGCAGTTTCTATGAGCCGTAGTTGATATTGACGTGCGTCGATTCCACTGCGCAATGTGGCATCGTCGGCTTCGTACTCGTGAATGGATTGCAACTCTTTCTTCAGCAGCCACACAGCGGGGTTAAACCACTGAACGATGCAGCATAGTTGCACGAAAAGGAGGTCCCAAGAGTGTTTGAGACGTATGTGTGCTCTCTCGTGAGCCAGAATCATTGAGCCGTTTTCGGCAAAGTCTTTGTTGCTGACAACGATGCGGTTCATCCAGCTGAAGGGGGCATAGTCGGTATCGTGGAGAATAAGTCGGCATCCGTCGGAGAGCCTCTCATAGCCCTTGCTGCCTAAGCGGAGCGAGCGTATGAGCCCCACGATGAACAGGATGAGGAAGAGGGCTGCTCCAAGCAGATAGACAGCAAGAAGTATGCTCTTCACAACAGCTTGCCAAGAGACGGATGTTGCCGTTGCCGCAACGCCTTCTGCAACAGGCGAGGGCGACACAGCTCCTTCGGGAGAGATGATAAACTCCTGAAGCATAACGCTGAGCGTCTCGGTAGTTGCACCCAGGTTGAGATGTATCAGCGGAAGCGCTGCGGAAAGCACGAGGGCAAGCAGAAGCGTTACGCGATTGAGCCTGTGGAGGGTATCGTGGCTCAGAAGCAGCTTGTAGAAGAGGTAGAACAAGGCAAGCGCTATAGCGGAAAGAATGAGATAGTTCATAGTGAATAGTTGGATAATCGGGTAGTCAGATAATCAGATAGCCTGTAAGGTGTTTGCCTTGAGGATTTACTTGAGCCGTTCAAGAAGGCCCATCAACTCTTGCACATCTCCTGCCGAGAGGTTCTCTTCAGCAACGAAAAAACTGAGGAGCGACTTTGCGGAACCGTCGAAGAGCCGTTCCTTCACTTCCTTGAGAAAGGCGCGAGTGTATTCGCCCTTCTGCACCAGCGGATGATAAACGTAGAACCGTCCCTTTGCCTCGTGCCCCACGTACTCCTTTTCGGTGAGGATGCGCAGGAAGGTGAGAACGGTGTTGTAGGCAGGACGAGGCTCGGGCATTGCTTCGAGAACCTCGCTTACGGTAGCGTGACGCTTGTCCCACAGGATGTTCATAATCTGCAGTTCTCCTTTGGTAAGCTCACGATATTTGTCGGTTGGCTGCTCTTTGCTTCTCATACTCTTAAAACTTTAGTTGATGCAAAGAAAAAGACTCATTTCCGTTCCACCAACTAAAAGTTTAAGAATTTTCGTCGAAAGCATCATTTTTAAACTATTTTATTAGTTTGAGCGCCTTTTTCTCGATTTTTTCACAAAAGAATGAAGCTTGTTGTCGGCTTTTTCTCCATTCAGGCAGTCAAAAATGCGCCTTTCCTTCCCTTTGATGAGGGAGAGTGGGAGAGAATAAAGGCTGAATTATGGAGAAGGGAAAAAAACTTATGAAGAAGGAAACTCGCAGGATGAAGTATAGGGCACAAAACGAAGCGTATAGGAAGGGGTTGTTTAGGAATATAGTGGAAGGGCCTAATATATAGTTAGTTGCAGATTGACGCCAAGTTGAGCCTACGTAAAACGAAACGTTTCTTTTTTTACATTAGTTTATTCTGGGTTACACGAGCGTGTCTTTTGTTTACATGACGGATACTGTTTGTTTGCGGGACGGATGTAGTATGTTTGCAGGACTGGATTCGGACTGTATCTGTGCATAGGGCTACACGACACATGTGTGGCCTTTCTTCGGTTTTGTATTTCGGTAGAATCACACCCAGGAACGTGTATAGCTCGTTTAATGGTCTGTTTAGGAGTTTATTTGTCGGCGTTAAACCGCTGCTGTTGGATTAGCTCTTTAGGCGACATTGGGACGATGTTTTTTCAGTGTTATAATGGCGTTGGTACGATGTTGGAATGGGGTTCATGGGCATAGTGGGCTCGGTAGGGTTGATGGGCAAAAAAGTGGAAAAACGGGTAAAAAAAAGGGGTGGATGTTCAGGTGGATGTTCAAAGTGGATGTTCATTTTGGGTGTAACTGGATGTTCAAAACTCAGTCCCGAGGGGGGGGGTAGAGGGGTAGAAAAAGTCCAAAAAAAGGCTTAAAGAGTAGGAAACTGCCCCTTTTGGTGCAACTTTCATAAGGGGTAGAACAGGCTCAAACGCCTTTGTGATGCGGTTTTCGTGGTTTGCGAAGGGGTGTAAGGGGGGGGGGAGACACCCACCGGGGTGCTGGGTGGTACATGGAGGATGACAAAAAAGCCCTACACAAGGCAGGGCTATAACTCGGTATCGATGGGTGGGTAAAAGGGTATCAGCTTAGGCCATACAATATGATTTCGCTGGGTTGGAAGTTTTCATTTTGGATATATGCAACCTCTTCACGTGAAATGGTGCATTTCAGGAGTTCTGTGACAGAGACTCCTCCTTCGGAAAACTTCCCGTCTTTCGTGTTTTCTATGAAATCGAAGACTTCACTAAAACCTTTAGGTTGTTTGTCGTTCTTTTCCATTGCTACGTTATTTTATTGTGACTTTTTTCTTAAACTGATTTTCGAACATATTCTTAATGGGTTTCAAATCGATTGTAAACCCACATCCAGGAGTATCACAGACCAAGAGGTCATTATCTTTAACTAAAGGGCTCACTTGCAGATGAAGTCTTTGTATATCTGCGCTTGTAAGGTTAGGATATCCCTTTATTTTATGTTCTTTACCACATCTAGGACACGGTACTCCGAACTCGACGACTTCTATATTTTTGGTGGCATTGTGTGGTGCTGCAGGGTTGTTGAATGGAGTACTTGCCACATTAGCAGATCTTGCCAGTTCGCAATCTTCCCAGAAATACAGTTTAAAGTCTGTACTGGTGTCGAATATTAACCGGATAACTGTCTTTATCCTATAGACGATATTTGCCAGTGTTGGATTATTATCAATATTCTCAATTCTCAGTTCTGCATTGAGGTCTTCTATTTTGAGGGAGCGTCCATGCGTGTGCCAATCCATGTGGTTGCACAGTTTCTCGGAAATTTCCTTAGCCCTTTTCTCTTTCATTTCCTGAGTTACAGGAATGCCTCGTGTCTCTGTTGTCGTCCAATTTTTGAATTTGTATTTGGGCAGCCATTCCTCCACGAGGTCCTGTGCGAATTGCAGTGAATTCATGATGCCATAGATTTCTCCTGGTGAGATCTGTGAAATAAGCATGGCATCAAATGGATTCAATTTCCCGTTTTTTGCGGCCTCTTCCCTTCTCTCGTCAACCCAAGTCTTATAGTCATAGGCAGAGATCATACTTCTTCCGACTCTTACCTGTGCATCAATTGGCCCTAAACTACCTGTGCTACACATATAAATATTATTAGCGCACATGGCAAGAATGGTACCGGCGCTTTTTGCTTCTCCTGCTATCACGAAATTTACCTCCTCAAATTTTGAGTGTAAGAATCTTGCGATTTCCTCGGCAGACTCCCCACTTCCCCCAGGAGTCTCCAGGTAGATGTCGATTTGCTTCTTGTCAGACTCTCGTAAGATGTCTTGAATCATATAAAAGTCATCTTGCATAAGAGTGACGTCAATACCCTGCTTACCCTTATTAAAGTCAGCAGCGTATATGAACAGGTTGTGTCCTGTCAACCTGTTATATTCAGCACGCAAGCGGCTAAGTTCTTTTTTCAAATCCAGGACACTCATCCTGTTCGCGATGTATTCGCTGATAATACTTGCCATATTTTTTGCAAAATAAATGATATTATTTCAATTTTCAAAAACAGTGTAAGAAATGTGTTGTTCTGATGTTAGAGTTACTCGAGGCGTATGATGCCGATGACGAGTGCTACGGCGTAGATGTCCTCGTATGGCAGTTCGTAGGGGTCGTAGTCTTTGTTGTCGGAGACGATGAGCACGTGTTGTTTGTCACTGCCCGGTTTTACCCTTTTGATGATGGCTCCCTGAGTGGTGTCGAGGACGTATGGTTTGTTCCATTGGAAGAAGATCCCTGTCATGGGCACTTTTCGGCAGGCGACGATGTCGCCGGAGAGGTAGGTTGGTGTCATGCTATTCCCTTTGACAGGCATGAGGAAGTCAGCGTCGCTGAACGCGGGTACGATGTAGTGTTCGCACTCATATTCGAGTGCAGCCAGTTCCCCTCTGAGAGCTCCTGCCATTGCGCTGAATGGTATGAGAGGAATTCCTTGCTCATTTTCTTGTGCAATCCAAACTTTTTTTGTATCTTTGTCACTGACATGAGGCTGTTCATCAGGGGGTGTGTCAGTAAGAGTACTGTTTGTTTTGAGCATCTCTCCCCTCCCCGTGAGGAGCCAGTCGGCGGACAGCTCGGGGTATTTGGTTAGAATTTTAACCAACATAGCACTTCCCGGTAAGGATTCTTTATTTTTCCCTTTAAAGTTACTGGATTCTATTCCTGTCTCAGCATAGAATTCAGTTTTGCTAATGCCCTTTTTTTTCAAAAAAGCAAAAATTTTATCCTTTACAGTCAAATTTTTGTCCATTTTGTTTTTATGGTTAAAATTTTATCTTATCTTTGCAGCGTCATTCACTAATGAACGGTGAAAGAAGCGTATTTGTTCCATTGTGAATAGGGCGCCAAAAATACGTAAAAAAGTTGAAACGTCAAAGTAGAAACGAATATTTAAATAATAAAAGGTATGAAGGTAGTGATAGATATCCCGAAGAAGTATGTTCGGATGGCGGCCAGTTCGATGTCGGCGTTGTCGGACGATGACGAGTATGTTGAGGCTATTGAGAAGGCCGTTGAAAAGGTCATTGATGAAGTTACAACTCTTGATATGTGTGCATTGGACGAAGACTTAACGGAGTTGTATCTTGTGTTGTCGTCTGTTGCTATCGGCCAGGTGTGTGCTGCTATGTATAACGCTGAGGATAAATCGGATAATCAGGTAATCGGGAAATTGAGCAATCGAGTAATCAGATAATCAGGTAACAATGAAAGAAGTGATGAAACGATTTATTGAAGTGACGAAGTCGGACAGGTTGTATTTGTGTGAGCTGTTCGGTTGCACGGAGCGCATGGTGTTCAAGGCGTTGTCGTACGAAGGTCATTCGGTGTTGTCACACCGTATCAGGAAGGCGGCGTTGGAGCGTGGCGGTATCCGTATGTGTATGGGTCCTGAGATAGAGACCTTGCATGACTGTGACGGTTATCTCCGCCAGTACTTTCCGAACGGCAGTCTGCTTGAGCTGAGCAAGGAGGACGGCAGCGGTGTTCTGTATCACAAGGGTGCGAAGGTAGAAGAGTGGTCTGTTGTGAAGATCTGCGACCTTGCGTGTCTTCAGGCAAAGGCGATGCAGTTGTGACGTAATGTACTGAAATGCGCGATGGGTTAGTCTAATGGGTCTAATGGTCAATGGATTGTGTAATCGGGTAAAATAGACTATGGAGTATTACGGAAACAGGTTGTGTGTGAGTGCACGTGAGCTTATCGACGGCGGTGTTGTGAGCCAGTCTAACTACCAGAACTGGGTTCGTAGGGGTCGTATCGATGTTGTTCGTCGTGGAGGCGGAGGTTCGGGCATGTATGCACTTGTAGCTGTTGACAGTCTCCCTCTCGATTACAAGGAACGTGTTCAAGCTCTCTATCCGGACGGTGCCCTTACCCATCTGAAGGGTTGGGTGTGCAGCAACTACGAGTTAGACCAGCAGGCCGTTGCCTTTTTCCACAGCCGTGAGCAAGCCGGTCTAGACCTTCCCTCTGATAAGATCCGCGAGTATGTGGTGAACGCGAGTGTGTTGAACACGTGCATCAAGTTGTATGATCGTGCTTCAACGTCTCAGAAGCTATTCGGCGGCAAGTACAACTGGGAGCAGATGGCTCAGGCGATAGAAGCGTTACGTGAGGAGTACGGTCATACGTTGCCTTCGAGTACACTTCGCTTCAGGAAGAAGGTTAACGAGTACAAGCGTACCGGTTACGGTTGTCTTATCAGCGGGAAGTTCGGCAACCAGAGTGCACGTAAGGTGGACTATAAGACGGAGCGTCTTATCTTAGGTCTGGCGATACTGCCCACCAAGCCGTTCAACACGACGACACATGACAACTACCTGTCGTTTGTGTGCGGCGAGCTTGACGTGTATGATCCGAAGACCGGCGAGCTTATGAACCCCGAGGACTTTGTGGATAAGAAGACGGGTGAGCCGAAGGAGCTGAGCGAGAGTACTATTGCGAACTACCTGAACAAGCCGTCGAACAAGCTGCTGATTGAGCAGAAGCTGAGCAGCTGGACGACGTTCATGCACGAGCAGATGCCACACGTTCACCGTCACGGCGGTGACTGGAGCCTGAGTCAGATTACGATGGACGACGTGGACCTGACTCGTAAGCTGAGTGACACGAAGCAGCGTGTGCATGCCTACTATGCCTACGACGTGGTGAGCCAGTGTGTGGTCGGTGCATCGTACGCGAGGAAGAAGGACGAGGGTCTGGTTGTTGACTGTTTCCGTGACATGTTCCGTCTGATTGATCAACAAGGCTGGGGTATGCCTGCGGGCATCGAGGTGGAGAATCACCTGATGAGCCAGTATAAGGACGGTTTCCTTCAGGCTGGTGTTGCGTTCCCGTTCGTTCATTTCTGTGCCCCCCAGAATTCTCAGGAGAAATATGCCGAGCCTTTGAACGGTGCGAAGAAGAAGAGTATTATCCACAAGAACCACGAGGGCATCGGCCGTTTCTACGGCAAGGGCAAGTGGCGTCAGGACTACAAGAAGGTGAGCGACGAGACGAACGAGACGTATGAGGACAAGGAATACTTCAGTTGGGATCAGCTGGTGGCAGAAGACCGGCGTGATAGCTATGAGTGGAACCACCAGCTGCACCCCAACCAGAAGAAGTTCCCCGGCATGACCCGTTGGGACGTTCTGACGGAGCGTGTGAACCCGTCGCTTCAGCCCTTGAACAAGGTGACGCTTGCACGTTATATCGGTGAGCGTGTGGAGACGAGCATCCGCCGTAATTCGACGGTGCGTGTGTCGCATGCAGACTGGTGGCTGAGTGATACGAGTGTGCTGGAGAAGCTTAATCCGAATGACTACAAGGTGACGGCGTACTATATGCCGCTGGAAGATAATAGTGTTCCTGATGAGATATACATTTTTCAGGGAGACAAGTATATAGACACGTGTGAGCGTGTGGAGACCTATAACCGTGTACTGTCGGAGCAGACGGAAGAAGACATGGTGAAGTACATCGAGCAGCAGAAGAAGATCTCGAAGTTCGGCAAGTACGTTCGTGATCATGCGATTGAGAGTGTGTGTATTCAGCCTGCCGTAGAGCGAGCAGCCGTTGTTTCCTCTCCGGCGAAGTCTGTGTCTGTATCTGTTGAGTCGTCTGATGATCTGCCTGGTTTGGATGCGAGGTCTTACCTTCAGAAGGGTCAAGAGAGTTTGTAGGGGGTGACTGGATGATCGTGTAATCGGATAATCAGGTAATCTAATGGGTCTAATGGGGCGAATGAGGTTGATGATAGAAAGCAATTATAATGTCATTCAAAAGCAAGAACAATGAAGTTAACAGAAGAGATCAAGCATCGGATATCGTCGGCTATAGAGTCAGACCGTCTGAACTATCCGAGTGACGCCAAGCATGCCGTGAGTCTAGGCATCTCGGCGTCGGTGTACAACAGTGTGAAGAAGGGTCAGTGGGACCGTCAGGTGAGTGATGCGAGTTGGCTGAGCATGGCACGTCGTCTGGGTGTGGTGTTGGTGTCGGAGCATTCCTGGCAGTCAGCTGAGACTCCGACTTATGTCTTTGTGAGTGAGCAGCTGCGTATGTGTCAGGAGGGTGGTCTGAGTGCCATTCTGTGTGACATGCCCAATATCGGCAAGACGTTCACAGCCCGAGTGTATGTTCGTTCTCACCGTAATGCGGTGTATGTGGACTGCAGCCAGGTGAAGAGCAAGCAGCGTCTGATTCGTTACATAGCGAAGGAGTTCGGTGTGTCGAGTCTTGGTCGTTATGCCGACGTATATGAAGACTTGGTGTACTATTTACGTAGTATTGACCATCCGTTAGTTGTGTTGGACGAAGCCGGCGACCTTCAGGGCGATGCGTTCCTTGAGTTGAAGGCGCTATGGAACGCGACGGAACGTAGCTGTGGCTGGTACATGATGGGTGCTGACGGTCTGAAGGAGAAGATACGCAGGAGCATTGAGTGCAAGAAGGTCGGCTATGCCGAGCTGTTCAGCCGTTACGGTCATCGTTACAGCAAGGTTACGCCAGACGATGAGAAGGAGCGTCAGTTGTTTTTGAAGAGCCAGGCCGCCATTGTTGCGAAGGTGAACGCTCCTGCGGGTGCGGACATTGGTCAGATTGTGCGTGTGAGCGGTGGAGGTCTGCGTAGAGTCTATACGGAGATTGAGAAGTTGCGCACCCATAATCAGGTAATCAGGTAATCAGATAATCAGATAATCAAATTAGTGTTTATTATGAAGCGAGCGTACAGTCCAAAGGAGATCATAAATAAGACCTACGGGGTGTTGCCTTGGTGTGGTCGTTGGGAGGTGGCGTTCGGTTATCCGGAGGAGAATTCGACGTGGTTCATCAGCGGTGCGAGCGCGAGCGGCAAGAGTTCGTTTGTGATGCAGCTAGCCGAGGAACTGACCCATTATGGTCGTGTCCTATATATGAGCTATGAAGAGGGTGTTAGTCAGTCGTTCAAGGAACGTCTGCTTCGTTTTGGTCTTGGCAAGCGTCAGGGCTGGTTTCGTGTGAGTGTGAGTGACAGCGTTGAGGACCTGACGGAACGTCTGCGTAAGCGTCACAGTGCGAAGTTCATCATAGTGGATTCTATTCAGGAGGCTGGCTGGGAATGGCCTGAGACGAAGCGTCTGTTAGATGCTTTTCCCAATAAGAGTTTCATCTTCGTCAGCCAGGAGGCCAAGGGTCAGCCGTTGGGCAAGGGTGCCATCAGGCTTCGCTATCATGCCAGTGTGAAGGTGAGGGTTGTCGGTTTCAGGGCGTATTGCCAGGGTCGTTTCAATGCCGATGCCGGCAACAGTTTCGTAGTGTGGGAAGAGGGTGTGCTGAGGACGACAAACAATGTGATCAGATAATCGGATAATCAAGTAATCGGGTAATCAGATAATCAGGTAATCAGATAATCGGGTAATCGAATTATGAAACAGGAAGTGACGCATTTCGGGCGTTTTTACGCCCTTTTCAACAAGCTGCCGTGGAGTGGTGACCGTGATGAGTTCAAGAAGAGCATCGTACTGCAGTACACGTGGAACAGGACGGACAGTCTTCGTGAGATGACTCGTTGTGAGTACGAGTCGTGCTGTAAGGGTCTGGAGGAGCTGCTTGGTCTGCGTGAAGCGCTTCGCAAGAACCGTAGTCTTTGCCTGAAGCTTATGCAGAAGTGCGGTGTTGACACGACCGACTGGCAGCGTATCAATGACTTCTGCCGTCATCCGAGGATTTCGGGTAAGGAGTTCTCTCGTCTGGGCATCGATGATCTGGGAGATCTTCAGGTGAAGCTTCGTGCGATTCTGCGCAAGGGCGGTCTGAAGAAGTGTGAGGGGGATAAAAGCGCTAACCTTAACGAGGGGCGTGAAGAGGTGTATGTGGTGTCTCTGTCGAGCAAGGGCGAGGCATGACAGGTAATAAGATAATCAGATAATCAGATAATCGGGTAATCAGATAATCGGGTAATCGGGTAATCAGATAATCGGGTAATCAGATAATCAGATAATCGGGTAATCGGATAATCGGGTAATCAGATAAACAGGTAATCAGATAAACAGGTAATCAGATAAACATTTTTATTAACCAATAAAAAAGGAAAAAGAAATGGGAACAAGACAGAAAAAGATTTTGCTCAGCGGTGTGACTCGCGAGTCCGCTGAGGAGGCTTTTGCGATGTATGCGAAGGCAGATGCACAGATTCAGAAGATCACAGCAGACATTGAGCTGCAGTGTGCTAAGATCCGCGAGAAGTGGCAGAGTCAGCTTGCTCAGCTGACGTCAGAACGTGAGCAGTCGTTTGATTTACTTCAGTCGTTTGCCCAGGAGCATCAGGGTGAGCTGTTTGCGAAGAAGAAGAGCCTTGACATGTCTCATGGGACGATAGGTTTCCGGACAGGCACCCCCAAGCTGAAGACGTTGAAGGGTTTCACTTGGGCGAGTGCGTTGCAGCTGGTGAAGCGTTGCCTTCCGGGTTATGTTCGTCAGACGGAAGAGCTTGCGAAGGACAAGCTGTTGGCAGACCGTGATGCAGACGTTGTGGTGAGTTCCGGTAGCGACGTACTGGTAAAGATGAGCGATGCTCTGAAGGAGTGCGGTCTTCAGGTTGTCCAGGACGAGACGTTCTACGTAGAGCCGAAGAAAGAGGAAGGTGTCGGTTAATCGGAAGGTCAGTTAGTCAAATAATCGGATAATTGAGAAATCAGACATGAAGCGACGTGGTAAGAGCTATGCTAAGCGAGTGGCGGATGTGAACGCCCTGTATGACAAGTATGCCAGGAGCGGTTTGTCGAACCGTGAGATCTGGCGCCGTTACATCTGGCCTCGCTTTGGTATCAGCGAGCGGACCATGTACAATCTGCTGAAGGCTCCGATGGACTCCCGCATAGAGAGTCGTTCGGAGCTGTCGGCAGAGGGTTTTCTGTTTCCTGAGCTATTGGAAGATGAGCGAAGAGATCCATCGTATTATAAGAAACATCCTCAGTGACATCCGCGTAGAGCTGTCGGACGAGTTCGACCGAAACTTCGAGCGAGAGTCTTTTTTCAGCGAAGGCTGGGCACGTCGTAAGAGCCCTGTGCGCGGTGGCCGGAGCGGTCACCTGCTCGTCGATACGGGCGGTCTTCGTCAGAGCATCCAGAGCAGGAGCGACGAGGGGAGCATTACGTTCTTCTCGACGGTCGCGTACGCCGGCATCCACAACGAGGGTGGCGAGATTAAGGTGACGGCTAAGATGAAGCGTTACTTCTGGGCGAGGTACTATGAGGCCACGGGCGGCTTCGGTCGTAGGAAGGACGGGTCAAGCAGGCAGAACGCCCGTAACAGGCGGTTGACGTCGGAGGCTGAGTTCTGGAAGCTGATGGCTCTGATGAAGGTGGGGAGCACTGTGAAGATTCCCCGTCGTCGTTTCCTGGGTTCGAGTCCGGAGGTGGAGAAGGCGGTTCGTGAGATTATCGAGGAGAACCTGAGAGATTATTTTGTCAACGAATATACGAGAAAGATATGAGAAAAGAGCTATATGAGTCGTTGGTAGTCCGTTTGCTGAGCGGTTTGAAGTATGTGGACGGTGCGATGACGGTATTGAAGACCCCTGAGTCTATTGCTGAGCATTCGTCTGCGGAGAGTGTGGTCAAGCACGTGGACCTATGGAACCACAATGTGGAGTTCATCGAGGAGGATTCGGCATGGTCCCGTCCGGCGGTGTTTGTGGAGTTTGCCCCTATTGTGTGGAGTGCTGTTCAAGGCCGTGTGGAGTACACGACTCGAGCGAGGGTGTTGCTACATGTTGTTACGGACTGGTGTGGCAGTGCGAGTGCGGGTAGTGAGTTCCAGGCAGAGAGTCTTGGTGTGTTCGACCTTCTTGATGCCCTCCATGAGTTGCTGGAGGACTTCGGTGGTGCGAGCTTTGACCATCTGAAGCTGGTGGAGAGCCGTACGAACCACAACCACGAGGATATTGTGGAGAACGTGGAGGTGTTTGAGTACCGTGGTAAGCAAGTAATCGGGTAATCAGATAATCGGGTAATCGGGTAATCAGGTAATCAGGTAATCGGGTAATCAGATGAAGCAGGAACTTTATATCAATGGTGAGGTTGTGGGCTACAGTCTGTCGACTCAGAACATTGAGGATGTGCTGGGTGAGGGTTGGATTTACCGTGCTGTGACGTTGGACGAGGTTTTGGAGATTATGTACAGAGGTCTGTTGCGTACCGGTGGTCTGAGTTGGGAAGAGTTCCGTCATCTGTATAAGACGGGTGTGGTGTTCACGTCGCGGCGGCGGGGTCAGTACAGTCTGTGGCAGGTACACGGTCTGGTGATGAAGCGTGTCCGCGAGGTGAACTGGAGGAAAAGGTTGAAGAAAGTTTGAAAAAGGGTAAAAAAAGTTGTGTAAAGAGTTGTTTAAGTGGAGGAAAAAGAGTAACTTTACGGGTGATGATGGGTCTGATGGGTTGAATGGGTTGAATGGGGTTGAATGGGAGAAAAAAAGTAAAAAAAAAGGGAAAAATGTTTGGCAATTGGAAAAAAGGCTGTAGTTTTGCGGCGTTCAAGTTTTATGGTAAGGACGGTGTACCGTCCGTGAGCGTCGCTTATGGGCTTTTTTCATGCCCTGACTAAACGATATTTCATAGCGGTGCGCTAACCCCGTGATGCGGTTGTAATGGCCGTGTCGGTCCTTACCTAAGACTTGAACAGCGGGAAGTGGCGCACCGCTTTCTTTGTGCCACAAATTGTTCAAAATTAGGTATAATTATGTCAAACAAACAAGAGCTGAAGGTGTTTACCTTCAATGAGAGCAACCAACCCATCCGGGTTGAAGTGATTAAGGGAGAGCCGTGGTTCGTCGCTAAGGACGTGTGCGATGCATTAACTGTAGAGAACAGTCGAAAGGCTACAGCATCATTAGATGATGATGAAAAGGGGGCGTCACCAATAGTTACACCCTCAGGAACCCAGCAGATGACTATTGTCAATGAGAGTGGTTTGTACAATTTGATTTTCCAGAGCCGTAAGCCGGAAGCTAAGAAGTTCCGTAAGTGGGTGACGATGGAGGTGTTGCCGAGTATCCGTAAGACGGGTAGATATGAGGCTGCTGGGCAGAATGTGCTGAATGTGTCAGGTGGGTCCAATGTGTCAGCTGTGTCGGTTCGTTCTCGCCGTGCGACGGGTGCTGAGCTGCTGAACGCGGAGATTCTTAACCTTTTGTGGCTGATTGACGAGAGCCTGAACCTTGGTGACCGTCGTGACGTGGCGCTAGAGCTTGGTGTGAGCAGGGTGACGGTGAGCAGGGTTCTGAGCGGTCATGTGCGTAACGCTCGTGTTCTGATGGCGTTGTACCAGAAGGCGAAGGCGAACCGTGCTTGCGGTATGCTGTACTACAACCCGTCTCTGATGGCGTCTCGTCTGATGGATGGCGAGCCGGTGTGCGATGCGGACTATGTGAGGAGTGTGCTTCCTCCTGTGGTATATGGTGACAAGAAGAGAGGAGGCCAGCCGGGCAACCAGAACGCCAGGAAGCACTGGAGAAAGGAGGGTGAGTGATGGAAGGTAAGGTTAAGGATGTGAAGGACTATTCCTCTGTTATGTCATTGTTGTCAGACGGTTATGGTCTCATGTTATGTAGCACGGTTATGGAGTGTGTGGAGCTGTTTCTTCCGTCGTTGATCAAGTCAGGCAGTTTACCTGGAGATGAGCTATTGGAGAGTCACGTTCTTCTTTGTGATCTGCTTAGGGCTCTTTTGAAGGATGAATGTGGTGTTGAGCTATGAAGGAGTTCTGCAAGCATTTTAAGATCTGTGGTGTGCACATCTACGTGTCGAGTGTCCGTATGAAGCGCCGCCGTAGTGTGGATGAGAAGCTGCGCAACCGTCGCAAGGAGTTGCAGCGTAAGAAGCGTTATCTGTATGTGAAGAACGGAGGCTGCTGCGATGTGTGTGGCAAGCGCCTGCCATTGGATGGTTTGGAGCTTCATCACGTGGTACCGTTGAGTGAGAATCCGCGTCTTGCCTTTTCGACGAAGAACCTGATGTTGCTCTGCCACGGTTGCCATCTTCAGGCGCACCGTTGTTCCTGCTCGGTGGTGGCCCCATCCCGTCGTTAGCCGTTGAGATCCAGAGCGCATAGAGTTGAGCGTCGCTGCCCTCCCGGGTGGCGACGCTCTGTTGTCAAACAAACGTTAACAATGAAAAAAACACTACGAGATTAAAAAAAAGTATGATTTTATTTGGAAGTAGCGGATTTTGTTGTACATTTGCAGGCAGAACAAGCACTGAAGGAATGGCAACCTGGCAATTGAGACCTAAGCGCCGCCTTTGGTGCTTTATTCATTTATATCGTTAACAGAATAAAGGTAATACTTTACAATTATTCGACCATTGCGTAATTCTTCAACATCCTTTGCTACGTTTAATCTGACAGTTCGTCCATGCAGTTCTGCCTTGTAATAGTAGAAATGAACGATATTGTCCCTCCTTGGATGGGTAAGTGCTGAATCATCAATATAGGTGCCTCTTTCAAGGAGTTCCCCCAAATCTTTCAAATCCTCTTTGAGTAAGACCCTTGACCTGCCGAATGTATCAGAGAAAAGGTGTTTATTCCCATAAGTAGAGAACCCGACTTTGATTGTACCCTCGTCGATGGGCTTTTCATGCCTGATTTGGAGCAACGGTTCCATTTCGTGGAGGTAGTGTTTCCGTTCGATGGCTGTCTGAGTCTTGGTCCTATCTCCCACACACTGATGGAGCAGCTTGCATGCCGCACATAGTTCGTTATCTGGGACGAATGGGCGGGATAGGCTTAATGGGCTGTTTGAGCCTTTTCCCTGTGCGATGTCGCAGTCTCGGCATCGTGAGATGGTGTATGGGTTGTAGTCGGGGAATGTTTTCTGCTGTATTCCGGAGTTGAACTGGAATATGCCTCGTTTATCCTTGGCGAGCGCTTTCTGTGCGCGCTGCATGGCCTCGTCGTGAGGAGTCTCTGGGTATTTGGTTTTGCGTACCTGTACGGCTGTGCATCTACAGTTCCATCCGTTAGGCGGGTAGTATGTTTGCCAGAAGGGGTCGGATGGCGGCAGTGTGACACCATGTAGTGCGCGGTGTTCCTCCCGTACGCGGTCGTCGCCGGCGGTACGGTACTGGAGGTTGTATCGGTCCCCGTCGGCCTCGATCTGTTCCCAATTGGCAGCCATCTGTGCGGAAGCCTGGCAGAAGTTGTACTCTGCTCGCAGGTAGTTTTGGTTGTATGTGGAGTCGATGTCTCGGACGTCATTGAGGAACTGTTCGAATGTCTTTCGATTGCCGTTGGGATCGAGGAGAGATGGGAAAGCCTCGTTGAGTTCGTGGAAGGTCTTTATGCCTGAGAAGACGTAGTCGGACTGCTGGAGTCGCTGTCTCATGGTGTCGGACATGGTTACGTTGTCGAAGGCGTTGTCGAGGATGTGAGCGTGTGCGTCGATGAAGTCCTGTACGGGCTGTTCGGTGATGATGTCGATGCGTAGTGATGCCCCCTTTTCACGGAATAGGTGCCTCATCATGGTGTCGAAGAGATGTGATAGCTCGTCGTGTTTGGATAGTTCTAATGGGTTTGATGGGGTTGATGGGAGGCACTCGGCATAGCGTTTGTGTAGCCCCAGGTAGTCGCTGGGGCTCAGTCGAAAAAAGGTGCATCCCCCAGTGGTGAGGCGTTGTGCTGCTTGTTGCCATTGGGCTTTTCTTCTTGTGGTTCCGTTGGCGTCGCGACAGGCTGTACGTTCCGTCGTTCTCCTACTGGCATGCCATATTTCTCCTGAAAGTAGACTGGGTCGACGTCGAAGTTGTTGAGCACCATTGTCTCGTATGCTGTCTGCTGTTCGGGAGTGTAGTCGACGGAGTAGTCCCAGTCGAAGTGGATGCCTTGGAGCGGGAATCCGTGTTGTATCATTCGAGGAATGAGCTGGTTGTTGACCATGTCGCGTAGGATGTCGCAGTCGGCCTCGATGATATTCTGCAGGACCTGGAGGTGTGTTTCGGACTGTGAGAGGCTTGATCCGTCCTCGAGCGTCATGGTCTGTCCGATGATGAGCTTCGAGAGTTCGGAGTTGGCGCGGTCTATTCGTCTGTCGTAGACGTTGAATGCGTCACCCTTTGATGACTCTATGACCTCTATCTCTGTTCCCTCCTGGAAGATACCCCATCCCTCGGTACCCATGTCGGCCATCATTCGTTCCATCTTCTTGAGTTCCTTGTCGTCGCGTGATGTGGTACGTGCTATACGCATGGGCATTCCGAATATCTCGGCGAATGTATCCCAGAAAGCGAGTGCATTCTTTTTTGGTATGGTCTGTGTTGCAGCTTTGAGGTATAGTCCGAGGCTGTCGGGCTGTCCGACCTCTATGAGCCAGTTGTTGAATGGTGGCATGTGGTAGTCGATGCCGGCGTGCCAGTCCTGTCCGAGGTCGGTGATTACCCGATGGTATTCGGGAATGACATGCTTACGTGGTATGAGTTTGACCCCGTCGTATGTGCGTTGTCCATTGCTGTCGGTGATGACGTCTCCGAGTTCTATGAGCGAGTGTCCCCAGTAGTTAGCGTCGAGTGCGAGCTTGACGAGCAGTTTGAACCATGGAGTGTTGAAGAAGTTGGCAGCCTTGCTATCCTCGTCCCCCTGTTCATTGACGAGTTTGAATGATCGTGCGAGTACGAATCCCTCGCGTTGCTGTATGCATCCGGAGAGGTGGAGGTCGATGTCGACGTCTCGGTAGATGTCGTAGAGCATCTGTCTGTTAGGGCTGTCGACGTTTATGGCGCGCTGCCAAGCCTGTCGCCAGTCACCTATGTCCTTGCGTGTGAGTGAGTCGGTGGTCCGCTGCAGTTCGACCACGACCTTGCGTAGCCGTTGTCTGTCGTTTTTTCGTGCGAGGTTGAAGTCGCCGTAGGCAGTGTGGAGGATTTTTCCTCTGTTGCCTATTTGTCTGAATTTGTCGAGCAGTTGCATATATCAAATAATCAAATAATCAGATAATCAGATAATCAGATAATCAGGTATCGGATGATCGGTTATGTTACCAGTTGTGTCGGAGTTTCTTTTGCGATCCGTAGACGATGGGCATTCCGACGCTGTTGCCGTCGCTGTCGGTTGCGAGGGGTAGTTCGGGTATGATTTTCCCGGCCTGTACTCCCTCGAGCCACTTGATGGCCCTTTCGTATCGTTCCTTTCTTATCTCCATTCCCATTTTCTGTGGTGCTGACGCCTGCATGTGATAGATGGCGATGTCGGCGGCGTACATGACGATGAGCTTGTTTCTGCTGTTGCCCTCGGCGCTGAAGATGGCATCGGTGTCGTATTTGGGTCTGAGGTACGAAGCTATCTCTTCGACGGCCTCTGTTTCGGCGTTGTTTCTATTCTCTGCGCTGACTTGCGAGATGACTCGTAGTGCCTGTTCGCCGATGACGACCTGGTAGTCTTGATCTGTGATGAACATAGGTTTGATGAGTTTGATGTTGGCAATAGAAGCTAAAGAGTGATATAGAGCGCGTGTTGCTCGATGTCGTGTATGGTTGTTCCCTTTCGGAAACGGTGTTGTGCTATGAGTTGTTTGATGTCCTTTTTGGCGACGACATGTAGCTTACGGTTGATGACGATGACCATGTGTTTGCGGTGAGTGATGTGTGCGAATCTGTCAGCCTTACGAACGGCCTGTTTGTATCGCAGTGCGAAGAAGAGTTTACTGAGGGTTTTCATAGAGGTAATGGGTTGAATGTGGTTAAAGGTAGAAGTCTACCATTGGTTTTTTGAAGTGGGCCTTTTTCCGAGCCTAGGTTGATAAATCTGTTGTCTTGTATTCTTCTGCAGGATGTAGATAGCCCCTTCGTCGGCGTCTGGTGCGTCGTCGTTTCCGACCATTCCTTTCTCGAAGGCGAGCAGCTGTTCGATGCCAGCCTGCATGTCGTTGTCATCCTTCTGTTCCTGGTCGTAGAATACGAATCCTCTTTCCCAGAGCGGGCTGATGGCCTCTATTCGCTGGAACTTGTCGGGTTTTTTTCGTGTGTCTCCAGTGATGGGCAGCTGGTACCCCCTGATGTTTCCCTCTGTTGTGAACTCGTCGAGCATGATATCCTGCATGAATGACGCCTCCATTGCAAATCGTATGGCTATACCTATGTGGAGGCTCCATTCGTAGATGTCGTAGCACCACCGTACGAGTTCAGCGAGAGACGCCTTTCTTACGAATGCTCTTAAGTTCCACAGGTTTGTTCCGTGTTTAGCCCAGAGCTTAGCAGCTTTTGTATCGCTTGTTTTTTTGCTTTTCCAAGACGGGTCGATGTACAGTACGAATTCTGAGAAGTGGTTCCAAGGCGGTCTTTTGGCGTACTTTATCCACTCTTGTCTGAAGACTGTTCCCTCAGTGATGGGGTTGTGCATCATCTCCTTGTTCCATGCGCGATATCCTACGAACGCGGCATAGTCACTTGCCTCCTCCTTGTTCCATTTCTCTTGCCATGTAGGGTTTCCCTGGTTGTCGACGGCATAGACCGTGGATACGTGTACCCCTTTTGTGTTGCAGATGTTGGCGAGCACGGATGTTTTGGAAATGAGGTTGCCTACCATGATGAACCGTCCTCTTCCGACGTCGAGAGCTCCGAAGAGCGCCTCTTTGACCCAGTCGGTGAGTTCTCGAACCCGTCTCGGGTTTCTGCATAGCTCGTCGTCGTCGAGGTCGTCAATGACGATGTAGTCGGGTCTTGCCTCCCTTTTTCGTAGTCCTCGTGGCGACTGTCCACGTCCGCATGCGAGGAAGAAAACGCCATCCTTTGTTGTGAACTCCCCTTCTGTCCAGTCCCCTATGGACATTTGTTTGCCGAAGTCGTCGATGATTCGTTTGTTGTACTGCAGCTCGGCCTGAATGTCACCGAGGAGTCTGTCAGCGCTGTCCTCGGACTTGCCTACGATGACCATGAAGTTGATGAGTCTTTTCGGCTGTAGCATGAGCCAGAGCGGTATGAAGATATCGAAGTGTGTGGACTTGGCATGCCCCCGAGGCCACTTGAATACAGCCTTGAGGTTAGGTGTTCGTTTTACGAGCCTTGCCGCCTCGTTGTGGAACGGTGCGTTATGAATAGTGCGTATGCTTTCACCTGTCACCTTGTCGCGTAGTGTGAGGAAATGGGGGAAGTAATACTCACAGAAGTCATTGTAGTTGCTCTGTAGTCGTTTTATGCGCTGTTCCCTCTGTGTGGCGTTCTCGCGCTGTAGAGATGTGGTGTCTGTGAGGTTCTGTATCTGTCGGCAGTGCTCCTTCCACTCCTCCTGTATCTTCTTGAAATCGGCGATGGTAGGCATGAGTTGTTAGAGCGATGAAGGATTGGATACCTTTTCCATGAGGAATTTGTTCTGGTACTTGTTGATGGCCTTGATGAGCTCGGGCGTTATGTCGGGATCGTAGCAAGCCTGGTCCTGAATCCATCGGTTGAATGCCATGAAGACCTCAATGGCGTCGATGACGTTAGCCTTCTTGTCGAGTTTCTCGATTGTTGATGAGAGTTTGGACAGTTTGTCGGCGAGTGATCCGATGAGTGTTGGGTCTTCGGACTTATTGACACTGTCGATGAGGTTGTCGATGGTTCGTAGCAGTTTGTTGACCAGCTCTGGTCGTGTGATGTTCTTAGCTGCTCGTGCCTCTTTCCACCCCCCGTCACCCGCCCAGTGTGAAACGGAAACCCGTGAGATTGCTATCTGTTCGGCGATGTCGGTGATATCCATTCCCGAGAGGTAGAGAGAGCGTGCCAGCGTCTTCTTCCGTTCTATTTCCGCTTTGGATAGCCGTGTTGTTGTTTTCTTCTGTTCTTTTTCCATTGAAAATGCATTAAAAAATCGACACAAAGTTGAGGATAATAAATGTTGTTGAAAAATAAGTGTGAATGCGTTTCGCTGTATTGTGCAGGTGTTTCTCAGAAATTTTGCCAATAGATATGAAAGCGTCATCTTTGCGGAAGAAACGATTCCGTTTTCGCGGAAGCGAAAACATAAGACATACGAGTTATGAACAAGACAAAAAGAGTGCGCATCAGCAACGACAGTCTGAACTGCTACGGCACGCGTGTACTGACTGTGGGCATGGACGTGGAGCAGTACAACCGCAATCCTGTGCTTCTGTACATGCACCAGCGCGGTATGGTGATAGGATATGTGAAAGATGTGCGTGTGGAGCACGGCGAAGTTACCGGCGAGCTAGTCTTCGACGAGGTGAGCGAGTTGAGTGTCCGTTGCAAGAAGCAGTGGGAGTTCGGCAGTCTTAAGATGGTGAGCGTAGGCATTGACATTGTGGAGACCAGCGATTCTGCAGAGTTTCTGTTACCTGGTCAGACATTGCCGACCATCACCAAGAGCAAGCTGTTTGAGGTGAGTGTTGTTGATATCGGCGCGAATGACGATTCGCTGGTTCTGCAGAAGGACGGTGTTCGACTGACATTAGGCAAGAATGCGGCAGAGGTGTTGCCGCTGCTGCATAGTAATAACCATCAAAAAGAGAAAGAAATGGACAGAGAGAAGTTAGCCCTTGAATTGGGTTTGCCGAAAGATGCCGACGAGAGCGCCATCAGCTCTAAGCTATCGGCCCTGAAGGCATCTGCTGCTGAGTCGGAGACTCTGCGTGAGGAGTGCGACACCTTGCGTGCCGCCCGTATTGAGAGTATTGTTAACGCTGCTATTGCCGAGAAGAAGATTGGCGAGGACAAGAAGCAGCATTTTCTGGATCTCGGCAAGAAGATCGGTGCCGACGAGTTGAAGGAGACCTTCGGTGCCATGTCGCCCCAGGTAAAGCTGAGCCATGTCATAGGGCATGAGGGCGGTGCCCCTACGTCGGAGTACAAGAAGCTGAGCGACGTTCCAGAGAGCGAGCTGTTGAAGCTCCGTGGGGAGAATCCGGCGAAGTACAAGGAGCTGTACAAGGCCGAGTACGGCATGGAGTGTGATCTGGAAGGCTAATCAGATAATCGGATAATCAAATAATCGGGTAATCAGATAATCGGATGAATGTGAAACGGTAAAAAAAGGTAAATAAAAATGGTAAGAATTGTATCTATTCTTTTGGCAGTGCTTATGAACTGCGTGATGGGCGGCGTGTGTGCCGCCGTGATTGGTGTTGACTCTGGAGCCGGTGCGTTGGCTGCGAACGCGTTGTCGTTGGTGTGCGGTGGTTTTGCCCCTGCGGGAGTATTGCGTGCCGGTGTGTTGACGGAGGTGTGGACCGGGGAGCTTGTGAAGAAGCTTCGCCGTGGTCTGGAATCGACGTGGCTTGACGGAATTCCTGACCACAGCAGCATTGTGGAGAATGACGTGATCCATCTAGTAGACGTTGGTGTGGACCCGGACGTCCTTGTTAACAACACGACCTATCCTATTCCACTTCAGGCACTGGATGATTCGGACATTGCCATCCAGCTTGACAAGTTCCAGTCGAAGGTGACTCCTATCACTGACGATGAGCTGTATGCACTGAGCTACGACAAGATGTCGAGAGTGAAGGAGAGCCACGGCAACGCCATCAACGACTCGAAGTTTGCGAAGGCGGCGCATGCGATGTGTGCTTCGTCGAACAGTGCGGCTACTCCTGTGCTGGTGACGAGCGGTGAGCGCGATGCGAGCACTGGCCGTCTGAAGTTCACTGTTGGCGACCTGCTGTCGATGAAGCGTAGCATGGACAAGCTGAAGGTTCCGAGTGCCGGTCGTAGGCTTGTGCTTTGCAGCGACCATGTGAACGACCTGTTGGAGACGAGCCAATCGTTCCGTGAGCAGTACAACATCAACAGGAACGAGGGTACAGTTGGCCGTCTGTACGGTTTCGACATCTATGAGTTTGCGAACAATCCGCTGTATACGACCAGCGGCACGAAGAAGGCGCTGGGTGCGGCGGCGAGCGCGGGTGAGTTCCAGTGTTCGTTTGCGTTCTACGTACCTAGAGTGTTCAAGGCGACGGGTTCGACTAAGATGTACTACAGCGAGGCTGCGACTGATCCCGAGTACCAGCGCAACAAGGTGAACTTCCGCCATTACTTCATCTGCATGCCTAAGAAGGCAGATGCCGGTGTTGTGATGCGCAGCGGCTATCAGGCTCAGGCCGCGGGGTGATCGGGTAATCGGATAATCAGATAATCGGGTAATCGGATAATCAGATAATCGGGTAATCGGATGATCAGATAATCGGGTAATCGGATAATCGGATAATCGGGTAATCGGATGATCAGATAATCGGGTGATCGGGTAATCGGATAATCAGATAATCGGATAACGTGAACCGGGGGAACTGCCTCATGGGGTTCGAGAGTATTGAGCATGGAATCATCGTTGATACTGAACTATATTGTTGGCGGCGGTCTGCTTGCGACACTTGTAGGTCTGCTGACGCTGAAGTCGTCGGTTAAGCGTGCGCTAGCAGACGCCGACCATGCCCGCGGTGATGCCGAGAGGGCGTGTGCGGAGGCAGAGACTGTTCATATCACGAATGCTGATCAGGCGACTCGTATCCTTGTAGAGAACATTGTTGAACCATTGAAGAAGGAGTTGTATGAGACTCGTAGAGACCTTAACTCGACTAAGCGTGAGATGGCTCGTCTGCGTAAGGCCATCGACGATGCTAACCGCTGTGATTACCGTGACGACTGCCCTGTTCTTCGGCGGCTGCGCCGCGAGAAGGACGACGTCGGAGACATCGAGCTATGTGTCGGAGCATCGTCAGAGGACGTCGCTGGTGGAGGTGACGGAGCGGACGTTGTCCCCTCTGCTGGTTGCGGGGTCGTCGGTGAGTCTGACGATATCCACTGACAGTCTTCGGCATCTACCTTCGGGTGCGAGCTACCATGCCATGAATGGCCGTGCGAGGGTTCAGGTTACACGTGAGTGTCAGTCTGGCGATGAGCCTGAGCGTATTGTTGTATGGGCGACGTGTGACAGCCTGTTGCTTCTGTGCGAGTCGTACGTCCGCACGATATCGGAGTTGCGCGACACGCTAAGCCATGTGCGAAGCTCGTCGTCTCGTGAGAACCAAACCGTACCCCCTCAGAGCCGATTCCGTCATTTTCTTTCAGGCATGGTGACGGGATCTTTTGTAACGACATGCCTGTTATTCATATTATTAACCATAAAAAAGAAAAGAAATGGCTTATAGAGACGGAACGGACCTTATACTGGGTCTGTATGTAGGCAGCACGTTCAAGCCCTTCGGTCACTCGACGGGCTGCAAGATCAGCGACTCGACGGAGACTGGCGAGCGTGTTACTAAGGAGGCCGCGAGCGGCAAGTTCAAGGAGAAGTACGTGAAGAGTCTTGCTGAGACGATCACGTGTGAGGGCTTCGTGTATGACGGCGACGACGCAGCGAGCAAGGTTGGTTTGCCGACGCTGAAGAGCCTGTGGCTTGCGGGCGAGCCTGTGGTGGCCCGTTACGGTTACCGTGGCGAAGTGGATGCCCAGTCGTCAGCGACATATTACGAGGGCAGCTACGTGATTACGAGCCTTGAGGACGACGGTCCTGCCGGTGACGACGAGAAGTACTCGCTGACTCTTGAGAACAGCGGTGCAGTGACTTCTAACCCGGCGTAATGAGGGTGACCGGATAATCGGATAATCAGATAATCGGGTAATCGGATATGGCTGTATTGCGGGAGCTGACGATAAAGGGCCACAAGTACCCTTGCAGAGTTACGATGGGTGCTATGGTTCGTTTCAAGCGTGTGAGCGGCAAGGACGTGAGCGCCATCGGTAGCGAGGACGTGAGCGACCTGGTGCTGTTTATGTGGTGCTGCGTGTCGAGTGCCTGTTCGGCGGACGGTGTGCCGTTTGACATGGACTTCGAGCTGTTTGCCGACCTTCTGGAGCCGGACGTGCTTGGCGCGTTTCTTGGTGCGATAGAGGGTGAGGAAAAAAAAAGTCCTCAGGCGTAGCGTGTGACATTGACACGTTGACAGGAATCGCGCTGGGGTGCATGGGGATGAGTCTGGCGGACTTCAGCTCGTGCACCCCAGCGGAGTTTTATGAGGTGTATGCCCATTGGCGTGAGAAGGAAGAGCTACGTGACAGGAGCAGCTGGGAGCAGGTGCGTGTGCTGTGTGCTCACGTGCTCCGTCCGTGGGTGAGGAAAAGGCTGAAGGCAGAGGATGTGTTTGCGTTGCCGTGGGACGGCGGCGGTAAGCCGTCAGAAACAGAGGTGCTGACAGAGGAAGAGCGCAAGGCCCGCTATGAGGCAGCGAAGAAGCGGTATGGGATAATCGGATGATCGAATAATCAAATAATCGGATAATCAGGTAATCAGGTAATCGGATAATGGCAATAGGGACTAGAGGGACTATAGGGGCGCTGGAGAGGAGAGGGATGCTAAAGATCTTTTCTAAACGGTAATTTTATCGCAACCGATATGATGAAGGCACAAAAGGCAATCCACACCACTGCCAGAAAGGCTGCTAACGGATTGGAGAAGAGATCCTGGATATAGCGCAGAATCGGGTTGACGTAAAGCGATATCATATATACCAAACTGAATACGGCTACAAATATAAACAAAAAAACAATACGATGGCAGAAACGGTCAGTTTTTTTATCAAGATAAGTGACAAGGGAACCTTCAAGAAGGTGGAGGTTGACGCCGATTCGCTGAAGAACGCGGTGAAGAAGGTGAAGCTGGAGGCGGACCGTCTGAGCGGTAGCATCGTGAACTGGTCGCAGGCCTCTCAGTCGGTAGCCATGCTTCAGCAGACCCTATCGGATCTTGGCGGTGTTGTGCGCACGTTGTCGGGTGCGTATGCTTCGCAGTCGGTTGCGGAGCAGAAGCTTGCTACGAACATGCGCAACACGATGTCGGCGACGGATGCGGACGTTGCCGCGATCAAGCGCCTATGTTCAGCCCAGCAGCAGCTGGGTGTGATTGGCGACGAGGTTCAGCTTGCGGGTGCCCAGGAGCTGGCCACCTACCTGGAGAAGCGCACGAGCCTTGAGAAGCTGATTCCTGTGATGAACGACATGCTTGCTCAGCAGTACGGCCTGGAAGCGAGCCAGGAGAGCGCTGCGCAGATAGCGAGCATGCTGGGCAAGGTGATGGACGGCCAGGTGGG
>JAGCFO010000008.1 GCA_017650105.1 Bacteroidaceae bacterium | reverse complement strand
GGCTGAGTGGAACCAGTATTCGAAGCAGCATACGTCGTACCTTCAGTATGCGTGCCCCTCATAGTGTCGTAGTAGAAGGTGAGGGTGTTAGTGGCTTCCACGTAGCTGGCGTAGGCTTCACGCAGGGATGCATCAGCCAAGTAGCCCGGGTTGCTGGGCGTGTCGATGTGGGCATAGGTCTTATCCTGCGGATTAGAAGAATTATATGCCGTGCCGGCACCGCCCACGAGGCTGGAGCAATAGTTGAACATATCAGTAGAAGTTGTCACAGCATCCGTGTTCCAACCGCTGCCAACGTAAATGGTCGTCAATTTGCCACAGTTATAAAACATCTGGCCCATTTTCGTCACAAGCCTGGTGTTCCAGCTACTCAAATCAAGAGTTTCCAGTTTTGTGCAACTTTTGAACATAGAACCCAGTTCTTCAACCTTTTCTGTGTTCCATCCGCTCACGTCAAGGGTTGTCAGGTTGCTACAACCTCCGAACATACTGGAGAACCTCGTGGCGCTACTCGTGTTCCATCCGCTTACGTCAAGAGTTTCCAAGCTGAGACAATTATTAAAAACGCCAGACATATCATAAACCTTACCTGTATCCCATCCGCTCACGTCAAGAGTTGTCAAACCGGTGCAATTGCCGAACATCATGTTCATGTCCCCTACGTTGGTAGTAATGAAACCGCTCACGTCAAGGCTTGTCAAACCACTGCAGTTAGAGAACATGTATCTCATGTTCGATACTTTAGCGGTATTAAAGCCGCTCACATCGAGAGTGGTCAACGCTTTACAGTTTTGGAACATACCAGCCGTGGAAGTCACGTTCTGCGTATTAAAGCCACTTACGTCAATAGCAGCCAGTTTTTGGCAGCCACTGAACATACTGCCCATACTTGTCACGTTGGCGGTATTCCATCCGCTCACGTTAAGGGTTTCCAAATTGATGCAAACATAAAACATTCCACTCATGTCCTTCACATTACCTGTATTCCAATTCACCAGATTAAGACTCGTCAGTGCGCTGCAGCCGCGGAACATTTCATACATACCTAACACGTTGCCAGTATTGAAGTGGCTTACATCAAGGTTTGTCAGAGCCTTACATTCCCAGAACATATAGTTCATGTGCGTCACATTTTCCGTATTGAATCCACTTACATCAAGGTCCGTTAGGGCAGTGCAACTGCGGAACATGTTCGTCATGCCTGTCACTTTACTAGTGTTGAAGTGGCTCAGGTCGAGGCTCGTCAGCTTGCTGCATCCATTAAACATACCATACATGTCAGTAACCTCATCTGTCCTGAGGTAGCTTATGCCGGTAATGTCCGTCAAATTAGTCATACTTGAGAACCACTCGCGGGTTGACTTGGGACGGGCAAAGGCAAATGAGCTATTGAATACTACGTGAACGATGTCGGCTTTGACTGAGCTCCAAGGCTGAGTGGAACCAGTATTCGAAGCAGCATACGTCGTACCTTCAGTATGCGTGCCCCTCATAGTGTCGTAGTAGAAGGTGAGGGTGTTAGTGGCTTCCACGTAGCTGGCGTAGGCTTCGCGGTTTGAAGGATTGCTGAAGAAGCCCGGATGGCTGGTGCCTCCGTCAAGGATGGCATATTCCACACCTCTTGTATCTTGACCTGTATATGTTGTGCCGGCATCTCCCACGAGTTTGGTGCAGTTGGAGAACACGTTGAACGACAGTCCTTCTGTGTACCAGTCGGTAGTGGCGTAGATGGTTGTCAGCTCGGTACAGTTGGCAAACATGTCGTTGAAATTCCCTATGTTGTGGTTGGCATTCCAGTTGCTCAAGTCAACCACTTTGAGGCTGGTGCACCCCTCGAACATTGAAGAGGCGGAGCGCAGATTCTGAGTGTTCCATGCTGAGAGGTCGATGGCTTCGATACTGCTGCAGTTGCGGAACATGCCGCCCACATTCGTCACGTTCTTTGTATCCCAATTGCTCACATTGAGGCTCTTCAGGTTGCTGCAGCCGCTGAACATGTATGTCGCCTCTTCCAGCATGCCTGTGTTGAAGTGGCTCAGGTCGAGGCTCTCCAGCTTGCTGCAGTCGTAGAACATATCGTTCATGTTTCTCACGCTATCGGTGCAGAGGTACTGCAGGCCGACGATGTCCTCCAGATTTTCAAAACCATAGAACCACATTCTGGTGAATGCAGGGCGTGCGTTGGCAAACGACGGGTCAAACACTACGTGGGTTATCTGTGTTTTGTATTGTATCCAGCCAGGATTATCCCAGCTCTCCACAGGCAAGCCGAAGGTCTCTACCTCGCGCGACAACCGCTGGTCGTCGCAGACGAAGACGAGCGTACTTTCCGCGTTGTCCACCCAAGCGTATCCCTCCAGCTTCGAGGTGAGGTATCCCGGGTTGCCGTCTGTAGGTCTGTCGAGGCGTGCATACTCCATGTCGGTGTGGCCGGCAGCGTACTTCGTGCCGTTCTCTCCCTCCAGTCTGGTGCAGCCGTCAAACATGTTGTCCGATGTGGTTCCTATCAAGCTCTCGGTGCTCCATGCGCTGCTCACGTAGATGGTCTTCAGGTTGTTGCAACCTTGGAACATGCTGCTCATGTCGGTTACCTGCCCTGTGAAGAAGTTGCTCAGGTCGAGGGATGTCAGCGTAGTGCATCCTGCAAACATGTGGTTCATGTCTGTGACTTTCGAGGTGTTGAGCTTTTCCGAGTCGATGGTTTTCAGCTTGGGGCAGTTGTAGAACATATAGCTCATGTCCGTCACGTCAGCTGCCGACAGTACCTCGAGGCCTGTAATGTCCTCAAGGTTTGTCATGTTGGCAAACCACATGTGTGTGCTTGTGAGCAGGGGCGACACATTGTGGATAGCCACATGTGCTATGTCGCCACTTCTCTCAGCCCAAGCGAGGGCTGATGTGCCCGAAGGTTCTACAGTGTACATCGTGCCGTTTCCCTCCATTTGGTGGAAATAGCTGTTGTAGTAGATCGTCAGGGTGTTGTCTGCCTCGGTGAAGACGGCGTAAGCCCTCGTGGGATAGCGCAGATAGCCGGGACCATAAGACCCTTGGTCGATGCGGGCATAGGTCTTGTCGGTAGGGTTGCCGTTACTCCATTCGGTACCGAGTTCGCCTATGAGTTTAGAACAATATATGAACATACCTGAGGATGAAGACACCTTGTCGGTATTCCACCCGTCGTCGGCATAGATAGCAGTCAGGTCATAGCAACTATAAAACATATCAGACATATCCGTCACGTTGTGGGTGTCCCAGCTGCTCACATCAAGGGTGGTGAGTTTGTAGCAGAATTTGAACATTGATTTCATGGATGTCACGTTGCTGGTGTTGAAGTGGCTCAAGTCGAGACTCTCCAGCACTCGGCATCCGTTGAACATTTGCTCCATGCTTGTCACATTGTCGGTGTGCAGGTATTCGAGCCCGGTGATGTCTTCCAGGTTCGGCATGCTGGCAAACCACATGTAAGTGCTCGTGGGGCGGACGACGTCGAACGACGGGTCAAACACCACATGAGTGGGGTGTATCGTATTCCATGTGGGGTTGTCTGAGTCGACGAGGTATGTGTCGGCATGCGTGGTGCGCCAGCTGTCGCAGTAGAAGGTAAGGGTGCCAGTGCTCTCGTCGTAGGCAGCATAGGGGACGACAGTCAGGTACGACAGATAGCCCGGGTTGCTCGTGCCGCCGTCGGCGTGGGCGTAGGCCTTGTCGGTGTGGCTCGCATTGTAGGTGGTGCCGTTGCTGCCCTTTAGGCTGGTACAGCCGAAGAACATGCTCGACGAGCTTGTCACCCGGTTGGTGTTCCAGCCGTCGGCAATGGAGATATTGGTGAGTGCCGAGCAGCCGTTGAACATGTTGCTCATGTTGGTGACGCTGCCCGTCGAGAACAACTCGAGGCTGAGGGCTACGAGTGCTGAGCAGCCTTGGAACATGCCGCTCATGTTGGTCACCTTGCTGACGTCGACCACATCCAGGTATACCTTTGTCAGCGACGAGCAGTCCTTGAACATGTTGCTCATGTCGGTCACCTTCGAGGTGTCCCACGCTTTTGAGGAGAACGAAGTCAGGCTCGTGCATCCCTCAAACATACCGCTCATGTTGGTCACCTCGCTGGCATTGAGGTACTCGACGTCGATGGTTGTCAGCTGTGTCATACCGTAACACCAGTGGTAGGTGCTTGTGGGGTGTACGTTTCGGAACGAGGCATCGAAGGTGACATTCGTGAACTCTCCCGCTCTCTCGAGCCATTCGGGTTCTTCCGTGCCTGTGGGCAGAGGATAGATGGGCTCCGTCAGCCCGTGCTCGGCTTGCTTGCCGTCGTAGAAGAATCGGAGGTACGTGTAGATGGTGCCTCCCGAGCCGTAGGCGTAGGTGACGGTGGCGTAGGCGAGATACGAGAGGTATCCCTCGTTGTCATTGATGCCGTCCACGAGAGCGAAGCTGGCATCGGTGTTGTCGGGAGCGAACTGAGTGCCTGCCGCGCCTGCCAGCTGGGTACACCCGACAAACATACCGTTCGACGCTGTCACCGCAGCGGTGCTCCATCCCGTGCCTACGTAGATGGTTGTCAACGCGCTACAGCCGTTGAACATGTCGCTCATCACCTCCACGTTGGCCGTGTTGAACGAGCCCAGGTCGAGGGTTGTCAGCCCGGTGCAGGCATTGAACATCGAGCCCATGTTGATCACGTCGTCGGTGTAGAGGTACTGCAAGCCTGTGATGCCCGTCAGCTGGCTCATGCTGTCAAACCACCCATAGGTGCTCACGGGGCGTGCGTTGGCAAACGAGGGGTCTATCACCACCTGCGTGATGTCGGCGTTGTGTGCCATCCAGGCTGGGCTGTCGCCGCCCACGTTCAGGTCATACACGGTGATGCCCTGCGGGCGCAGGTCTTTGAGGCCGTCGTAGCAGAAGGTGAGTGTGCCGTTGCTGTAGATGGCATAGGGTTCCTTCGGCAGGTTGTCGGTGAGGTAGCTGGGTATCGGCGTGCCGCCGTAGAGGCAGGCATACTCCTTGTCGGTGTGGTTCTCGTCGTAGGCTGTGCCGTTGCCGCCCACCAGCGATGTGCAGCCCTCAAACATGTCGAGCGACGATGTCACTCTGGAGGTGTTCCAGCCGGTGCCCACCAGGATGGTTGTCAGCTGCGAGCAGCCGTTGAACATGTTCTCCATATTCTGCACCTTCGAGGTGTTCCATCCCGTCAGGTCGAGTGTCGTCAGCTTGCTGCAGCTGGCAAACATACTCTCCATGCTGGTGATGCTGTCGGTGCGGAGGTTTTCAATGCCGCTGATGTCCGTCAGGTTGGTCATACCCCTGAACCACGAGAAGCCAGTCGAGGGGTACGCGGTTTTGAACGTGTAGTCGAACACCACGTGGTACACAGCCTTGCGGTTGGCATACCAGGCGGGGTTGTTGCTGCCCTCGTTCAGGTCGAAGGTGTTGGCGCCGTAGCTGGCGCGTCGGGCGTCGCTGCGGAAGGTGAGCGTGCTCGTCGACGGGTCGAAGACGACGTATACGTCCAGCTGCGACTGATCGCACAGGTATCCCGGGTTGCCCGACGTGTCGATGTGTGCATACGAGCCGTCCACGTGGTTCGTGTCATAGGTGGTGCCGTTGCCGCCCTTCAGGCTGGAGCAGCCGAGGAACATGCCGCTGCTCACAGCGTCGGAGGGGAGGTTCCATCCCGCGCCCACGCAGATGGTTGTCAGCTTCGAGCAGCGGGCAAACATGTTCGAGGCCAGCGTGAGGCTGCTGGTGTCGAAGCCGCTCAGGCCCAGATGCTCCAGATTGCTGCAGTCCGAGAACATCTGCGACATGCTCGTCACCTTGCTCGTGTTGAAGTTGTTCAGGTTCAGCTCCGTCAGCGACTTGCACATATAGAACATATCGCTCATCGTCGTCACCCGGTCGGTGTTCAGGTATTCCAGTCCTGTGATGTCTGTCAGGTTCTGCATCTCAGCAAACCACGCGAAGGTGCTTGTGGGGCGTGCGTTGGCAAACGAGGGGTCGATCACCGCCTGCGTGATGTCGGCGTTGTGAGCGAGCCAGCCGGGTATGTCGCTGCCCATAGGCAGGTAGTAGGTAGCCTCCTCAGCATGTGCGTCGCGGTTACCGTCGCAGTAGAAGGTGAGCGTGCCGTCGGCATACACCACATAGGGCACTGTGGAGAGGTATCCGGCGTTGTCGGGCGCATCCACGTTGGCCCACGCCACTCCCACGTGACTCTCATCGTACTCCGTGCCCAGTCCGCCCACCAGAGCGGTGCAGCCCTTGAACATCATCGCCGACTCCTTTACGGCCGATGTGTTCCAGCCGGCGCCCACGTAGATGGATGTGAGCTTCGAGCAGTCTCTGAACAGGCCGTTCATGTTCGTCACGTTCGAGGTGTCCCATCCCGTCAGGTCGAGGACGGTGAGCGAGCGGCAGTATGTGAACACGTACGCCAGGTCCGAGAGGTTCGAAGTGTTCCATCCGCTCAGGTCGACCGATTGCAGGTTGTTGCATCCGTTGAACATCCACGCTATGTCGGTCATGTTCGAGGTGTCCCATCCCGTCAGGTCGAGGCTGGTGAGGCGTCGGCAATTGTAGAACACCCCTTTCGCTTTCGTCACGTTCGAGGTGTTCCATCCCGTCAGGTCCAGGTTGGTGAGCATGCCGCACTCCCCGAAGGCGTACGACATATTGGTGACGTTGGAGGTGTCGAACTGGCTCAGGTTGAGGGTGGTGAGGCCTATGTTGCCGTTGAACATATAGGCTATCGTGGTCAGCTTGGGATTGTTCCATCCGCTCAGGTCGAGGGTCTGCAGGTTGTTGCAGTGCAGAAACATGTTCTCCACGGTGGTGAGCTCCTGGTTGTCCCATCCGCTCAGGTCGAGGCTATGTAACGAGTTGCAGCTCTCAAACATGCTCTCCATGCTGGTGACGTTGGAGGTGTCCCATGCTCTCAGGTCGCTCACACCCTGCAGCACGTAGCAGCCCTTGAACAGATTGCTCATGTCGGTGACGGCGCCTGTGTTCAGGCTCGCCAGGCCGCCCACGCTGGTCAGCTTGCTACAGCCGTTAAACATTCCCGCCATATTGGTGAGGTTGGCCGTGTTCCACGTGTTCAGTCCGCTCACGCTGGTCAGGTTGTCGCAGCCGGCAAACAAGCCTCTCATCGTCGTCACCTGGGCTGTGTTCCAGCCGCTCAGGTTGAGGCTGGTGAGCTTCTTACAGCTGCCGAACATAAAATCCATCCTCGTCACGTTGTCCACGTCCCAGCTTGCCGCGTTGTTCAGGACGTTCTGTGGCAGGAGCCCGCAGCCGTAGAACATATAGTCCATATCCGTCACGTTGCTCGTGTTCCAGTTGCCGCCCCACGTTATCGACTCCAACATCGAACAACCGTAGAACATGAGGTCCATCCTTGTGACGTTCGAGGTGTTCCAGCCGCTCAGGTCGAGGGCACTGAGCGACTCGCATTCGCGGAACATCGAGCCCATATTGGTGACGCTGGAGGTGTTCCAGTAGCGCACGCCGCTGAGGGTGGTGAGGCTCTCGCACTGCCAGAACAAGCAATCCATGTTCTCCACCTTGCCCACGTTCCAGCTGGTCAGGTCGAGGGTAGTCAGTTTTTCACAACTGGAGAACATCCATTCCATGTTTACCACATTGCCGGTGCTCCAGCTGCCTCCGAACGTGAGCGACGTCAGTTCGTCGCATAAATGAAACATGTAGCTCATGTCCGTCACGCTCGAGGTGTTGAACGTCAGGTTGAGGGATATTAAGTTGCACTGCTCAAACATGTGGCTCATGTCGGTCACCTTCGAGGTGTTCCATCCCGTCAGGTCGAGGCTTTGAATTCTGCTGCCGGCAAACATGCCCTTCATGCTGGTGACGTTGCTCACGTCCATCCAGCTCAGGTCGAGCGCGTCGAAGAAGGTGGCAAAAAACATGTACGACATATCCGTCACCTCGCTGGTGTTGAAGTACTGCGTTCCCTCTAAAGTCGTCAGCCCATACAGTCGTTGAAACCAGCGCGCCGTAGTGGTAGGACGGTAGTTGGCAAACGAAGGGTCGAACCTCACAAAACTGATGTCGTTAGCATTGAACCAGTTGGTCGACACCACCCATGCGGGCTCCTCGTTGCCGCTGTTCAACGAGAACACCCGTCCGCCTGTCGCGTTCTCATGCTCGCTGCGGTTGTTGTCGTAGTAGAACACCAGGCCATAGTGTCTGCCCTCGCTGGTCTCCACTCTGGTGTGGACAGCATAGGCCTCGGCCGACCACATTCTGGCAGCACCCATCACGACGAGCACCGTCAGCACGAAAAGTTTCTTGATTAGCTTCTTCATAGCTCTCTTATTCTGTTATAGTTTCATTCACGGCAGAAGAGGCATCACATGCGCGCACCCCATGCGCACACACATACCTCTTACTATTAGATATGCAAAATTATAACATTCATTCCGAGAAACCAACACTTTCCCCCACAAATTATCACATTTTTTCACATTTCCCTCTCCCCTCCCTCCTATTTCCCCTATTCGTGAGTCCGTCAGCACCGTCCAGCCCCACCATCTCGCCCTCCATGAGCGCCTCGCTCGTGCGCAGGTTCCTTGTAGAAATGCAGCCCCCCCCGTCGAGCGTATCAGCGGCAGCACCTCGCCCGTCACCCAGCGCTTGAACGCCTTCGCCAGCAGCAGCTTGCCCGGGAGGATGAGCGAGAGTGCATGCCGCCCTCGTTGACGAATACCAAGTTCTGTTCTCCATCAAGGGGGTCGTGAAACACGACACCCTTGTCCTCAACGTCCACATGCCTACTCGGGAGGTTGAGCGAGAGTGCATGCCGCCCTCGTTGACGAATACCAAGAACTGATTTCCACCGGGGGTGAACGATTCGTTCATCCCTTTGTCTTCCTCGTCCACACGGGTCGCAATTCAGCCTTGAAGCTTCGTTCGGGGTTGATGACGACAGCAAGCTGTTGGCAGGTCATCGGAACCAATGAGTCCGTTTTTTACGTAACCGATGAGTCATTTTTTAACGGAGTCACATCCCCCCTTAGAGAAGTAACGTGTAACAAAAGTAACAATGTTCGCGTATATATTTTCTGCATACATATACATTGCATACACATTGCATGCGTATGCATTTGAACTCGTCGGATTATGCCGAATTATGCATAAAGCATCCCTCCTCACGTAAAGCCCTCAAAAACAAAACCATAGAACCCCACAACCATTTTACGGAAAATACGGAAAAATACGGAAAATCCCAACCGCCCATTATCCGTAAAAACAAAGAAGTCCCACACCAAATACCCGAAAATAAAGACAAATTTCCCCGCTCCGACGGGGAGAAGGGGGCAACATTGAAGAAAAGTGATGTATTACCAGTGTCCTTCCCCCGTCATTGGGGCATTGAGTCATTCGACTTCGGGTGGAGCTGAAAATACAAAGTGAAGTAAATCAGCTTTCTAGGTTAGTTGTTGGCAAAAAAAGGTAACAAGGTAACAAGGTAACAAAACCTTTTTTCCATGTTACCTTTTGAGCCGGAGGATATTCAGTGAAATGTTTAATTTTATATATTAATATAAATATTAATATATAAAATTAAGATTACTCTTATAGTTTTCTCCCTATCGCATCGGCTCTTTCCGGTGTTTTTACCCCAAGCCGAAAAAGGTAACATTAATATCCTAAAATGTTACCTTGTTACCTTGTTACCTTTTTACCTTTTTGAGCCGTTTTTCCTGAAAAGGTTGAGTTTTTCCTGATTTTGGTTGAGCTTTCCTGATTTCGTTGACACTTGTTTTCCTGGTTCAGTTGACACTTTCCTGAAAAGGTAGTGCCTGTGCCCGTTCAGTTGACACTTTCCTGATTTTCGTTGAAAGCTCCAGAGGGAGTTTTGCTTTGAGGAAAAATTTTTTTCGAGAACAAATAAAAATTTTTCCCTTGAGCATAATTCTACGCTCTTCCTCTTTCGCGACTGATCTTCGGTCTTCCTCCTCCTTGTAAGGCATAGCTTGAACAAGTTCATCTCTGCTCTTACTTCGAGCGTCGGTTCAGCAGAGCCTAAGTATACTTGGCTCTGCCTTCGCTGCTCCATCGGTTTTTTATATCGCGCGCTGGAGAAAGAATAATCAGATGTAAGATGGCAACAGCCACTGAATGTGGCTGTGCTTGCGACGACGCGAGGTTTATCTCGCCAAAGGAGTGCCGAAAGCGCGCAGATGTAAGAGGTAAGAAGTAAGAGGTTGTTTTCGGGGACACTTGATTATCTGATTATCTGATTATCTGATCATCTGATCATCTCATATCTGCTCCGTAAAGGTACGAAAATCCCCCAACATAGGCAAGAAAAGTGCGAAAATAACGATAAAATTTCTACTTCCAACGCGGTGTGTTTCAGTACGTTACAAGGGAGTGAAAACTTTTTTCCAAAAATAACATGCAATAACATGCAGTAACATGCAGCGACGTGAGGGAAATGTTGTATCTTTGCCTTGTCTAAGAATCAGACAAGGCTTCACCCGTCACGATTGACCTACGGTCTTCCTCCTACTCACAAGGCATAGCTTGAACAAGTTCATCTCTGCTCTTGTTTCGATCGTCGGTTCAGCAGAGCTTGGCAAGCACATCTCAGCCTTCGCTGCTCCGGATGTTGACAGTGTCTAATAAATAGACGCAGCTTCATCCGTCACGACTCGGGATAATTCAAGCAAGCTTGATTCTTCTCTCGCTGCTCCGGATGTTGTCGGTGACAAAGAATTAGACGCAGCTACAACCATTAACTGAAAACCATAACCAAAATATGTACGCACGAATCCTTATCCTCTGCCTGCTTGCCCTCTGCGGAAGAGTGAGCACCCTTGCCGGCGACTACGTCAGCGACATCAACAGCGCTGCCGGCAATGTTGCGGGCCATCAGGTGATCTACGAGATGAACGTCGGCTCGTTCACCCCCAGCGGCACCTTCGCTGCCGCACGCGAGCAGCTGGGCGAGCTGAAGGCGCTCGGCGTCGACATCGTGTGGCTGATGCCCATCTATCCGCGCGGCACGTCGGGCAGCCCGTACGCCCCCACCAGCCTGACGCAGACCAACCCCAGATATGGCAGCGTGGCAGACCTGCGGGCGCTGGTGGACCGCGCCCACGAGCTGGACATGCAGGTGTGGCTCGACTGGGTGCCCAACCACACGGCAACCAACGCCGAGTGGGTGACGACGCATCCCAAATACTACGGC
Source organism: Bacteroidaceae bacterium (assembly GCA_017650105.1). Lineage (GTDB taxonomy): Bacteria > Bacteroidota > Bacteroidia > Bacteroidales > Bacteroidaceae > UBA1189. The sequence continues at coordinate 26,824 of JAGCFO010000008.1, read as the reverse complement.
TGGAACGGGCAGCAGCAGTGGCGACACCCCTCGGCAGGAGGCATCACCTACAACGACGTGTGGCAGCTCAACTACTACGAGCCCACGCTGGTGACCGCCATGAACGACGCGCTGAAGTACTGGATTGACGAGGCCGACGTCGACGGCTTCCGCTGCGACTACATTGCCAGCCCCCAGATTCCCGCCACCTACTGGGAGCAGGCCATCGCGCTGATGAAGGACTACAAGGAGGGCAAGAGCATCACCTTCCTCGGCGAGACCGACATAGCACAGGACGTGACGAGGCTGAAGAACGTGGGCTTCGACTACGACTACGCCTGGGTCTTCCAGAGCAGCCTGGCTGCCTGTGCGGCGGCTAACGAACGCTGATTATCAGCACATTACGGCGAATCTGGAAAACATTTGGGAAACATTATGAGCATGTACTGCACATTTTGCATCCGATTTCCTCAATAATTCCAGCCATTTTTGACACTTCGTTTACTTATTCTCACAAATTTGCAGATTTTTTGCAAATCCGCGAGTTCCTTGATGAATCTCGAATAACTATTGTCCCAGGAACTCTGATGCCATACGGTTAATTCCATCAATGTCCATTGGTTCAAGCACGATTTCTTCTGGTTGCAAGTTCAGCAGGAACTGCATATAACTTGGGAGAGTTAACAAATGCTCTTCCCTGCCAATATTGTAATCACCGAACTTTATAATCTGTTTGACATGATATTTCTCTGGGTGATTCAAAACAGTTCTTGCACTTTTAGACTTGCTTGACTTTGCCTTGACTTCCAGCGGAACACACTCTCCGTTCATTCGCACAAGAAAATCCAATTCCAATCCTGAATCCTTTTGGAAATAGTAAAGGTTTTGCGTTTTCTTGTGAAGTGTGTCGGCCATCAGATTCTCGTATATAGCACCTTTGAAACCACCAAGATTGCCTTGAAGAATGTCTGCGCGTGTTCCCTCTCCAAGCAACTCTACAAGCAAGCCAATATCGGACATATAGACTTTGAAAACATTGTCCCTGGCATTGCCTTCCATCGGAAGCCCAGTGATGTCTGTATTATAGCAACGGCAGATAATACCTGCATCTTCCAACCATTGTAGCGACCCGGCATAAGTCTCTCCGCGCCCTCCTGGCTTCACTTTACTGTACTGGAATTTCTTGTTTTCCTTTGCCAACTGTTTTTGGTACGGAGTTGAAACACTCACGGATATGTGGCTTGTCTTTGTCGGGAGCATACTTTACCATATCGTCGCGATACTCCTTCAAGATGGACTGATAGACCTTTCTGACCTCGTTCATGTTATTGGTTCTGAGGAAAGCATTGACAGCGTCAGGCAGTCCTCCGACAGCGACATATATCAACGCATTTTTTCAAACGAATATTATATGCTTTAACGCATTTTTTCAAGCGAATGTGTCAAATCCTATCCTTTTCGAACGATTATTGTCTTTTCGTGTTGACAAACGTTAGCTCCAAAAACTACAAGACAGGAGCGACATCGCTGCCGCTCCTGTCCATTCATTAGACACAGGTCACTGTTGAAGTGAACCCATTGTGTCATTACTTCAGTCTCGTAGAGTATTTCAGCATGACAGTACCTTCGACCTGGGTGTTGTCCGTGCTGACGTCGTCGACAGTGAGTTTCTGGTTCTCTCCTTCGTGTGTGAAAGCATAAATATTGAAGTTGTCTACCTGCGACACGTATCGCCCATTAAAATCAAACGTTCCCTCACCTGTGTAGGTCACATCATAGCTCTCGCCGTCTTCACTACGGGTAATTATGACCTCGCCGCTGATCTTATGGGTGATTTCACCGTCAAGCAGGTTAAAAAAGTTTGAAGCATCTCCATCTTTATCATTGAAGGTGTTGACTTTCCTGACGTACTCTTCCACGCTCCTCTCGTAGAACTTATGAATAGTATTGATGTTGAACTTCGCCTTTGCCTCGTTACCTTCGAACTTCGTGAGAATATCGTCGCCCAGCTTGACGTTGCCATATTCATCGACGGTGATGTAGTCGTGGTGATTTAGGTATTTCTCGATTTTCTCCTGGAAGTTTGCATTCTTGTTGAACGAATTGTCCAGAGGAATAGGTATTGACGCGGACATATTTGATTCGTACTTGACAACATTATCATCCCAGTCTGTCGTGTAATCAAAACCAGTAAAATATGTCGCTAAAATCGGACGGTCGGGGTCATACTTGAGTTCCAATCCCGTCAAGTGTGGGTTTTCCACTTCCTCGCCACCTGTGGAGAGGTCGATGGTGATGATCTGCTTGCCCTTCTTGGTGGTTAGTGTGAACGGATAGTCAGCCACATCCTTGCCATTTGAATCGATAAGTGTCAGACGAGTGGGAATGTCGTGCACGATGAGGGCATACTTTGTGAAAGGCCCAATGGTGGAACAACCCATTTCGTCCAGCGTCGTTTCCAGCGTTTTCGAGTCTTTCAGTGTCGAGGGTATATATGAGAACTTGATGGTCCAACCAGCGTACTTCGACTTCTCGTCCTTCTTGCACGAATTGTCTACAATCCGTAATCCTATCCTTGTGTTCACCAATGATGCCATATCTTCAGCATACTTGGCATAGCGATTGTAAGCTTCGATGGCGAGATGGTTCTTGATAGAATGGACTACGCTGACCAGTATACCGTTCATCAGTTCTTCGTAGTATTCGTCTGAAATCTGCTTCTGGGCTGCCTGACTGGGCTCAAAGAATGATGAAAGGCCTGTCGCTTTTGCTTTGTCAACATAAAACGCACGGTTTTCATAGGGCATCGTCCAAAATTCGTCACAGTATTTGTGCACCATCGCTTCCAGATAAGATTCAATTTGCACGTTCGACTTGTCGGGGTTGCTGAAAGCAGGATAGAGGAGGTTATACCAATCTGTGGCGCTGCGGTGGTGTCCTTTCTCCTCGTAATAGAAATCGTAGGCTTTGCGGTAAAGGTCGACGACACGCTCCTGGATCATCGTGCCAAACTTTTCGAGGGCAATGCCTATGACAGCCACACCAGCCATGGAGACCGAGAAGGCTGTCGTGCCGATGAACTGACCGGCCACACCGGTATAGTGTCCGAGGATGGTCTTCAGTGTGCCTGCCGCCACACCAACGTCATCGCCCTTTAGGTCGGCTCTTGCCACGTCAAGCACGTTCAGGGCAGTTGCCAGGTAGCCCATTGCATTGACCGCGTTCTCCACCTCCTCGGCAAAGGGTTTGTAGCCCTTGACAGCCTCCAGTGTGCCGTTTGCAGCATTGAAGATGACATCGAGACCGATGCTCTGCCATAAGCCCATGTCGTTTTTGGCATTCCATTTCATTTCCCATTCGGGGTCATCGCTCGCCACAATTTCAAGCAGTTTCTGCGCAGCCTCGTTTAATGGCTCTGAAGTGGCAATCTCCTTATAAGGTCTGAGCATTGCACCAGTTGTCATCTCATCCAAGAACTCAAAGAAGCCATAGGTGGAGAGATGGTCGGTCATGATGTTAACGGTGCCTGCTGCCTCGTCGTACTCGAAGTAGACGGGTTGCCATTCGCCCGTCTCCTCGTTGTAGTAGGCAGCACCCAGTTCGCGGTCGGGATGCTTCGTCATGGGTATCGAGATGAGGGCAGTACCAGTCAGTTCGTGTTCCCCGTTCGAGAGACTCAGGTCAACGGCAAATCCACTTTCCACTCCGTCCATGACATTGGGCTTCAGCACCGAGTTGCGCACACAGAGTTGAACGTCTTCATCGATACAGGTGGGGTCGAACGTTACCTTGCACTTCTGAGCCTCGACGGTCAGTGTCGAGTCGTTCAGATTGAAGATTTCGGCATTCTCATACACGAAGCCTGGTGCCCACGAGATACTGTCGAGTGCCACCACCAATGTCATTACGTCGGCCTTTCCATTTCGATGGATGATGAGGTTTTTCCCGTCGTCGCTCACGACCATGTTGGTCACCTCGCTCAGCGGGATACTGACACGCCGCACCTTCTCCTCGTCTGTACTGTTGACCACCATGTAGTACTCCCTACCTTGAGCGGGCATCGGGGTGTATTCCAATTCGTCGTAGATACGTGAGAACCTGCGCCAGCCTGGAGCATTGCGGTAGAGGGGTTCTGTGCCAACGGGTACATACAGGACGGGATCTTTCTCGAATATCTTATCATTGAAGGTCGTGTCGCTGATTTCAGGTGGTACGACAGCCTCGCAACTCAGATAGCGAAGCGACTCATAGTCCTTATAGGCTCCTTCCATCTCTATGATACGACCAGGTATGGTGATGTCGATATTGCGAATGCTTCTTGGCTCTAATTTGACAACCGTTTCAGGAAGATCCAATCCGAATCGCCTACGATTCACACTCATCAGCATGCTCGTGCCGTTGCTGTTGCAAAGGTACTCTTGAATACTTGGAGAACAGAGGAAATTGGGATTGTTCTCCACCTTGAAGAACGAGAGGGGTGCCCCCCAGAAAGCATCAGGTTCGATGGACTTCAGTTTCGAAGGTACCACAAATTCCTCTTCAGGGAAGGTGCAACTGGCAAAGGCGCGCGGTCCGACCTCCTCCAGCATGGCGAAACCGGGAACATTCGTAAAGGTACAGCAGGTAAAGGTCTGTTCACCGATCTTGGTGATATGATTAAGCCAATCGCCACTGTCGATACTGCCATAGGCATGAGCGAAAGCATAATCGCCAGCCTCGAAGGCCGGACTCTTGCAAACGACTGTTCTCAACGGACAGAGGTAGAACGCCTTCCTGCCGACTCGCTCAACGGAGGCTCCGATGGTGAGCGTTTGGATTTCAGTCAGTTGGAATGCCTCGTCGGGCACCACCTTCATCTTGTCGCTCAGCACCAGTTCATCGATGGTGCTATATAAAAAGGTGGAAGGGTCTATGGTCTCCACATGATTACCGATGACCATCTTGCTGAAGTGACCCTTTCTGAAGAAAGCACGCTTCAAGAGGGCAGTCACCTGGTAGGAGCGCCCCTCGTACGTTATCTCGTCGGGGATGACGATCTCTACGCCGTCCACGCCTTCTAAGAGGTACTGCACAATGTGTGCCTCGCCGCTACTTTGCAAACAATATTCTATATTGTCTATTGTGACGTACTTTGAATCGGTCGGTTCTACACCAGTAAAGATAGTGCATTCCAAAAAGTAAGTAGGTGTACCACTGCTGACAGTCCCTTTGTAGAAACCATCGCAATAGCCTCCCCAACCATAATTGAAGTGGAAGTAGTCGGCGTCCGTATATCCGTCGCAGACTAAAGCATGAAAATCAGGAATGCCATAGCCACAGAAGAGCACGGGCCGACGGGCATCAAGTTCTGTCTTTAATTGTTCTTGAAGTTGTAGTAAATAGGGGGCATTAATTACTTTAATGTTTGGAGAGTAGTGAAAGGGGCGTACTAATGCATGATAGTCAAAAGAAGTAGGACTGCCCCCGGGTTCGTATTTTGTACCAAACGCCTTGCCAATATCAGCAATCAGTGTGGCTACGGCATTCGCCTGTTGGGCGGTATAACCATGCTGATAGTCATCGAGCATGTTGTCCCAATCGTATGTGTGTCCTGCAAATTCCTCACCTGAAAAATCTGCGGTGTGTGGATTATACTGTTTTCCTGACGACTCTTTCGGCCATTTCCAATAGTTCATCACCTGCGCAAGTGCTACGGGATAGCATCCTGCCGGACAGCCTTCAGGACAGAGGGCATTAAAGACGCCATCCTGGTCCCATGTTGTTTTGATTAAGGGTTCTACTACGATGGAGCCGATATTACTGGGCCATTGCTGCGGCGCTCTCCGCCGAACGGTCGGCATCGGATTCTGACGAATCTGGTCAATGCTAGTATTGTAACTGTCCAATAAGCCCTTCATTTGTATAGGTGCCTTGTCGTACGAGAACGACCCGTGGTCGCAGTAGCCCAGCACCTCAGCACTGGTGCCACTCTCGCCCGATACGATGACAAAACCCTGGTCGTTGCCCAGATTAATGACATAGACGTTGTCCTTCTCTGTGGCCACCTTCGACTTCAGCGTATGAGCCAACATGGGTGTGACCTCAGCCACAGGCGCTCTGTGCTTCGACAACTTTTGTGTGCTAGGACTTGTTGCAAACTTGTTGGCTATCTGAAGAGCCTGCTCAGCACTGATATCATCAGCAAACAGACTGGTGGTCGCCATCAGCGCGACTATCAGGAGGGAGAATAACTTCTTCATGACTTACGGAATTTGAAGGTGAAACGGGTAGTCTTGACAATATAAAGGTTCTTGTCCATGCTCTGTATGGATATGGAGGCACGGCCGTCGCTATCGAGACGATACTGACCCACCATCACACCACTCATGTTATAGATGGACACGGAGGATCCTGGTTCACCTCCGCTGATGTTAAGCGTCTCGCCCTCAAAGCGGAACTGCGCCTGCTGTTTCACCTCCTCAATGTCGTTGGCCAACTCGTCCGACACATCAAAGACCACTTTCTGCAGCATATAGACTGGGTACTGCACGGTAGTCTTGGTTGTCGTCACCACTAGGTCGTTGCCCGAATAAGTCACAACAGGCTTTTCCGAAAAGGCAAACTTGGCCACCTGGCCGTCCTTCTGATAGATGGCAATAGAATTCTGCCCAGAGGCTTCTGAACAAAGGGCTGTTAGCAGGAAAGCAAATAATAATCTCATAAGTATTTTTAACGTGAGTTCGACGAAATTAATTATCTGAATATTTGGTGATTAGCGAAAATTGTTGTAACTTTATAGTGCTAAAAACAAAGTTTCACAAACAATAATCGCTATGATCACCGAGGACAAAGTTACGGAACTATTTTGTATTGCAGACGATTTCTGCAAGTTTTTTCGACGCCATGATGGAAAAACATACCATAAAGGAGACAGGAAAGCGCGATTATCACCGTGAATCGACGCTGTCAAAGGCGGAGGTGATGCTCATCATGATACTGTTCCACGACTCTGGCTACCGATGCCTTAAGCATTTCTATCTGGAAGCCGTCTGCAAACACATGCGCCATCTGTTTCCCCGCGTGGTCTCATACAACCGTTTTGTGGAGTTGGAGCGTGATGTGGCAATTCCCCTGGCGTTGTTTATCAAGAAGGTGCTGCTTGGCAAGTGTACGGGCATCAGTTTCATTGACAGCACACCACTCCGTGTATGCAAGAACCAGAGAATCCACATACACACGGTCTTCAAGGGAATCGCCCAGAGGGGCAAGTGTTCCATGGGCTGGTTCTTCGGCTTCAAGCTGCACCTTATCTGCAACGGGAAGGGCGAGCTGCTTAACTTCATGATAACGCCGGGGGATGTGGATGACAGGAAGCCGCTCGAATACAAGGCTTTCGTGGAGTTCATCTACGGGAAGCTCGTCGCGGACAAGGGATATCGGCAAGAACCTCTTTGAAAGGCTTTTCGTCGACGGCATTCAGCTCATCACGAAGCTGAGGGACAACATGAAAGGTGCGCTGATGAGTGTCTCTGACAAACTACTGCTCAGGAAAAGGGCAATTATCGAGACTGTAAATGACGAGTTGAAGAACATCGCACAGGTCGAGCACTTCAGGCATAGATGCTTTGAGAACTTCGTCGTTAACATGCTGGGAGCGTTGGCCGCATACTGTTGTTTCCCCAAAAAACCGTGTATCAATGTCCAAAGAACATTAGACAAACAGCTTACATTGTTTTGAATTCGTCGAACTCACGTTATTCAGAGTTTAGGGTTTAGAGCTAATAGTTTATAGTTTTCAAGATTATCTGATCATTTGATTAGCTGAACGCCTGGAGCAGCGAGCGCAACATGATGCTTGCATCAATGCTGCCGAGTCGCGACAGGGGTAGACCGAAGGTCACTATCCGATTATCTCCTTCTTCCCTCTTACATCACACCTCTTACTTCTTACTTCTTACTTCTTATTTCTTACATCATACTTCTTACATCTTTTTTCCGCTTTTTGCTTTTATTATTTGAAGAAAACCGCTATATTTGCACGAAGAAAACCAAAATAAAAAAGAAGAACAAGATAAACAGATAGTAAAAGAGTCTTGAACATCCTTGATTAGGCTGTAGGGGCAGAATTACCACACATTACCACACACCAGCCAGGCAAGGCAACGGATGTTCACGCTCTCATAGGGAGGGCGTGGACCAAAGGGTTGTTGTCTGGTGTAGGCTGTGGTAAGCCTTGCCCCTTACTCATCCCTCCGCGCCCCCCTTCCTATCAAAACGGAAAGGGGGCTTTTCAATGCCCCATGAAAAGAGGATAAAGAACGACAATGAAAACAAACGAATTCTCTTTGTTTGATTTTTGCAAAAAACAGGCAGATAAGATACAAGTTTTCGGAGAGGAGACATTAGACCAAGAGGGGCGCGTGATTCCGTTCATAGAACAGGCTGCTCTTGTGACTCATTATTTACAGTTGAAGAATGCTAATATCAATTTACCATACACATCTCAGGCAGAAAAGATACTTAATCTCTGGTATGGATTCATAAGAGGTGAAAAGGTACGTAACCCCGAAGCCTATGCAAGTTTGGCGGATTCTGATGTCGCCTACCAGACATATCTTTTCTCGGACATCTACAAAGCTCCTTTCCAAGCACCTGAGAATCCCAAATTCACTTTCATCGACTTGTTTGCAGGAATGGGTGGTTTCAGGTTAGCAATGCAAGCACAAGGGGGAAGATGTGTGTTTTCTTCCGAATGGAATGAGTATGCCCAAAAAACTTATATGGTAAACTTTGGCGAAGTTCCTTTCGGGGACATTACTAAGGAATCCACAAAAAAATACATTCCGAAGGGATTTGATGTGCTGTGTGCAGGTTTTCCTTGTCAGCCATTTTCAATAGCTGGGGTGTCGAAAAAGAAGAGCCTTGGGCGAGAAACGGGTTTTAAAGATAAAACACAAGGCACTCTCTTCTTTGATGTTGCAGATATTATTAATCGTTATCGCCCAAAAGCGTTTTTTTTAGAGAATGTCAAGAATCTAGTTTCTCATGATAAAGGGAACACTTTTCGAGTCATTAGAGAAACACTCGAGGAGCTGCATTATTCTATTCATTATTTGGTAATGGACGGAAAGACATACGTTCCACAACATAGAGAGAGAATAATGATTGTAGGTTTTAACAAGGAACTTTATCATGGTGAGGAACATTTTACTTTTCCTGAACAGAAAGAACCTTCAATGACCATTGGACAAATATTAGAACCCTCTGTGGATAAGAAATACACATTATCCGATAATTTATGGAGATATCTGCAAGACTACTCCATGAAACAGCAAATGAAGGGAAACGGCTTCGGGTATGGACTTGTTGACTTAAATGGGATAACAAGGACACTCAGTGCCCGTTATTACAAAGATGGCTCAGAAATCTTGATTCCACAAGGCGAAGGAATAAACCCCCGGAGATTAACTCCTAGGGAGTGCGCAAGGCTGATGGGGTATCCTGACAACTATATTCTGAGCGCTGTTTCTGACGTACAAGCATATAGGCAATGCGGCAATTCTGTTGTTGTTCCTCTTATAACCGCTGTTTCTAAGAACTTAGCCCAAGCCATGCTAAACATGAAATAGATATGACTGAACTACTTAACTTAACAACTTCTACAGTTCAAAAATCTCAATCTGCCCTTTGTAAGTTCATTACCCCTAATGATACTGGTAGCACAGGGGGGCATCAATGTGGTTTCCACATTTCTAAAGAAGCGTGGTCTATGTTTCTTGAAGAAGAAGGACAAAGGGGCTCCAACATCACCATTCCCATAAGAATCCGTTGGCAGAATGACTTTTACACTAATAGCTGCTTCAAATACTACGGAGTTGGCACAAGGAATGAGTACCGTATTACCAGATTTGGGCACAGTTTCCCCTATCTTACTGAAGACAATGTAGGTGACTTACTCGTGCTAGCTCGATTCGATAAAGACTATTATGAGGCTTTTGTCCTTCAAACTGACGATGACATAGACGGGTTTTTCTCCTTTTTTAATCTATCCTACGAAAAGACAAATCAAATCATAGACATTAGGCAACAGATTCCACCAGAGCAAAAGTTGCTGACGTTGATAGCTGATTTTGTAAGCCGTTACTCGGATTTTCCCGAAACCCGCATCATGGCCCAAGGGGCAAGGGTTTGTTATAATGAGGCAAACGGAATAATACCCCAAAACATTGTGGCAAAGCCAGATGACATTCTACTGGGATGGCTAGACACAGAATATTCCCTTTTCAAATATATGGAAGAAAAGGTCTACGCTGATATTTGTACGAAACCCTTTCCTAGCTTAGATTCGTTTGTCTCTATGGCTAACGAAGTGCTTAACCGCAGAAAATCAAGGGCTGGCAAATCTTTAGAACATCACCTTGCTGATATCTTCACAAAGAATGAACTCATGTTCGAAGAGCAAGCCGTAACAGAGGAAAATAAAAAGCCCGATTTCCTTTTTCCTAATAGCATTTGCTACCACAATATTGCCTTCCCAGGGGATTTATTAACTGTTCTTGGAGCAAAGACTACCTGTAAGGACAGGTGGAGACAGGTATTGAACGAGGCTGACCGAGTAGAGCAAAAATATCTTTTTACCCTCCAACAAGGAATCTCTGCAAATCAACTCAAAGAGATGCATGATTATAAATTACATCTTGTTGTCCCACATAGATATTTAACTAGTTTCCCGAAAGAATACCGAGATGATATCAGCGACTTGACGTCATTTATTGAAATGGTTAAAGAGCGCCAAAGCAAGATGCGCAAAAACTATTTTTTTTAAGAAATAATGGATGAAAACGTATGCCAGCGGGCAAGAAAAAACTATTAAGAGCAACAGGCAAATACAAGTAGGTGAATATAGATGGCTCTTTGTGCCTACTACCACTAAAGACAAATACAAGATTCTTCGCATCGTTGCATCTGCTATGAGAATTGATTTGCAAGTAACACTCTTATAAGTCATCCCCCCGCTCCAGTCGGAGCGGGGGTTTTTGTCTTTAATTTTAGGCCTTTATAGTGCCCTCTTTGAAGTGATTTTTCAACAAGAAGGCTTCAGAGTTTCCAAGGTTTGCGGTAAGCGGGAGTGATGAAGCGATCTGCCTCGCGGTTGTAGAAGGTGTGCTTCGAGTCATCGTACGTCAAAACCTGATGCGTTCGCGCTGCAATGTTGCCGATGTGTGCGTATTTCGCGCAGAGACTGCCGTTAGTGATGGGGCAGGCTGTCTGCATGTCACGCCGCTTCACACAGTCCAGGAAATTTTTCGTATGATCCAGATGGTCGTTGTTCGACGGCTTCACCAGTTTTGCCTCCAGTTTGTCGCCTTGAGGAATCACTTCCCAGCTCTCGCGGTTGGCAATGAGAGTGCCGTTGGTGCCCTTGAACTCAAGCCCATAGTTGCGTCCGTAAGGTCCTGACTCTATGGCCACGTTAGACCATTGAATGAGGTAATCGGGGAACTGATAGGTAACACTCAGGGTGTCGAATGTCTCGGAAAAGTTATTGGGATAGGCAAGATTTCCACCAGCTGCAACGACGCGCTGAGGCATTCCCTCGACGTCCATTCCCCACAGAGCCATATCGAGCAGATGCACGCCCCAGTCGGTCAACAGACCTCCTCCATAATCCCAGAACATGCGCCACGATCCATGAAAGCGCGAAGCGTTAAAAGTGCGTTTGGGAGCAGGGCCGAGCCACATGTCGAAGTCGACACCTTCGGGAACAGGACCGTCCTGAGCTGGATTCAAAATAGCGGCATACGAGAAGTTTGCCCACACGTTCACACGCCCGATGTGTCCCAGCTCGCCGCTGTCGATGTACTGCTTCATGCTGTGCCAAAGTTCGGCACTCCGCTGTTGCTGTCCCACCTGCACGACACGACCGTAGCGTTGGGCTGCAGCCACCATAGCGTCACATTCGGCAATGCTGTTGGCCAGAGGTTTCTCCACATACACATCCTTACCTGCCGAGCAGGCATCGGTCGTTATCAGGCAATGCCAATGGTCTGGTGTGCCGACGACGATGATGTCCACATCATCACGCTCAAGCACCCTTCGATAGTCCCCATAGAGTGCAGGCCGCTTCCCCCAGTTCTTCTCCGCTTCGGCAGCCCGACTGCTCAGGATGCCGCTGTCGATGTCGCAGAGAGCGACACAGCTGGTGCCCGGATATCTCATGATGTCAGAGAGGTCGTGCCAACCCATAGAGCGGCAACCGACCAGAGCGACATTCAGACGGTCGCTTGCAGCAGTCTGCTTCTTGGGTGCTCCCGCGTGTAGAGCGTGGGGCATCAGCATGCCGGCAGCCAACACAGTGGCCGACTGGCGCAGGAAGTCTCTTCGCGTCGTCATATATTTTTCATGGTTTATGGTTTGACTTTTTTTCGCTTACAGAGGACGAATCCAAATGTTGCGGAAGCTGATGGGCTGACTGGGGTCGCCGTGCGACTGCAGTCGTATCGGACCATCGCCGTGCTTCACCGTGCGTGGGAAACCGACATATTCTGTCGTGCCTTGAATCTCCGTGTGATTCTGCAGCACGACGCCGTTCTGGATGACCGTCACGAATGGTTTGTAGAGGTAAGTGCCGTCTTCCTTGAAGACAGGGGCCGTGTAGATGATGTCGTACACGTTCCATTCGCCAGGTTGCCGCATCACATTCACCAGGGGAGGTGTCTGCTTGTAGATGCTTCCCGTCATACCGTTCACGTAGGTCTCGTTGCCGAAGCAGTCCAGAATCTGCACTTCATACATGTCCTGTAGGTAGACGCCGCTGTTGCCTCGCGCCTGGCTTTCGCCTATGATGCCTTTGGGCACGCACCACTCCAGATGCAGTTGGAAACTGCCGAACTTCTGGCGGGTCACGATGTCGCCCTTCGACTTGTCGACGGTCATCACGCCATCCTTGACGGTCCATTCGGCAGCCGAGCCGTTGGGGTTCATCCATGCAGAGAGGTCTTTCCCGTCGAAGAGCACAATGGCGTCGCTGGGGGCAGTAGCCAGCTTGATGTCGCCAGGCTCCACCACCTTTGGTTGGGGAGTCCAGTACTCCGACATTCCAGGTCTCATCGATTCAGGTTTCGGATACTCTTTCGTCGTCTGTGCCAGACAAGCCGGGCATGCGGCAATCGTCAATAGTGCCAAAGTGAATAGTTTCTTCATAGCCGTTAGATATTAATTGATTTCCATTGCAAATATACAGATAAAAATGAAAGTGAGAAGAGAAATAGGAAAAAGTTGTGTCTTTGCTGTGCAACAAACAGTGTGATGACGGAAATACGACACCGAAAACGTACATCACCGCAGTTCATCACAGCACTTCAGCCAGGCGAGATGTGCGTGTCTGGCAGTAATCTCCCCTCCCCCGCTCCTCGTTGAAAGACGGGGTTTTTTGTCTCTCTTTTAAGGCGTTAAATCACCCTCTTTGAAGTGATTTTTCATGAAAGGGAGCGAATTTGCTTCGCAAGATGTAAGAAGTATGATGTAAGAAGTAAGAGATAAGAGGTTACTTTTGGCGAAAAGATTGAGCCACAACACGATAAAAAAAAGTGGAAAAAAAGTGGAAAAAATCCCCGTTTTGCTTGCAGGAACGGGGCGTTTGTCGCACCTTCGTAACGTCAAAGAAGATTACTGAAAACGCCTCTTTTTCCCTATAATTAGGCGTGAGAAAGCCTGAAACCTACTCACGGGCTATTGTGGGTGGCTTTTTTGAAAAGTGTGTCGCTTGGCATGCTTCCCGTTTCTCGCGCCGGAAAGAAGGTGGAGGAGATAATCAGGGGATCAAATGACCCTTTTGACCTTAATGACCTTGACCAAAATGACCGCTCATGACAAAAAGTTCCTGCTCATCTGATTTTGCCGGGAGTGAACCACCTTCGCAAGGGGGGCAAATACCACCTATATAAACGAGAAAAAGGTGAGAGATTTTCTGTTCAACCAGTCCGCACCAATCGCGGCGGAAGCAGCAAAATCTTCACCTAATTCTGGTGCAAAAATAACAAAATCAAAAAGGAACTAAACAAACTTTTTGGCGAAAAACTTCACGTCAGGACGAAAAAATCAAGAATTGGTATGGAGATTGGGAGAAAAGAAGAAACACCAAAACGACTAAAAACACCCCACAGTTCTCGCACCAACTCCAATCGGCAAAGATACGAGAGTATCTAAAAATGAAGGACTTTTTGAGATGATCAGATAAAATTGCGATTGAGCGAGAGCAGCGGAAACTCGTTTACACTGCCAAGCGTGAGCAATTTAGAGCAAAGCTCAATCAAATCATCAGACAGGCAGCCGAAGGGGCGCAGGAAGGAGTCGCTGTTTATGGACTCGGCAGGGAGGAAGGATGTGGCGCTCACGAAGGCGAAGGCTGGGGAGCTGCTGGCGTACCTTACCGAATACGGCGCGGAAAACGCGAAGGTGGAGTGTCGCAAGGACAATGTGCCCTGCCTCGCGTTCCTCGCCTTCTACCACGTGTGGGCGGAGCAGGGGCTGGTGGTGCGCACGATGAACGGGGGCGCCGCCTGCCGCTTCCTGAAGGAGGGCTGCCGTCTGACGGTGGAGTATACGGAGAAGACGCTCAGCAGCTTCCTGAAGTCTCACTACGACAGAGTGGACCCAAAGAGGATTGACGACGTGAGAAAGATGGGGTGAGGGAAAAGAGACAAGGTGTTTTTTTCAGACAGAAATTTGTACTAATCAATAATGTATTGTACATTTGCAGAAACTTAGCTTAAGTCATTTTGGATATCTGTTTTTTATCATTTTGACAGAGTTGTTGGTTTTGCATTACCAAATTAATAAATCTGGCATTCTGAATCATTCCATGAAGAACGACCTATAGCTTACTGAAAAACGAGAAAAAAAGATAAAATATGAAAAGAAAAATCATTTTCTTTTTCTTTGCGATTGCTTTCTTGTCAGCAAAGAGTACAATCGCCCAGCAGGCGGACGACGATCCGATATCGGAAGAGCCGTGTCTTGTTGTGTGGCAAAAAGACGGTTCTCAAGTCCTGTTTCGCCTGGCTGAAGAGCCTAAGATTACAATCGAAGGCGACACGGTTGTTATAGGGTCGTTGACCATTGTGAAGTACGCTTTTCAAGCCATAAAGAAAACGACTTATTTGAACGGCGACCTAGGCAATCGCATCAAGGACATACCATCCGTGATGGAAAGACCGTTTAGAAGTAATGGAGAGTCCATCACCTTTCAGCCTTCCGATAAGGATATGCACGTTAGGGTTGTGCTGACAAGCGGACTGGTTGTCAAGGACTTCATAGTTGAGAAAGGGAAACCTGAATCTATCTCACTAACGTCTTACGGAGCGAAGCATTATTTGATAAATGTTGATGATGTAACCTACAAAATCAGTATTCGATGAAAAGGCTATTATTATTTACTTGGATTACCTTGGCTTTGCTGTCTTTTCATACTCATATCTGGGCTGATGACGGTCAGAGGAATATGGTGCGCTTCTTCCTTGCCTCAGGCGAGACGCTCGACATAGAGGCTTCACATATTGACAGCATTACTTGCCAAAACGGCAACCAGACAATCTGGTTCGAGGGGGTCTCTCGCACCGTGTCAGTGGAAATGGTTGATAGCGTGTGGTACATGTCTCCTACCCTTCGTTTTGCTACCTCCTCTCTAGACTTTGGCAAGGTGCCCATTGGCGACAACAAGTCAAACACTATTACGGTTACTAACACCGGCAGCTATCCGGAGACATATATGATTGTTGCCGACGGCATCTTTGGCGCCAAGTGGTCGGGCAAGGAGATTACTATAGCTGCTGGCCAGTCGCTTAGTCTTGACCTTTTTTTCAGACCAACTTCTACCAAGATCTATACGGGGAGTATACCTGTGTTGTCAAGTGCAGTGGATGAAGGATTGATGAATCTGACTCTTATAGGAGAGGGCATCGCTACCGATTTGCCTGAGGAAGAAGTATGCTTGCCGCCTGTTGAAATGGAATTTGACATTGTTCTACCGGAAGATGAGCCGATAGAAGATATGTTCGACGGTTTCAAGATAGCCAATTTCAACGGAGAGTATCCCATTCAGAAACAGGCTACGGCGCCAGGACTAAGAAGAGTGCATAGAAAAAATGCCACATACTATAGTTTTCCCGTGACCGCATATGTCTCGCCTTCAGGACTCCAGACCCATTATCTGACCGACGAGAACGACAATCCTTATCTCGAAACGATATCTCTTCCAGGGAAAACGCCCGAATTCTCGTTTGAGCAGCAGGCTATTGCGCTCTTGATGCGCACACCTGAATTGCAAACAAGTAATCTGACCGAGTACAACAATGCCGTGCAGCTGTTGCGGGGACTATCGTCGTTCCCTGACTTTGTGTCGCAGGTGAGAAAAGCGTTCTATGAGGGGAAGACCAGAGGCCTTCCGCCCGATTACAACAACCTTAACCCCCTGCCTGTCTTTACTGAACTGCTTAACACGACCAGCGACAGCCGCGACCTGAGGTTCAGCGGGGTGTCGCTCACACATGTCAACACCACGCCCCAGTCGGCTTCTTTCCGTCTGCACAACGATTTCCGCAGAACAATCCATGCCTACACCCAAAGGGTGAAGATGAATGAATCTAATCTCGTCGTTGTGGGGCAGGAGGATGCCTCACCCACTGTCAGGGAGATGCTAGAGGCTCTTCTTGACGAAGGCATTGAAGCCTACAAAAAAGCCTGTCAGATAACGGAGGACATACAGGAAAGGAGCTATAAGGAATGGATTGAATGGTTTGAAGACCATGGATTTGACACCGAGTCGATGAACTTGGAGCTGGACCATGAAGACTTGGAGTTCCTCGAGATTCAAAGAGAGTACCTCATATATCTTGAGGATCAGTACATCAGCATGAATCCCGCACTGGGACAATTGGCTCGCTTCCACCTGCCTTATGTCCTTGAGGCAGTCAACAGCGACTATATCGACATGGTCGGCGACGGATGGGATGCATATCTGTGGGACATAGGCAAGGAATCGTCGGTTTTCGAAACAGAGAGTGGCACCATAGAGGTACCGTTCAACGACTACGACAAGATATTCGTCAACGTCTATGGAATGGGCATGCCTGAAGGGATGTCGTTCTTGGATATGCCTCAGGAGGAACAGGTAAGGCTCATTCTGGTGTTACTCACCAGCGGCTATCATGACTATATAGAGCCCTTCTGGAAAACCATAACGGGCATTAAGGAAGCAGACAAGCTCTACAACACCAACTATAAATTCGACCTCCGATACGGCAAGCGCAAATATCCCGAATGGGCGCTTCTCGCCAAGCTGTTCAACGAATTCAATTCCGACTTCGATAATGTGAAGGAACTGGCGAAGAACCTCGATAAAGGTGATTTTAAGGCTATCGCCAAGCAACTGGCGAATTTCCTCTGGAACGAGATGAAAAAGATTCCGGAGGAAAAGGTTCTTGCTAAAGATGCCAGCGAAGAGGACAAGGAGGAATACAGGGAATCAAAGCGCACCTATGTCAACCTGATATACAACATTTACAAAAAATACTCGGGGAACTCCGCCACCTCCGAAGAATTCAGAAAAACTTTCAAGAAAGAAGCCAACAAATGGCTGGGAAACGTGAACTTCATATTCAAGTGGATGGATATAGCAGAGAGCGGAGTTGATTTCCTCGGAGCAATGCAAGGGCTGAAGGACTCAAAGATGAAGGAGACTTTCGTGCTCGACAAAGTGGACAAGCCTTTCATCTATGTGACGGAACCCACGATGACATATCTAACTCCAGATGTGACAGTACATTTCGAGTGGGAAACATTCCAAGGGAAACGCTATGGAGAATATGTGTATGACTTGGAGCTGATGAACGAAACGAGCGGACAAGTAAGTCAGAGTACGGTGCTAAAAAATATCCCCACAACACAATGTGACTTCCGTATCAGCGACTCTCCTGAGTCGCGCAGCGCGATGAAGATCTTTTTCCGCATCGTAGCCCGCGACAGCGACAATCCCTCCTACATACTCGCAACCAGCGAATTCAAGCCTCTCGTATGGCGGGCACAGATGGAACCGCCCGAGATGGTGGACCTCGGACTGCCCTCGGGGACGCTGTGGGCAACCACCAATGTGGGAGCCATCCAGACGACAGACCCTGGAAACTACTATGCCTGGGCTGAAACGACAGGTTTCGACGAAGGAAAGACCACCTTCTCGTGGAAGAACTACCGTTACAGCCGAGGGGCTAACAACACGCTGACGAAGTACTGCACAAAGAGCACCTACGGCCAAGTGGACAACAGAACGCAGATCGATGCCGATGATGACGTAATGAAGCAGGGCTGTGGCTACTACTACGCTATACCGACCAAGGAAGATTGGGACGAACTCATCAACAACTGCACTTGGTCACGTTTTGGCAACATTGGCGTATTGGTGCACAGTAAGGTGAATGCCAACTCCATTGTTCTGCCTTTCGCAGGATACAGAAGCGGATATAACCTCTTAGATGGTGGCAGCGACTGCTACTACTGGTCGTCGACACTCGATGCCTCCAGTCCTGACGACGCTTGGCTCATGCACGTGAGCAAGGCCAATGGCAAGCAACCATCTTACTACGACTATTATCGCTGTCAGGGACGTAGCATCAGGCCTGTACTACATCCGTCGACATACTTACCGCCTCAGCAGGTACCCGAAAGGAAAACGACTCCCTCCTCAAAGGCTCAGCCTGTTGAAAAGCACGAGAATGGGCTTATCATCAGTACCATCAGTCGTGCATCCGCCAGATAATGATCGAACCATCGAATAATATAACTTATAAAACAATACCAATATGAAAAGAAATCTATTGTTAGCCGTTGCTTTCTTGGCAACCTTCACAGCCGGGGCTCAGAACATCGCCGTTGTAAGCCCAAACAATGTTACAACTATTTACCAAACGTTGGACGAAGCCATCGCAGGTGCAGACAACGGCTGCATCGTCTATCTGCCTGGCGGAGGATTCCGAATAAAAGAAGAAACATTGATAGACAAGAAGCTCACCATCATGGGTGTCAGCCACCGCGGTGATACCGACAATGCCGATGGGGCTACTGTGATAGGCGGCAACCTCAATTTTGTAAAAGGGGCATCTGGTAGTGCCGTCGTTGGTGTATATCTATCGGGAGATATCAATGTAGGAACAGCTAGTGACTCTGTCGTTAATCTCACAGTCAGATATTGTAATATAAATTCTATACAGGTAAAGCACCCACAATCGAGTGGTATGGTGGTTAATCAGTCATATTTACGTAATAATTGTAATTTCAAGGGCTGTAATGCCCGTTTGGAAAACAACATTATACATTCCATTTGCGACGTAAATGGAGGTTTTATATCAAATAATGTGATTGTAAACTATGGCAGTTATAGACGTGGCCAATATGGGTTTAGTGGATCGTATGATATATATAGCTGTGTAATCATTGCCTACAACACTATGATTAGCAATAATATTTTGTTTTCTACTGGAAGATTATTGCAGGGTAGCGGATGTCAGGTCTCAGATAACATGGTCAAATCAGAGAATTGGGGCGACAATGCTGTAGTTTTAGGTGGAGCAGATTGGAATGCCGTTTTTGAAAAGTATAATGGAGGAGCAATATCTCCATTCTCAAAATTTCATTTAGTAGGAGACTACAAGCAATACGACAATAAGATCGGCATCTATGGCGGTACAGGCTTCAAGGACGACACATCGCTGGCGCCCATCCCGCGCATCGTTTCAAAGAAGGTGGCAGAACAGACCGACGGGACAGGAAAGCTTAAGATAGAGGTAACGGTAAAGGCTCAGTGATGCGTGTCCTATGAGTAAATCTTTGTGGTATGAATAGAATACATCCATCCCCCAGATTGATAGGTTTATCGCTGCTGTTACTGTGCACGATGGGTGCAAGGGCGCAGGCTGGACTGGAATACTGGTTCGACAGTTATTCTAATCCCAAGTTGGTGCCCATGCCTATGGCAGCAGGGACTATCAAGACTGGGCTCAACTGTACCGACTTGACGGACGGTTTCCACACACTATATATCCGTGCGAAAGCCTCCGACGGATATTACAGCCCCGTCAGTGCCTCCACCTTCATCAAGTTCACCGCATCCTCCGATTCGAAACTGGAGTACTGGTTCGACAATGATGTGGATAAACGCGGTGCTTCGACTATCGATATAGAGAAGGGCGAGAACCAACTGCTTGAACTCGACCTTAGCGACGCTGCTGACTTCCCGCTTGGCATTCATCAGCTAAGCATGCGTGTGGCTGCATACGGCGGTTATTACAGTCCTGTCTATACAGACTTGGTGATGAAATTGCCAGCGGGCTCTGGAGAATCCGTGCTGGAGTATTGGTTTGACGATAACTATACGAAAAAAGCTTCTTTCCCCATTAACATTTTATCGGGTGATGTTCAGAAACTTGAACTCGATATGACGAATGCCTCTTTTTTCCCTCTTGGCTTCCATAGACTCAGTATGCGCATTGCCGCTTACGGCAATCAATATAGTCCCATCTATACTGCGTACGTCATGAGCCTACCGATTGGCGGGAATACACAGCTCACATACTGGCTCGACGACGACTATAAAGAAGGCCGTCATGTGATTGCCGGGAAATTCGGAGCGGGATATGGAAACTTTCCTGACTTCTCCACCACATATTTCTTGTCTGCACTCGATCTTTCCTATGCATCAGCTGGGATGCATCGTCTTCACTATCGTATCACCACAGGTAACGGCTTTGACGAAGGCGTGGTATATGAAGTACCCATTCTGGTAACGCAAAGGTATAACCAGCAGCCGGATGTCACAGTAGTATCGGAGGAATTCTGGTTGGACGAGCAACCCGATTATTATGGTGGTAGCATCTTGCCGCAAAGCGTTGTTATCCGCAGCTACACGCTCAATCCAAATGACTATGAGGAGGGACAGCATGCTTTCCATGTGCAGTACAAGAACTCGGCTGAGGTATGGAGCGCTCAAAATGTCACCTACTTCTACAAGGACTCTGCAACTGGGCAGTTGCGTGTGGGTAAGAAACCATTGGACACTACTGAAATCAACAGCCCGTCTGATACGGAACTATTCACCTGCGTTTATCGAGATGGGATGATATACTTGGATTGCCAGTCGCCCAAACTTGGTAAGACGGGAGTCGTTCTTGTGAGCGACGCCTCGGGAAGAGTCATAGCCAAAGAGACAGTGGATAATTCCGACGGAATACATGCAGCTATCAGCGTCAACTGTAGCCCGCGCCAACTGCTTATCGTTAAACTGATAAGCAACGAGGAATGTCGCACACTGAAATTGATGGCTAAATGACATTCCAGAGAATGGTTCTCGTTAGAGCGCCCTTCACTGTTTTTGTGAATGACTATGTAGTTTCGGTTTTTCCGTATTTTCCGTAAAAACTTTTTTTTCGTTTCTATTTTCTTATTTATGAGGGTTTTCCGCGAGGGAAGCCCTCTTTTTTTGTCTGACCGAATTTTCCGTACCCCTTTCGGTTGAAAATCTTTCTTCGTCCTCCTTGCAAGGCCAAGCTTAAACAAGTTTAGCTCGTCACTCGCTTCGTTCGTCCGTTCCCCCGTTATCGGGGGACAGAAACGCTGCTCCAGGCGTTCGGATAATCAAAATACCGTATGGGATCGGAAAACAAGCGGATTGGGCTTGAAATTCTTCGGTTTTCAGGAAAAAGTCGGTTTTTAATGTTTTTTGGGGGAACTGTAGCGATGTGCGAAGGGCGAATCGCTGCGAGAAGGCGCTGTGGATGGGGTGGGTGGTGTTGAATGTGGTCATTATGGTCAAGGTCATTAAGGTCATTTGCATTCCCGGAAAACTGGTTATTACTTACTATATATAAATAAAAAATATATTTATATATAGTATCCGTTTTATTGAGTTCTGTACCCCCTTTTGACCTTAATGACCTTGACCTTAATGACCGCATGTGACAAAAAGTTTCCGCTCATCTGATTTTGCCAGGAAGAGCATAGAAATATGCTCAAAGAGTCTTACCGTATGAAGAAAGATGCCCGCCGGCTGAAGAATGAATTTTTTTCTGAACACGGATGACTCGGATGAGCCGATAAAGTTTTTGGTAGCGACACGAGGCAAAAAGAGCCTATCAACGGCAAATAGCGGTTACACTATTAGCTTGTAAATCATTCAGTTGAAAAAAATTTCATTTTTTTGAAAAAAAGTTGGCAAAACATTCGAGATGCGCAATGTGCGTGTTGTATCTTTGCTACGAAAATAATCGGATAATCAGATAATCGAATAATCAGATGATGCCAAAGGCGCCAGGCGGAGTTTCGATGACTTGATTTCCTGACAGTCCGATTATGGCGCAGAGCGCACCTGGCCAAGCGCAAAGCGCTGATTGAACTTTAACCCACTTCGTGGCTTTACTTCAGACGAGACTCGGTAAAGTTCAAACAAGTTTGACTTTGCTCTCGCTACTCCTTCAGTTTAACTTTTAACTATTAACTCTAAACTCTTAAAACTATGGCAGTAACCTACAAAGTGCTTAAGTGCAAGAACCCCAAGGGCACGTCGGGCGTGCTCTACGCCGCAGACCGCGCCGTGAAGCGACTCTCGTCCTCGCTCATGCCGTAATTGCCCTTCGGGCAGATACGCCGGATATTGACCTTCGGTCTACCCCTGTCGCGACTCGGCAGCATTGATGCAAGCATCATGTTGCGCTCGCTGCTCCAGGCGTTCAGATAATCGGATAATCAAATAATCAGATGTAAGAGGTAAGATGTAAGAGGTAAGATGTAAGAGGTAAGATGTAAGAGGTAAGAGGTAAGATGTAAGATGTATGAGGTATGGTGGGGGGAGATATGCAGTTATGCATGAGAATATGCAGAATGAGGCGGAGGGCAAGGCATGGGTATGAAGATGATTAGGAAGAAAATGCAATTTATGTTGAAAAAATTCATTTTGCTTTTGTTTTTGTTTACACCTTTTTTATTATTTTTGCAGACCGAAAAAAAGAGGGGGTCGTCTCCACGCGCATGCGCTAGGGAGGAAGAGGAAGAGGATGCCTGTATGAGGCGACACTGTCAGAAGAACAAAAACGGACAAGTCATATTAAACAAACATAACCACGCCATCATGATGAAAAAAGTACTTATTCAGCTATCAGCAGCCCTGTGTCTGCTGATGACATCGGCGGCTCTCTCTGCCCAGACGGTGGAGGAGAGCCAAGTGACCCTCCTGGATTACATCAGCTCGACAGGAGCTCAGGCTTTCAACACGGGCTACACACACAAGGCCAACACGCGTGTGGAAATGGACTGCTATGTGGTGAGAAACAGCATGCGCACGTGGGAGGCGCTGCTCGGCGCCCGTCTGGG
The DNA here is from genome assembly GCA_017650105.1 of Bacteroidaceae bacterium. Lineage (GTDB taxonomy): Bacteria > Bacteroidota > Bacteroidia > Bacteroidales > Bacteroidaceae > UBA1189. The sequence continues at coordinate 3,454 of JAGCFO010000008.1, read as the reverse complement.
GAGCTATCAGAGCAATGCCTTCTGCTTCTTCTCGCGCACCGACGGCGCCGACGTGCCCTGCTTCAACCGCTCGGGACACGAGCCGCGCGGCACGGGACTCGTCTATAACGAGCGCATAAGACTGGTGTGCGAGGGACAGACGGCCACATGGTACAGGCAGTCGGCGCCTGACACCCCCGCCGGAAGCGTTACCACTACGGGAACGGCCGACGACGGCAAGACGCCCATGCTGCTTTTCAACCTCAACACATCGAGCACCGAGGGCGGACTGACGCCAGACGGGTCACCGTCCATCATGACGCTCTACAGCTGCAAGATCTACGAAGGATCGACGCTGATATGCGACTTCGTGCCTGCCAAATACAACGGGACGGTGGGACTCTACGACCGGGTGAACAAGACGTTCAGCGGCTCAATCACCGACACCCCGTTTGAGGAGACAAACGAGAAACGGGAAAACTACGACAGGGCGCTCCCCACCATCGTGGACGAACAAAACTACCGCGTGTTCACCATGTATGGCGGGCAGAAGTACTACGTCACCGCCAGCGGCTACCTGTCGACCAACGTGCTCGAGGCTCCAGCATTCTTCTTCCACAAAGCCAGAGGAGAGGAGTTCGCGTACGGCTTCATGATAAGGAACGGCTTTTTCAACTTCACCAACCCCGAGGAGGAGAACGATGCCGCGCTGACGAAGGGACATCTGAACGTCACCAACGAGAACGCACGCCACACGTGGGAGGCTCAGGTGTTCTTCCTCAACAGCGAGGGTAAGTATGCCATCCGCACCACCAATGCCCTGAGCGGCACCTCGGGATGGAACAAGGTGGGCAGCGCCTTCTGGACGGTGAACGCCGGCGCCAGCGGCCCTCTGGCCGAGTACAGCTACGACATGAACTACGTGTGGCAGCTCGAGGAGGCTCCCAGCAACGCCCCGACGCCTGACGAGGAGCTGCTCGTCAACGGCACGTGCGACGGCACCTACAACGGCTGGACGAAGACCGACGGAGGCAACGGATGGGAGATAAGGACAGAAGATGGACGTATGATCTGGGCCAGCTCGTTCAATCTCTGCACCCTCACGCAGACCGTCACGCTCGCCGACCACAACATCAGCAATGAGGACGTGGACGAAGGCAACGTATGGGTGACGGCATCGGCAGAGATGAAATCGAAGACATTCAAGAACGGCTTGGGCGCCAATGAATGCAAGATAATCGTGACGATGCTCGATGCCGACGGGCAGACGCTCGGCACGGTGAAACTGATTGACGACCAAACGTACTACCCCGACTGGGACACGTACAGGACAGTCCCCTTCCAGCTGGCAAGCGGCACACGCAGCCTGAAATACTACGTGTCGGGACAGGACGCGATTAACTGGGCAGGCCGTTACGGCCCCTGCTTCGCCAACCTGTCGCTCAAGGCCATCGTTGACGACGGGACAACGGGCGAACGCTATCCCGTGTGGGTAGGCTCGACGAGGGTGACCTCCGCGAACATGAACGACGTGCTGGGCGACGGCTCGGTGAGCTACACTCCCGGCGAGGGCGCGGGCACGCTCACCTTCAACAACTCGACACCCAACATCGCCGGCGAATACTCATGGACTCGTGGTTCGGATAATCTTGCTTCCAAGATCTACGCCAAGGGCATCGAGCTCACCATCAACACTCCCGCCGACGGCCTCACCATTGAGACGGCTAACGGCGACGGCACCAGCTACCTCCCTTACGGCATCTACATGGACGACGGCGACCTGGTGGTCAACGGCAACCTGAACATGACGGCAGACTACGCCTTCCTTAGCGACAAGGGCAGTTTAACAATCAATGGCGACTTCAACCTTCTGTGCCGCAAGGTAGGACTCTATCTTACCGAAGGCGACCTGAGCATCAGCGGCGACGTCTACATCAAGTCGCCCAGCATCAACCCCGTCATATCGCTGGTTAACGGACACCTGACTCCCGGGCCAGGCAACTGGGAAATCGACGCCAACGGCTCAGCTCTCACTGCCGCATTGCCCGACGGGAAGGGAGGACTCGCCATTCCCGAGACACACGAAGTGATACTGCCCGACAAAGCCTACATAAGCGACGACAACAGGGCCCTCCTGGTACGCATCGACGCGAACAGCTCTGCCTTCGCCAAGCATGTGAAGATATGGAAGAAGAGCGAGCTCTATCCCGTGTGGGTGGGCGAAACGAGAGTGACGACACACAACCTTGACGACGTGCTGGGCGACGGCTACGGCGACGTGCGCTACACTCCGGGCGAGGGCTCGGGCACGCTCACCTTCAGCAACCAGAAGCCAAGCATCAGCGGCGTACACCAATGGTTCAAAGGTTCTTCCGACTACGCTTCGCTGATCTGTGCGCGCGGCATCGACTTAACTATCAACGCCCCCACCACTCTGACACTCAACACGACCGAAGGTGACGCCTTCTGGGTAGTGGACGAAGGCAGCCTGACTGTTAACACCAACCTCAAAATCACCGCAGGCAGAGCCTTCTTCCTTGAAAAGGGCGACCTCAACGTCAACGGCGACCTGAACGCAACGTGCAGCGTGAGCGGATTCAGCATTCGCGAAGGCGATGCGAATATCAGCGGCAACGTCTACATTAAATCGACAAGCACCAATACCGTCATATATCTTAACAAAGGCCACATCACCACCGGGCCAGGCGACTGGCAAATCGAAGCCAACGGATCTGCCATACACGCAGAAGCAGGAAACGTCGGAGGTCTCTTCATCCCCTACACCCACAGAATCACCTACCCTGAGGGAGCCAAGTACAGCGACGACTACAGGGGCTTGTTTACGGCCGACAACCAGTTTGTGAAAAACTTGACAATAGAGCAGGTTGGACGCCCCACCGTCATCGACCTGTCGACCCTCACGGCCGACTGTGTGGCACAGGACAACACCCTGCTCACAGGCACGATGAGCGGCTTCTACAAAGTCAGCATCGCCGACGGAGCTATCGTGACACTGCGCAATGCGACCATCAGCAAGCAGCCCGAATCAGGCGATGAGGAGACAATGAATTTCTGGGACACCAACTACCGGTGGGCAGGCATCACCTGCGAGGGCAACGCCACCATCCTCCTTGAAGGCGAGAACACGGTGAAGGGATTCTCTAACGAATTTCCCGGTATCTACGTGCCCGTAGACAAGACGCTCGACATCGACGGCACAGGCAAGCTCAACGCCACGGGCGGCGGCATACCTGGCCACGATTCCTACTCAACCATGTCTGCCGGCATCGGTGGCGGCTATGACCTATCCTGCGGCAACATCAGGATTCACGGCGGCGACATCACGGCAACAGCCGAACATTTTGCTGCCGGCATCGGCTGCGGAATGTCCGAAAATAGTGACGTAACATGCGGCAACATCTACATCTATGGCGGCACCGTCACAGCCACAGGCGGTTTTAACGGAGCCGGCATC
>JAGCFO010000007.1 GCA_017650105.1 Bacteroidaceae bacterium | reverse complement strand
TTTTATCGAGAATCTCCAGATGGAGACACAGACAGTGTTCAATCAGAACGGTAACATCAACATCTACCCTTGCGGGTTTGAGCTGGGTCAGCACATCGTGAGCGGTGGCGACCGCGCCAGCCAGAAGGGTCGAATGGTGACGGAGGACGACGGCACGAGCCACTTCCGCGCCTACGCCAAGGATAGCGGCAGCCGTTATAACATGCTCTTCCGCACGGCTCACGGTGAGGTGAAGGAGACCATGGAAACGGTCATCTTCCAGCTGCGCTTTCCCAAACGCATGGGCAAGGCGCTCATCGAGTCGCTCTTCCGCGAAGAGGCCGACGAACAGGCAGCATTTATCAAGACACGTCAAACAGAAACACAATGGTAAAGCTATGAGTGTACACATCATTAACTATCAGGATGGGGCGAAGATGATGCGCCCCGTCCTCTCGAGAGAAGAGTATCTGGCACTTCGCGGTACGGAGAAGCAGAAGGCCATACTGAAGACCGTGCGCGAGGGTGACGAGCGGCAGAAGCATCGCCTCATTCAGATGAACTACTCGTGCCTGCCTAATGAGGACGGCTCGCTGAAAGGTTCTACGCGGATGAGCACTACCGTGGGGATGGACATCGACCACATCGCAGCAGAGGAAATGCCAGCGGTGAAGGAGCGCATCCTTGCGAAGAAAGACGAACTGGGCCTGTTGATGCTGGAGATGAGCGCCCGCAAGGCAGGCTATCACCTGGTGTTCCGTCGCCGGCCGGAGCTAACACAGGAGGAGAACCTCCGCTGGGCAAGCGAACTCCTGAAGGTGGAATATGACGCAGGTGCCAAGGACATCACGAGGGTGTTCTTCACGACATCGGCAAGCGACGATGATCTGCTGTTTCTTTCGGACGATATTTTCGAGATTGTCGAGAGCGAAACGAACACGGAGAAGACGAACACGGATTCAACAGATGGAACGGATTATTCGTCAGATTCGGGCAATTCGTGTTCAGAAGAAAGTCTTTGTTCAGAGAAAGACTATAACGGACTTCCGTATTCGGAGATCATCCGCAAGTGGTGGGAGCTCTACAACGAGGGTAAGGAGCCAGTGAGGACAAACCGCGACGTGCTCACCTTCGAGCTGGCTGTGAACCTGCGCCACATCTGCGGCTTCGACCGCGAGCTGATGGACGCCGTCATCCCCTGCTACGACGGTTTCTCTGAGACGCAGAAGATGAAGTGCATCGACTCGGCCCTGTCGGAGAAGCGCACCCAGATGCCCAAGCGGCTGAAGGACGTGCTCTTCGAGGTGCGCCGCGATCGCATGAACAGCCTCGGTTCTTCTCCGAATGCCGAGGGTGGTGATTACACCAGCTTGGACGAGGCCGTGCAGGAGGATGAGCGCTTCTACTACAACCGTCTGCCGCGGATGCCGCAGGGCGTGCGCGAATCGATAGAGGCCGTCGGCCCTCAGCTGTCGATGCCTGTGGTGACGGCCATCTGTCCCGCCATCGGCATGCTGGCAACGGGCGTACAGCTCGACGTGCACGGACAGAAGAACGGGCTCAACCTCATCGCGTACATCGCGGGCGACTTCGCCAGCGGCAAGGGACTGATCGACCCTGTGATTGATGCCTGGCTGGGCGAGGTGAGGGCGCTGGACATGATGTATCAGCAGCAGGAGGAGGACTGGCGCCGCAAGAAACGCGCCGCTAAGAACAAGAAGGAGCAACCTGAGGAGCCCAAGCTGCCCGTAAGGTGCCTGCCGCTGAACAACACCGTTGCCAACCTGGCAGAGCGGCTGGCCAACACGGAGGGCAAGCACGCCTTTTCGTTCACGCCCGAGGCCGACACGGTGGCGCAGAAGTGGAAGTCGGCAATGAGCGACTTCTCGGTGATGCTGCGCCAGAGCTATGACGGTTCGAGGTACGACCGCGAGGCTCGCTCGGCTGATGCGGTGACCGTGCACATCGAGAAACTGCTGTGGAACGTAACGATGTGCGGCACACCTGATGCCCTCTACCGTGTGGTGTCGAACTACACCGACGGCTTTCAGAGCCGTATCGCCGTTGCCCGCACGCCCGACAACACGTTTGCGCCGCTGGAGGACAAACCCTACGTGCTGACCGACCGCCAGCAGGAGCGCATCCAGCAGATTGCCCTCCTGCTGCCGCTGATGCAGGGCACGGTGGAACTGCCCAAGTTGGAGGCACGAGGTCGCGAATGGGTGGAGCGTGAGCGTCTGGAGACGATGAAGAACGACGATAAGGTTCGTGCCCGCCAGCGCTTCCGCATCTGCGTGACGGCGCAGCGCATGACCTGCTGCCTGATGCTCTGCAAGGTGGCCGAACAGCTCATCCAGAAGCACGGAGTGAGCGGTGCCGAGAAAATCTTAAAGCAGAAACCCGACCTGTGGCAGACGATGCTGCAGAAGACACAGACGCCGCAGATGCTGGAGGCCTACGACGTGGTGGCCGACTACCTGATGGAGACGGCACTCTTCTTCTTCCGCGACCGCATAGAGGCAGCCTTCTCCAGCCGCGACTACAGCGGCGGTAACGATCGCCGGCGCATGGGCAAGAACGACTCTATCTTTGAGCGACTGGACGTGGAGTTCGGCTTTGAGGGAGCCTTCCAGCACAGCGTCAGCGTGAAGGGTGCCAACGTATCGCGCAACAGCGTCCACCAGATGCTGAAGAACTGGAAGAAACAAGGTCTTATTGTGCAGACAGAAGCAGGACGGTACAGGAAAGTGGAGAGCGTCTTCCCCTGAAATAAGTTGAATGGACTTTTCGTTAACCCTAACGATTACGATACGGAACTGCGTTCCTACGATAGCGAGAGTTGAGAGATAGAGCCCTACGGGCGAGAACTAGCGTTATGTTTCGTTTGTTACATTTGTTACACGTTATGTTTTTAGGGGTATGTAACACTCTTTCTTCCTTATTCAACAAACAACAGAAATCGTGCCGAGAGCCTTTTGCTTCTTCGGCACGATTTGTATTACTTAACAAACTGGATTGATAGAATAAGACTTTCAGGTTAATGTTTTTTTCTTGGAAGATTTTTATGGGAATCGGGGCATCGAGGGCTGAAGGATAATCGGCAGGGGTTGGCTCGCATTTGATAACCCCAAGAGGGGGGTGTGGGAGGAAATGTTAAGGTTTTTTCGCGGTGGGAGTGAGGTTTTTTAATATTCTTAATAGAAAAGGTGTACACCGAGAGGGAAAAAGCAGTACCTTTGCACCGATTTTCGCCTAGGCGAAGATGTAAGGACAAGAAACAGGATATGACAACAACCCATCGCATCGCAGAAGATATGAACTCACACTCACTCCGCACCCTTGCAGCCCTGCTGCTGATGAGCATTGTGCTCACTGTCGTCAACACACCCCGCGCCCTCGCCCAGCCCCGCATGGAGATAAAGGTGACCGGCTCGGTGCTCGACAAGAAGACGGGCGAGCCTCTGGTGGCCGCCGTAGCAAAGGCTACATCGTCGGCAGGAGGCGACGGCACCTTCGCCATCACCGACGAGAAGGGTAACTTCACCCTGACGGTGACGCGCCCGGGAAAGTACACTGTGGAGTTCAGCTATCTGGGCTACAAGAGCTTCAGCAAGGAGTATAACTTCACGCCCTGGGGACAGAACGCCATAGGGAAGATAAAGCTGGAGGAGGATGCCGTGATGCTGAAGGAGACCGAGGTGGTGGGCAAGAACATGCGCGTGAAGCAGACGGCCGACACGACGGTGATAAACGCCGACGGATACAAGGTGGCCGAGGGCGCCAGCGCCGAGGACCTGATAGCCAAGATGCCCGGCATGAGGGTGACCGACAGCGGCGTGGAGGCTCAGGGCGAGGCTGTGGAGAAGGTGCTGGTGGACGGCAAGGAGTTCTTTGAGAACAACCCCACGCTGGCGCTGCGCACGCTGCCCGCCGAGGTGGTGCAGAGCGTGGCCGTGTTTGACAAGAAGAGCGACCAGGCCGAGTTTACAGGCTTCGACGACGGCGAGAGCGTGAAGGCACTCGACGTGCGCACACGTTCGTATAAGCGCAACGGCGTGTTCGGCAAGGCTACGGCACAGGGCGGACACGACCTGCCTGCCAACGACGAGAACAGCACGGCGCCGATGACGCCCCGCTACAACGGCAGCTTCAACGTCAACATCTTCGACGGCAGCAGGCGCGTGACGCTGATGGGACTGTCGAACAACGTGAACCAGCGCAACTTCGCCTTCGACGACCTGATGGGCATGGGAGGCATGGGTATGGGCTACCGCGTGAGAGCCGCTCAGACGGGTGTGGCTAAGACGAACGCCCTGGGCGGCAACTACAACGACAGCTACTTCGACGACAAGCTGGAGCTGCAGGGAAGCTACTTCTTCAACAACACCAACACGCACCAGGAAGACTCCACCTTCAGCGACTTCCTCACCCTGCCGCGACGCACCGAGAGCTACTCGGGCAGCGACTCGAAGAACATCAACCACAGCGCCGACATGCGCATCAGCATCCGTCCCGGCGACAACGACGAGATCATCGTGCGTCCGCGATTCGGGCTGCAGCGCAACAACTCCAACGGCAACAGCCGCAACTATACCATCCTCAACCCCCACACCGCCCAAGTGGACACCGCTTCGACATCGAACAGCAACACGAGCGAGGGAATGGGGTATAACATGGGCGGCAACATAGTGTGGCGACACAAGCTGGGCAAGGAGGGACGCACCTTCTCCATCAGCGCCAACGGAGGACTGTCGGGAGGCGACAACGAGTCGTTCGGCGACAAGACGCTGGGCACCGCCAGAGGCTACGAGCGCGACGAGCAGCAGGTGAACAGCACCAACCGCAACCGTAACTTCAACGCCGACGCCACCTACACCGAGCCCCTCAACGAGAAGATGCAGCTGTCGGCATCGCTGCGCTTCGGAGGCAATCATCAGGAGAGCGAACGCATGACGCGCTACGACCTCATCACCCTCAACGGCAAGACCATCGCCAAAGACTCCATCGATGCCAACCTCACCAACAACTTCATCAGCGACTACCAGCGACAGGGACTCGATATGGGTTGGAGGTTCCACAACAAGTCGCTCAACATCATGGCTCGCTTCGAGGCCGAGAGGGCACAGCTCAGCGGCAAGCAGATTTACACTCAGTTTGCCGACAACGACCCGCTCAACCCCTCGTACGCCATCAGCCCCAAGGTGTACTACAACATCAACCCCACAGCGATGGTGGAGTGGAGCGACACGCTCGGCAACAGCATACACATGTTCTACGATACCTACACCTCAGAGCCCTCCATCGCCAACCTGCAGCAGAGCGTCAACAACGTCAACCCGCTGGCACTCTCAACAGGTAACCCCAACCTGGGACAGGTGATAGGGCACAGCCTCCACGCACGCTACATACACAGCAACATGGAGAAGGCTACCAACCTGCAGTTCCACCTCGGAGGAGGACTCACACACAACCCCATAGGTACCGTTACCACCATCACCAACGTCGACACACAGGTGGACAAGCTGCCCGTGGCGTTCTACCAGCAGGGCGGCGACCAGTTCGCAGGGCTCACGATGGTGAAGGGCGCACAGATAACACGCCCCATGAACCTCGACGACAACACCATCTACACCTATGGCGGGGTGACCTTCGGTATGCCCTTCGACCTGCTCATGAGCAACCTCAACCTCAACCTCACGGCAAACTACGACGTCTATCACGGCCTGCAGGAGTACATCAGCGCCGCCCCCGACGGCACTCTCCTCCTCGACGAGCATAAGACAAAGAGCATCAGTCGCGGCATCAGCCCCGGATTCGACATCACTTCCAACGTGAGCCAGCATCTCGACTTCAGCCTCGGGTATGACTTGAGCTTCAGCGACGTGAAGAGCACCGACAACTCGCGCAACTACCTCACCCACAACGCCAACGCCTCGCTGCAGTGGACATTCTGGAAGGGATTCACTATGGAGCATACGCTGGCATACGCCTACTACGGCGGTTCGGCTATGGAGGGCAGCGAGGTGCAGAACCTGCTGTGGAACGCCGCCCTCGGCAAGAAGTTCCTCAACAACCAGCTGGAGGTGAAGCTGTCGGGCTACGACGTTCTGGGCACACAGAAGACCTACAACCGCAGCGTCAGCGACATAGCTATCACCACATCGTACTATAACGTGATGCCTCGCTACGTGATGCTCACCGTCGTCTACAACCTGCGCGCCTTCAAGGGCGTCAACACCGACGCAATGCCTCAAGGAGGCATGGGACGTCCCGGCGGCTTCGGAGGCCCCGGCGGCTTCTTCTAATTAGCACATTAGCACAATAGCACGTTTGGCACAATAGCCACACGCTCATATATAATCAAAGGCGCTGCCCCACAGGGAGCAGCGCCTTTCGTTTCCATCGGCTTTACTGCGATAATCTAATCTTGTGATCAGAGGATTCGATCATCTGATTATCCGATCATCTGATTATCTTTAAAGAGCCTTGCCGTCGGAGCCCAGCACATTCACAATCTTGTGGATGTAGAGCTTCTTCATGTTGTCGCGTGCAGGACCGAGGTACTTTCTCGGGTCGAACTCAGCGGGCTTCTCGGCGAACACCTTACGTACGGCAGCCGTCATAGCCAGACGTGAGTCGGAGTCGATGTTGATCTTGCATACAGCGCTCTTGGCAGCCTCGCGGAGCTGCTCCTCGGGGATACCTACGGCAGCCTTCAGGGCACCGCCGAACTTGTTGATGGTGTCAACCTCTTCCTGGGGCACGCTGCTGGAGCCGTGAAGTACGATGGGGAAGCCGGGGAGGCGTTTCTCTACCTCATGCAGCACGTCGAATGCCAATGGGGGAGGTACCAGACGACCGGTCTTGGGGTCGAGGGTGCACTGCTCGGGCTTGAACTTGTAAGCTCCGTGACTCGTGCCGATGCTGATGGCGAGGCTGTCGCAGCCCGTGCGGGTAGCGAAGTCGATAACCTCTTCGGGCTTGGTGTAGTGGCTCTCCTCGGAGCTTACCTCGTCTTCCACGCCGGCAAGAACACCCAGCTCAGCCTCTACGGTAACGTCGTACTGATGAGCATACTCCACAACCTTCTTCGTGAGGGCGATGTTCTCCTCATAGGGCAGGGAAGAGGCGTCGATCATTACGCTGCTGAAGCCCATATCGACGCAGCTCTTGCAGAGCTCGAAGCTATCGCCGTGATCGAGATGCAGCACGATCTGAGGATGTTCCCATCCCAGCTCCTTAGCGTAAGCTACGGCACCTTCTGCCATGTAGCGCAGCAAGGTCTGGTTGGCATAGTTGCGGGCACCTTTCGACACCTGCAGGATGACTGGTGACTTAGTCTCGGCAGCAGCCATAATGATGGCCTGCAGCTGTTCCATGTTGTTGAAGTTGAATGCGGGGATAGCGTAGCCCCCGTCGATAGCCTTAGCGAACATCTCACGGGTGTTCACGAGGCCCAGTTCTTTGTAGTTTACCATATTTGAAAACAGTTTATAATAAAAACTTCCTTTAAGTCTATTCCAAAAGCGACTGCAAAGATACGATTAAGCGAGCGGAGAAACAAAATAATTCCCAATTATTTTTTTCGCCCGAGCGAGAGTATCTTAAACCTCTGGTTAAAGAACGATTAAACGAGCGGAGAAACAAAGCAAATCTCAATTTTTGTTAGGCTTTTTCTTGCATCGTTGCGGAAAAATTCCTTATTTTGTCGCAACTAACGAAAACAATCATGTCGCGTCGCCTACAGTTTCTGCTCCTTACGTCAATGGCTCTTGCCCTCTCGTGCACCTCGCCTCTGGTACTTCCTGACGACGAGGAGAAGGCTGACACTGCGAGCGTGGACCCTGACGGGCAGGGTTGGGAGACAGTGGAGATAGTGTCGGAAGGCACTCGCTCCGACCCCTTCTCGGTGAGGGAGGCGCAGACGGCAGCTCCTGCCGAAGACGTGTGGGTGGAAGGCGTGATAGTGGGCTTTGTGAAAGGGACGAGCGCCCCTTCGAGCGCCACATTCTCGCTGGCAGATAAGAATGCCGTGAACCAGTCGAATTTGCTCATCTCCGACACCGTCACTTCCGATTATCGGCGCTGCATTGCCATACGTCTGAAGAGCGGCTCGGAGGAAAGGAGCGAACTGAACCTCTACGACAATCCTTCCGTCATGCACGAGCGCCTGAAGGTACACGGCAGCCTTACCAAATATCTTTCGATAGTGGGCATCAAGGAAGTGGAGGAGTACGTAGTGGGTGCCGACGAGAACAAAGACGGCGAGGAGGAGAACAAAGACGGCGAGGAGGACAAAGAAGACGATGGGGGAGGAAACCACAGCTCTTCCGACACTCCCTTCCGCCCCAACTCCATCGACGAGCCTATCAGCGTAGCCGAAGTGGTAGCCTATGTCGACAGCATGCATACGCTGCAAAGGGTGGATCAGGCTTATTCCGACGAGGCGTGGGTGGCAGGATTCATTGTGGGCTACTACAACAAAAGTCCTCAGTTTGGCAAGACGTCGTACGAGACGAACGTGGTGCTTGCCGACTCGGCATCGGTGACGGATGCACGCAGGGTGCTGGTTGTCAAGCTGCCAAAGGGAGAGGTGCGCGCTGCCGTCAACTTGAGCGACAACCCCGATAACCTCTATCGCAGACTTACCATTCACGGGCGCATCTGCGATGAGTACGGAGGCTTGCCGAGTATGGATAACGTAGCAGAGAGCGCTACTTACCTGAACGGGTCACCCACCTTCCGCCTGTGGGACTGAAATAGAATCGTTGCTTATTCTTCCAAAGCGTAGGGTACGTAGTAGCCCTCGATGCCGTAGCTGCGGTATTGGCCGTTGATGAACATCACGCGCCAGGGGCGACAGGCTTTCATAGCCCTTTCCATCTCTGCAGCAAGGCGCTCGTTGCTGCCGGGCTTCATTACCCGAACCTTACACTCCACAAGGTTGCCCTGAGCGTCGACGCTTGCCTTCTCAATCTTGAAAACGACACGCTTGACATCTGCCAGCTCGGGATACCGCTCGATGTGGAGGGGGAACTTCTCGCGCAGCTCCTTGGCGGAACAATTGTCGAAAGAAAAACCGTCAACCACATAGTTCTGATACTCCTTTGTGTCGCATACCTCGCCTTGTGCGATGCTGATGATGCGCTCGTTTTCGTAGTTCCTGTGATACTCGCTATGCACGTAGTAGAGCATCTTCCCCTTTGCCGCACGGATGTCTCTGTTGAGCCATTTGGCAACGATGCACTCCCCCTCGGCGTATTTGTTGAAGACGCGTAGCAGGATGTCGGAGGACAGACGCTCGGTTCTGAACTTCTTGGCAGAGGTGTCATCATATACCTCATACTGGATGCTGTCGAGGAAGAGCTTCTCTTGCCGGATGCTCCAGTATGCCGTATAGCCTGCCCAGTTGGCAGTGTTTACACCTCGGCCCTCAGGTAGCGCTGCTTCCAAAGCATGACTTAATGCGGAGTCTGAGTAGACGGGCTTGTCGAGCAGAATCCATTGAACACCGTCGATGAAAATGACGTCGCCTTCCTGCCCTGTGGCATATGTTGCAAGCGAAGCAAACGTCAGCGTAAGGAAAAAGAGGAGCCGTTTCATAGTGCTTAAGAATGGGTTGTCGTTTCTATAGATATAACGCAAAGAGCGAAAGGTTTATTGTATGATAACCCTCACGAATCCTGAGGCGATAAAGAAAAAAGAGGAGGGGAACCTCTTTTTGTCAGCCCCCTCTTTCTTGATATTGTTTAACGATGAGTCGTCAGTATTAAACTCTGAGGATTTGTTGTCAAACAAGGGAAAAATGGTTCTTCAAGAAACCCTTTTCTCTGCTATTTCACTTCCTTGATAAGGTAGACGGTAGTGGGGAAGTGGTCGGAGTAGCCGTTCGTCCAGGCTCCTGAGGAGGTGGTGCGAAGGGGATAGCCCTTATACTTGCCTTCGTGCTGAACCATGTAGTCGCGTACGAAGATTTCGTTCTTGAAATACTGGAGGTGTGAGCGATCTCCGTCGACGAGGTTTCCTGTCAGGATGATCTGGTCGAAAAGATTCCACTTGCCGTCATATTTGAGTGTGCCTACCCCATCGTTGCGCAGCGTTTTCCACCAGGGGTTGTAGAGGTCGGAAGGAGCACATTCCTCCTTGTTCTTCTTTGCTCCTAGCGACTGGGCAATGGACTTATCGTCGGGGTCATCGTTGAGGTCTCCCATGATGATGACAGAAGTGCCGGGATAGAGGGAGAGGATGGAATCTTTGACGGCTCTGACAAGCTCGCCTGCCCTCTCGCGCCGAGCCGATTCGGAAGCGCGACTTGGCCAGTGGCAAACGATGAAGTGGATGCGCTCTCCAGCAAGGGTGCCGCCCACAGTGAGGAAACCGCGTGTGTGGCTCACGGTGCCGTCCTCGTGGAGATAGAGAGGATAGCTTACCGTCTCGAGACGGAACTGCTTGGGATTGTAGATGAAGGCGCAGTCGACGCCACGAATGTCGGGACTCTCGGCGTGGGCAATCTCATAGCCTCGATCGGCGAGGGCGGGCTGCTTGAGGAGGTCTTCAACCACGCGCCTGTTTTCTATCTCGGAGATGCCTATGAGGGTTGCTCCTGCGGGGATACGGTCTGTTGCCAGCTGACTGAGCACGGTGGACATGTTTTTCAGCTTGGAGTTGTATTTCATGGTGCCCCAGCGGTTGGTGCCTGTGGGGAGGTATTCATAGTCGTTCTTGTCGGTACCGTCGGGAGCGTAGTCGTGGATGGTGTCGAAGAGGTTCTCGAGGTTATAGAAGCCTATGCCGTAGAGGGCGAAGCGTTTTTCGCCAGCATCGTCGCTGCCGACAGCAGCGCGTGTGGCAGGAGACGTCTGGTTAGCACTGCGCGTGACGGGTGTCGTCTGGTTGGCAGCGCCGCAGCTGCAGAGCATGACAAGGGCTACAAGGGGGGAGAGGAGGGAAGTGGTGTGTCGTTTCATCATATTATTCTATTGGTACGACGGGCAGTGGTGCTCGTGTTTTTGGTTTTTCTGCGAGCAAATATAGACTGAAAATATGAATTTATCACCATTGGAGTGAAAAAAAAGTAGAATTTATGCGAAAAACAATAAAATTTTTGTTTCTTTGCTCCACACATGAGAAAGTGGAGATAATAATCTATATACGATATGAAAAAGACATTCTTATTGCTTTGCCTAGCGTTGTCTGCCCTCTGCGGTGTGGCAAGCGCACAAGAGGTGGTGACGACAGACGGCAAGCAGGTTGCAGGGGAGAACGATGAGTCAGCGTTCACATTCACCGAGTCGCAGCTGGGCGAGGACGACGATGCCGTGCAGAGCGTGGCAGCACTGACAACTGCCAACAACGACATCTACCTGAGCAACGTGGGTTATCTGTTCAGCCCTATGCGTTTCAAGGTGCGCGGCTTCGACTCGAAGTATAACGATGTGTATATGAACGGTGTGCTGATGAACGATGCCGAGACGGGACGTTTCTCCTTCGGCATGATAGGCGGCCTGAACGATGCTACCCGTAATCAGGAGAGCGCCTCTGCCTTCGAAGTCAACCGTTTCGCCTATGCCCCCATCGGAGGAGCCAGCAACATCAACTTCCGTGCGTCGCAGTATGCTACAGGCTCTAAGGCTGTGGTGAGTGCCTGCAACAGAAATTACCTTGCGCGAGCTATGTTCACCCACAGCACAGGACTGATGGACAACGGATGGGCGCTGACTATGAGCGCCGGCTACCGTTGGGCAAACGAGGGCGTGATTGAGGGTACTTTCTACAATTCGTTCGGCTATTTCCTTAGCGCACAGAAGAAGTTCAACGACCAACATAGCCTTTCGCTCACAACATGGGGCACACCCACCGAGCGTGCTCAGCAGGGTGCTGCAACAGAAGAGGCTTACGCCCTTGCCGGCACACATTTTTATAATCCCTACTGGGGCTTTCAGGGAGGGAAGAAGCGTAACTCACGAGTAGTGAACAGTTTCGAGCCAGCTGCCATTGCTACGTGGGATTTCAATATCGACGACTACACGAAACTTGTTACGTCGGCATCGTTCAAATACTCCAACTACAGCACTACGGCACTGGGATGGAACGGTAATGCTGCCGACCCACGTCCCGATTACTACAAGAATCTTCCCAGCTCGGCATATACTGTATGGGACTTGGCATACAGACCAACTGCCGACGAACTGTCTTCCTTCTGGGAACTTTACAACAACTTCAGCGGCTCTCCTGCCAATAGGCAGATCAACTGGGACCGCCTCTATTTCGCCAATAGTCAGGCAAACGCTGTAGGTGGGGAGGCTCTCTACTATGTGGAAGCACGCCACAACGACCAGCAGGCTGTGAACCTTAGCAGCACCTACAGTCACACTATCGACAACTTTAACCGATATACTGCCGGCATCAACCTCAGCACCACAAAGGGCATGCACTATAAGACGATGTCGGACTTGCTCGGTGCCAATAAATACACCGATGTCGACAAGTTTGCAGCACGCGACAACGGCTACAACAGCCCAATGATACAGAACGACATGCGTAACCCGAACCGACAGATAAAAGAAGGAGACGTGTTCGGGTACAATTATAACATCTATGTGAACAAAGCCCGTGCATGGGGGCAGTACTCGTTCAGCAACGGCCCCCTGAATATCATCGGCTCGGCTCAGCTGGCAGGTACCACTATCGAGCGCTACGGACTGATGCAGAACGGACGTGCAGCAGATCGTTCGTATGGCTCAAGTGGCGTGGCAAAGTTTCTGGGAGGAGGCGGAAAGGCTATGCTCAACTGGCGCATCACTCCTACTAATATCATCACACTCAATGCCGGATACCAGAAGGAGGCTCCCCTGGCATACAACTCTTTTATTGCTAACAGAATCAAGAACGACTTCGTTCACGACTTGACGTTGGAGGGCATCCTCAACACGGAGCTCTCCTATCAGCTTACGCTTTCCGGACTGCAGATGCGCTTGAGCGGGTATTACACGCAGTTCGATCATCAGGTGGAGCAGACAGCCTTCTACAACGATTCGGAGAACCGTTTTGCCTACCTGACGATGAACGGCATCAACAAAGTACACTATGGCGTGGAGGCTGCTGCCGTGTATAACGTGACAAGCGCGTTGTCGTTTACCTTCATCGGTTCTGTGGGAGACGCTTACTACTCGAACAATCCTATTGCTACCCTCACGTACGAGGACCAGGATGGCATCACTAATGTAGTGAAGAATCCTGTGACAGGCGAGTATGAGAGCCTGCGTGTGATTGCCGACGGCTGTCGCGTGGGAAGCACCCCGCTGACGGCTCTCAGTCTCGGAGTTGACTATAACATCAGCGGATGGTTCCTCGGTGCTAATGTCAACTACTACGACAATGTCTACGTCAGCTTCTCCCAGTACCGTCGTCTGAGCAACGTGCTCAACAAGTATGTCTTCAGCGGAGCTATCGATGAGCAGGGCAATCCCAGCTATGGCGTAGACGATGCCACGCTGCAGGAAGAGGGAGGACTCCTCTATAATGCCGACGGTACGCTTTACAAGGCAGTTACAGCCCGACAGCCGAAGTGCAAGGGAGGATTCATGGTGGATGCAAACGTGGGGCGCTACATCCGTCTGTCGGGAGGACGCAGCGTGAGCATCAACCTCACTGTGAACAATCTGCTCAACAACACCAATATGTGCACCGGAGGATATGAACAGAACCGCGATGACTACTACTACGACAACGGAGTGCAGGGCGATGCGCGTACGTACGTGTTCTCCAAGAACCCCAAACTCTATTATGCCAATGCGCTGAATGCTTTCTTGAATGTCGGATTCCGCTTCTAATACTCATAATGATATGAAAACGAAACGTTTTACTATACTACCCATCCTTGCCCTTGTTGCCTTGACGGTGACGTCGTGCATGAACGACTTTGACGACATGACTTTCAATTCGGGGAAATATCCCTACGGCAACAACGCGCTGCCCGAGAATCCCACGGTGACAAGCATACAGGACCTGAAGACAGTCAAATTCCCTGAACTGTTTGTCTCCTCATCGAGGTATAACTATCAGTACACAACAGTCGAGGAGGATATCTACATCCGAGGGCACATCGTCAGCAACGACGAGAGCGGAAATGTCTATAAAACCCTTGCCATACGTGACAAAGACGGAGGCTGCATCGTCATGGGTGTCAATTCCACCGGAATCTATGCCTACCTCCCTATGGGGCAGGAGGTCATAGTCTCGCTCAAGGGGCTTGACTTCGGTGCCTATTCTAATATGCCTGAGATAGGAAAGGCTTTCATGTCGGATAAATACGGCCTGCAGCTGGGGCGCATCAGCGCAAGCGAGTTTGAGAAACACGTCCGGCTGGTTAACAAGCCTGACGCAAAGGCTGTCGAGCCCGTTGTCATCGACGAGAATTGGCTTAGGAACGAAGGTTCCGTTGCTACCAACTATCCTCTGTACGTTCGTCTCGAGGGCGTCACATTTACTGATGCCGGCAGACCTTATGCTCCAGTCGACGGCACTACAGAGGATCGTTATGTGAAAGTAGGTTCGCAGCAGATCGACTGCCGCATGAGCAACTATTCCAACTTCTCGCACGATACGATTCCCACAGGAAAAGTCAACATTACCGGGCTTCTCACTCTCTACGGCGATACCAAGCAGCTGCTGGTGCGAGTAGCTGACGATGTGAAGAAGGTTCAGTGAGAAAACATATATAATAAGGAGAGAATAAAAAAGATATAACGAATATGAAAAAGAGTATTAAGTTTCTGTTTGCTGCCCTTTGCCTCTTGGGCTTTGCAGCATGTGCCGATGTACCGGAGATTCCGTATCCCCTCCCTGACCCTAACGGCGGAGGAAACGAGACAACGGGAGGGCTTCCTTTTGTCAGCGCAAGCCTGAACGACTTTAAGGTTCAGACAATTGAAGGCGTCGACTGGAGCCTGGGTTCCACTTACGCTAAGGCTACCGGATACGCTAACGGTAGTACTACGGCTACGAAGACGTGGCTCGTAAGTCCGGCTATCAACACCACAGTCACGGGTGATGAAGGTGTTTCCATCAACTTCGATAATGTGCTGCGCTATGTGAAATCCTCAACTGACTTGAAAGGCTGGCACAAAGTGCTGGTAAGCAAGGACTATGACGGCGATGTCACTACGGCAACGTGGACCGACTTGAACTTCCAGCCTGTGGAGTCTACCACTCAGACGTGGGACTTCTATACCGCAAGACCCGTTTCCCTTCCTGCTGAATTTATCGGGCAGGAGAAGGTTTACGTCGCTTTCTACTTCCAATGCGACGGAGTGAACTCCACCACTTGGGAGCTGAAGAATTTCAACATGCAGCAAGGCGACGTGGATACCCCCACGCCTGTTCCTGTTGATGCTACTCCAGTCACTATTGCTGAGTTCAATGCTGCCCCAGTCAGCACTTCCGTCTGGTATGAGCTCACGGGTGTTGCAAGCGGCATCAAGAGCGGAGATCAATACGGAAACTTCGACCTGGAGGATGCAACGGGCAAAGTCTACGTCTACGGTCTCCTTGCTGAAAAGGGAGGTGCCTCGAAAGCCTTCCAGGACCTTGTGGCAAAGACAGGTTTGGCTAATGGAGACAAAATCAAGATCGTAGGGCAGCGCGGAGACTTTAATGGGAAGATAGAAGTCCTCAACGCCTTCCTCGTGGAGATCTTGGAAAAGGGAGGCGACACTCCTGGCCCAGGCCCCGGAGGAGAGGGTGACGGAAGTCAGAGCTCTCCTTACAATGTAGCCTACGTTCTTTCAGCCAACAATCCCGGCACTACTGCTTGGGTGAAGGGATATATTGTAGGTACGGTTACGGATAAATCGTATAGCGATGCTGCCTTCGGCACAGAGAATGCCAGCAACACCAACATTCTCCTTGCCGATGATGCCGATTGCAAAGATGCTACGAAGTGCATTCCTGTGCAGCTTCCGCAGGGTGCCGTACGCGATGCTATCAGTCTGCAGCAGCATCCCGAGAATCTCGGTAAGCTAGTTTATCTGAAAGGCTCGCTTGAAAAATACTTCAGCCAGCCTGGACTGAAATCTGTATCCGAATTCTCATTTGACGGAGATCCCGGGGGCAATCCCGGCGGCAACACAGGAGAAGAAGGCTCCTATCCCTATAGCGTCGACTTCACCAAGGGTGAAAACGGGTTTGTAGCAAAGGACATCACTCTCAGTTCCCTCACGTACGTATGGCAGCAATCCTCTTCCTACGGCTGGAAAGCAAGTGCTTACAAGAATGGCAATCAAGCAGCAGAAAGTTGGCTGATAAGTCCTACTATTGACTTGTCATCTGCTTCTTCGCCAAAACTCAGCTTCCTTCATACAGGAAATTACTTTGACGGAGTTGCTTTTACTGATTACGTCGGAGTTTATGTGTTGGTTAACTATAGTGGTGATGTTGCAACTGCTGAAAAAACTCAGCTTACCATCCCTAACTTGCCTTCAGGAGGCGTAGATTCAGATAATAAAAGAATTTGGGAATGGGTTGAGTCAGGAAACATAGATCTTTCCTCCTTTGCAGGAAAGAAAGTAAATGTAGCTTTCCATTATACAAGCACTACAGAAGTCGCTCCCACGTGGGAAATCAAGACGATGTCTATCGATTAGTTCCAACCGATGAAGTGAGGCGTTTCCTCACGTTTACTTTAGTCAGCGGAGCTTCATGTGAAGCTCCGCTGACTGCTTGAAAAGGGCTTGCTGATTTTGGAGAAGGAATAATTTTTTTTTGGAGAACAAATCTCGCCGTATGAAGAAGGGAAAAATTTTTTTCGAGAAGGAAAAAAATTTTTTGGAGAAAGAAAAAATCACGCTTGAAAAGCTTTTCCCGATAGCTACTTTGGCGCAGAGAAGTCAAAAACTCAGAAAAAACGAGAAATATGGGCGGAAAACACGATAAAAACTGAAATTTTTCACGAAAAAGCTTTGTCGGGTAAAAAATCCGTATTATTTTTGCACAAAATTTTACAGATGATAACAAGCAACCTTATCCTTGTGGGCATTATTCTGCTGGTTCTGGTCGAGTAATTTGATCTGAGGTGAGAGTTGTGTAAATAAACCTATAGGGACCTTTCTCACTGGAGTGGGAAAGGTTTTTTGATAAATGGATAACGAATGACAACAGACAGGTCACGCCAGATAGAGATAATGGACACCACGCTTCGCGACGGTGAGCAGACAAGCGGTGTCTCGTTCCTTCCGCACGAGAAGCTGTCGATAGCGCGCTTCCTGATAGAGAACCTGCATGTCGATCGCATCGAGGTAGGCTCGGCACGTGTGTCGGAGGGAGAGATGGAGTCGGTAAGCACCATCTGCCGCTGGGCAAAGGCTGAAGGATGCCTGGAGCGTGTCGAGGTGTTGGGATTTGTTGACGGAACCGTTTCTGCCGACTGGATTCAGAAGTGCGGAGGGCGCGTGCTCAACCTGCTTGCCAAAGGCTCGCGGCGTCATTGTACAGAGCAGCTCCACAAGACTCCCGAGGAGCATGTGGCAGACATCGTGCGCACCGTTTCCTACGCAAAAGAGCTCGGCATCATGGTAAACATCTATCTGGAGGACTGGAGCAACGGCATGAAAAATTCTCCCGACTACGTCTTCAAGATGGTTGAGGGGCTGCAGAGCGTCGGCATACGCCGATTCATGCTTCCCGACACGCTGGGAGTGCTCGATCCTACGCAGACCTCGTCATTCGTGCGCGAGATGGTAACCCGTTTCCCGCATCTGCACTTCGACTTTCACGCACACAACGATTACGACTTGGCTGTGAGCAACGTCTACGCTGCCGTAGAGGCAGGCGTGAGCGGATTGCACACAACAGTCAACGGGCTCGGAGAAAGGGCAGGTAATGCTCCTCTCGCAAGCGTGCAGGCAATACTGCGAGATCATCTCGGAATGTCGACAGCCGTCGTTGAGGAACAGCTGAATGCCGTAAGCAGGCTCGTGGAGTCTTGTTCGGGCATCGCTGTGCCAAGCAATATGCCCATCGTGGGAGAGAACGTCTTCACGCAAGTGGCAGGAGTGCATGCCGACGGAGACAACAAGAACAACCTCTACTGTAACGAACTGCTGCCCGAGCGTTTCGGACGCAGGCGTGAGTATGCTTTGGGCAAGACGAGCGGTAAAGCAAACATCCGCAAGAATCTGGATGAGCTGGGGCTCGTGTTGGACGAGGATGCTATGCGTAAAGTTACCGACAGAATCATTGAACTGGGCGACAAGAAAGAGGTTGTCACGCAGGAAGACTTGCCTTACATCATCTCAGACGTGCTGAAGCATGCTGTGACAGAAGATAAAGTCACCCTTATCGGCTACAACGTGTCGCTATCGAAAGGTATCAGGCCTACCTGCGCGCTGAAGCTGAATATCAATGGGCAGATATATGAGGAATTCTCGAGCGGCGACGGACAGTACGACGCGTTTGTGCGCGCCTTGCGCAAGATTTACAAAGTGACCCTGCAGCGGAAGTTCCCCATGCTGACAAACTATGCTGTCTCCATTCCCCCAGGAGGGCGTACCGATGCCTTTGTGCAGACAATCATCACATGGGACTATGAGGGGCATGAGTTCAAGACACGCGGATTTGATGCAGACCAAACCGAGGCAGCCATCAAGGCAACGATGAAGATGCTGAACATACTCGAAAATCATAACGAAACCACTAATACATTATAACTATGGATAAAAAGACTTTGGATTGGGATAACCTTTCGTTCAGTTATATCAAAACGGATTACAATGTTCGTTGCTACTACCGCAACGGCAAATGGGGCGAAATGGAAGTGAGCAGCAGTGAGCTGATACCTATTCACATGGCTGCCACAAGTCTTCACTACGGGCAAGAGGCTTTCGAAGGACTGAAAGCTTATCGAGGCAAGGACGGCAAGGTGCGCATCTTCCGCATCGAGGCAAACAATGCACGTTTGAAGAGCACTTGCGAAGCTACCCTCATGCCTGCTTTGCCCGATGGACTGTTCCACGATATGGTAGTGAAGGTAGTACAGCTGAACGAGCGCTTCATTCCTCCATACGAAAGCGGAGCATCGCTGTATATTCGCCCGCTGCTCATCGGCACAGGAGCGCAGGTAGGCGTACATCCTGCCGAAGAGTATCTGTTTGTGATATTCGTGACACCCGTAGGCGCTTATTTCAAGGAAGGATTCTCGGCTACTCCTTATGTGGTTATTCGTCAGTATGACCGTGCTGCTCCTTTGGGAATGGGCACTTACAAAGTGGGCGGAAACTACGCTGCAAGCCTTCGCGCTAATAAAATGGCACACGATATGGGTTACTCATGCGAGTTCTATCTCGATGCAAAGGAGAAGAAATACATCGACGAGTGCGGAGCTGCCAATTTCTTCGGAATCAAGAACAACACCTACGTCACACCTCTCTCCACTTCCATCCTGCCTTCCATCACAAACGACAGCCTACAGCGTGTGGCAGCAGATATGGGCATGAAAATCGAACGCCGACAGATTCCTATCGAGGAACTGACAACCTTCGAGGAAGCAGGCGCTTGCGGAACTGCTGCCGTTATCGCTCCGATTGAGCGTATCGATGATGTCGAGAAGGGCGTCTCGTATGTAATAGCAAAGGATGGAAAGCCCGGGCCTGTTTGCAAGAAGCTCTACGAAACACTTCGCGGCATTCAGTATGGCGATTTAGAAGATAAATACGGATGGGTGACTGTCCTCTAACATAAAGAAAAACTTCTAACCTATTGATAAAGAGATGCCAGATTATAAAATACCTCTTCACAGCGAGATAAGCACACAAGGCAGGCGAATGGCAGGAGCCCGCGCCCTTTGGGTTGCCAACGGCATGAAAAAAGAAATGATGGGACGTCCCATCATAGCCATTGCCAATTCGTTCACTCAGTTTGTTCCCGGGCATACCCATCTGCACGACATCGGGCAGTTTGTCAAGGCCGAGATAGAGAAGCTGGGCTGCTATGCTGCAGAGTTTAACACGATTGCCATAGACGACGGAATCGCAATGGGGCATGACGGCATGCTGTATTCCTTACCCTCGCGCGACATCATTGCCGATAGCGTAGAATATATGGTAAGCGCCCACAAGGCAGACGCTCTGGTGTGCATCAGCAACTGCGACAAGATAACACCGGGAATGCTGATGGCAGCAATGAGACTCAATATCCCCACCATCTTTGTTTCAGGAGGCCCTATGGAGGCAGGAAACGACGGTGTGTCAAAGCAAGGGCTGGATCTTGTTGACGCTATGGTAGTAAGTGCCGACGACAGCGTTGACGATGAAACAGTTCAGCGCATCGAAGCTCATTCTTGCCCCGGCTGCGGATGTTGCTCGGGTATGTTCACTGCCAATTCCATGAACTGCCTTACTGAGGCTCTCGGTGTGGCTCTTCCCGGCAACGGCACGATACTTGCTACCCACGTTCGTAGGAAGCAACTGTTTGCCGATGCTGCCAAGAAGATTGTGGAGAATGCCTACAAGTACTATCTCGATGGAGATGTATCCGTGTTGCCTCGCAGCATTGCCACGCGCCCCGCTTTCCTCAACGCGATGACTCTCGACATCGCTATGGGAGGTAGCACCAACACGGTTCTGCATTTGCTTGCTGTGGCACACGAGGCGGGAGTGGATTTCACGATGGACGACATCGATATGCTCTCGCGCAAGGTTCCCTGCATCTGTAAGGTGGCTCCCACGACAAACCTGTTTCATGTGCAGGATGTGAATCGTGCGGGTGGTGTATTGGCAATCCTCTATGAGTTGTCAAAGGGAGGCTTGCTCGATACTTCAGTGCGTCGCGTAGACGGGACGACTCTGGCTGAAGCAGTTTCTAGCTACGATAAGTCGTTCTGCTATTGTGCCCCTGCCAACGTCTTCTCTAATGAGATGGCTTCGCAGGAATGCTATTATAAGGAGTTGGACCTTGACAGAGAGAAAGGCTGCATCCGCGATTTGAAACATGCTTATACCGAAGACGGCGGACTTGCCGTGCTGAAAGGGAACATAGCTGAAGACGGTTGTGTGGTGAAAACGGCTGGTGTTGACAAGAGTATCTGGAAATTCAGAGGCCCCGCCCGTGTGTTCGATTCGCAGGAGGCTGCCGTAGAGGGTATCCTCGGCGGAGCTGTAGTGCCTGGCGATGTTGTCGTCATCACCTACGAAGGCCCGAAGGGAGGTCCTGGCATGCAGGAGATGCTTTATCCTACGTCATATCTGAAATCGCGCCATTTGGGAAAGGCTTGCGCCTTGATTACCGACGGGCGCTTCAGCGGAGGCACAAGTGGCTTGAGCATAGGCCATGTGTCACCCGAGGCAGCTGCCGGAGGAGCTATCGGCAAGATTGTGAATGGCGATATCATAGAGATAGACATCCCCGCGCGCAGCATAAACGTATGTCTTTCTGCTGAAGAACTGGCAGCACGTCCTATGGCAGCTGTCACTCGCAACAGAAAAGTTGCAAAGTCATTGAAGGCTTATGCCTCAATGGTAAGTTCTGCCGACAAGGGTGCCATAAGGCTCATTGATGATTGATTTTCAAAATGAGCAGAGTTGTCAGACATTTTTTTGCAAACACAACGAATTTGATATTATCCGTATGAGTCAATATATCTCTGGCGCTGAGGCGCTCATGCAGTCGCTGATTCACGAAGGAGTGAAAACAGTGTTCGGCTATCCCGGAGGAAGCATCATGCCCGTGTTTGATGCCATGTTCGATCACAAGAACGATTTCAAGCAGGTCCTTGTGCGTCACGAGCAAGGTGCAGCACACGCTGCGCAGGGTTATGCACGTGTGTCGGGTGAAGTGGGAGTGTGCATTGTCACAAGTGGACCTGGAGCTACGAATACGATTACCGGCATCAGCGATGCTATGCTCGACAGCACCCCTATTGTTGTCATAGCAGGGCAGGTGGGAGCCTCCTTCCTGGGCACGGACGCCTTTCAGGAAGTCGACTTTGTCTGCATCACGCAGCCTATCTGCAAATGGAGCTATCAGATACGTCGGCCCGAAGACGTAGCATGGGCTGTGGCGCGCGCTTTCTACATTGCTCGCAGCGGACGTCCCGGGCCTGTCGTGCTCGATTTTGCACGTAATGCCCAAGTGGGGAAGGTGGAGTATCAGCCTGCAAGCATTCCCGTTCAGAGAGGCTTCATCCCCGTGCCCGATACGGATGCAAACTCCATTGTCGAAGCGGCACGGCTCATTAACGAAGCTCATCGCCCTCTGCTCTTGTCGGGGCAGGGAGTGACTCTTGCCGATGCGCAGGAAGAGCTGCTTGCCTTTGTGGAGAAGGCTGACATTCCTGTCGGCTGCACTCTGCTTGGGCTTTCGACTATACCCAGTGCTCATCCTTTATATAAAGGTATGCTCGGTATGCACGGCAATCTGGCTCCGAATGTGAAAACCAACGAGTGCGACGTGCTTATCGCTGTAGGAATGAGGTTCGACGACCGTGTGACGGGAAATCTTGCCACATACGCTAAGCAGGCAAAGGTTATCCATCTGGATATCGACCCGGCTGAGATAAACAAGAATGTGCATGCCGACGTTGCCGTGCTGGGCAACTGCAAACAGACGCTCGCCCTTCTCACAGAGGCAATAAAGCCTGCCAAGCACACCGAGTGGATTGAGAGCTTCGAGCCGTTGCACGAGAAAGAGTGCCAGGCTGTTATCGAGCCTGCCCTCTTCCCGAAAGAAGGCCCCATCAAGATGGGCGAAGTTGTCAGCATGGTAAGTGCTGCCACGAAGGACAGCGCCGTACTGGTTACCGACGTAGGGCAGAACCAGCTTATGGCCGCCCGCTACTTCCGTTACACTACCAAGCGCAGCATGATATCCTCGGGCGGATTGGGCACGATGGGATTCAGCCTTCCGGCAGCCATCGGTGCCACGTTTGGGGCTCCCAGCCGTACGATATGCGCCTTCATGGGCGACGGAGGTATTCAGATGAACATACAGGAGTTTGGCACCATCATGGAGTCGGGAGCTCCTGTGAAGATTATCCTCCTCAACAACAACTACTTGGGCAACGTGCGCCAATGGCAGCAGCTGTTCTTCAACGGGCGCTACTCGTGCACTCCGATGGTGAATCCTCACTACGGCACCATCGCCTCTGCCTACGGCATCCCCTCGCAGGCTGTCACCCAGCGCGAAGACCTTCCCGCCGCCATCGACAAGATGCTCTCCACCCCTGGAGCCTACCTGCTGGAGGTAGCCATCCAGGAAGACGAGAACGTGATGCCTATGACGCCTCCTGGAGGCACCGTAAGCCAGATGCTCCCTTTCGATTCAATACAGTAAAAAACCATCGCAGACAATGGAAAAGAAACTCTATACTCTGATAGTGCACTCCGAGAACACT
This sequence comes from Bacteroidaceae bacterium, assembly GCA_017650105.1. Classification (GTDB taxonomy): domain Bacteria; phylum Bacteroidota; class Bacteroidia; order Bacteroidales; family Bacteroidaceae; genus UBA1189. The sequence goes on along the minus strand of JAGCFO010000007.1, from coordinate 84,964 downwards.
GCCGGCTTGCTCAACCAGATAGCAGCCGTCTTCACCCGCCGACAGCTCAACATCGAGAGCCTTAACGTATCCGCCTCGTCGATAGAGGGGATACACCGTTACACGATAACAACGTGGACCGACGAGGACACCGTGCAGAAGGTAGCCAAGCAGATAGAAAAGAAAGTAGACGTGCTTCAGGCACACTACTACACCGACTCCGAAGTCTTCATGCAGGAGATAGCCCTCTACAAGCTTTCCACCCCTGCCGTGTTTGCCAACCCCGAGATTTGCAGGACGATACGATACTACGACGCCCCTATCATCGAGACAAACGACGTCTACACCGTAGTGCAGAAGGCAGGCCGAACCGACGAAATCGTCTCGCTGAGCCGCGAGCTTGCCACATTCGGCTGTGTGCTCCAATACGTCAACTCCGGGCGAGTAGCCGTCACCCGCAGCAGCTCGGAACAAGTGTCGGCATTCCTCGAGAAACTCCAGACCCTGTCGGAAAAGAAAATCTGATATGGAGAAGGAAACGCGCGATATGAAGAAAGAATACGGCGAGATGAAGAAAGAAAAAAATATTTTCCCTTGAGAAAAAACCGATAAACAAATAATAAACAAAAAACATTAACATTATGGCACAAATGAACTTTGGCGGAGTTATCGAAAATGTCGTAACCCGCGAGGAATTCCCCCTTGAGAAAGCACGTGAGATACTGAAAAACGAAACAATTGCCGTTCTCGGATACGGCGTGCAAGGCCCCGGGCAGTCGCTCAACCTTCGCGACAACGGTTTCAACGTGATAGTAGGGCAGCGCCCCGGCAAGACGTACGAGAAAGCTGTCGCCGACGGATGGGTACCAGGCAAGACGCTCTTCAGCATCGAAGAGGCAGCCCAGAAAGGCACCATCGTGATGTGCCTCCTTTCCGACGCAGCCGTAATGGCAGTATGGCCCACCATCAAACCCTGCCTCACAGCTGGCAAGACACTCTATTTCAGTCACGGGTTTGCTATCACGTGGAACGACAGGACTGGCTGCGTGCCCCCCGCCGACATCGACGTCATCATGGTTGCACCCAAGGGCTCGGGCACCTCGCTCCGCACCATGTTCCTTGAGGGAAGAGGCTTGAACAGCAGCTACGCCGTCTATCAGGATGTGTCGGGCAAAGCTACCGACAAAGTGCTCGCCCTCGGCATCGGCATCGGCTCGGGCTACCTCTTCGAAACCACCTTCCAGCGCGAGGCTACCAGCGACTTGACGGGAGAGCGCGGCTCGCTGATGGGAGCCATCCAGGGACTTCTCCTGGCTCAGTATGAGGTGCTCCGCGAAAACGGACATACCCCCTCGGAAGCCTTCAACGAGACGGTAGAAGAGCTCACACAGTCGCTCATGCCTCTCTTTGCTGCCAAAGGAATGGACTGGATGTATGCTAACTGCTCCACTACTGCCCAGCGAGGCGCCCTCGACTGGATGGGCCCCTTCCACGATGCCATCAAGCCCGTGGTGCAGAAACTGTATGCCAGCGTGAAAAGTGGGCATGAGGCACAGATCAGCATCGACAGCAACAGCCGTCCCGACTATCGCGAGAAGCTGAACGAGGAACTGCGCCAGTTGCGCGAGAGCGAGATGTGGCAGACGGCTGTCACTGTGCGCAAACTGCGCCCCGAGAACAACTGATGCCCTCCGAATCCAACGTTTTCATGCTCACATACACCCTTTAACCTAAAGAAATGGAAGACAGACTTTTTATCTTCGACACCACACTTCGCGACGGAGAGCAGGTGCCTGGCTGCCAGCTCAACACGGTAGAGAAAATCCAAGTGGCAAAGCAGCTCGAGTTGCTCGGCGTCGACATAATAGAGGCAGGATTCCCTGTCTCCAGCCCGGGAGACTTTAACTCGGTGGTTGAAATCTCCAAAGCTGTCACTTGGCCCACGATATGCGCCCTCACACGTGCTGTCGAAAAAGACATCGACGTTGCCGTAGAGGCGCTCAAGTACGCCAAGCACAAGCGCATCCATACGGGTATCGGCACCAGCGACTACCATATTAAGTACAAGTTCAACTCCACGCAAGACGAGATAATCCAGCGGGGAGTGGCTGCCGTGAAGTATGCACGACGCTTTGTCGACGACGTGGAGTTCTATGCCGAGGATGCCGGGCGTACCGACAACGAGTTCCTTGCCCGCGTGGTGGAAGCCGTCATCAAGGCAGGAGCAACGGTGGTGAACATCCCCGACACAACGGGATATTGCCTCCCCGACGAGTATGGCGCTAAGATACGCTACCTCATGGAGCATGTCGACTGTATCGACAAAGCCATCATCTCCACCCATTGCCACAACGACTTGGGAATGGCGACAGCCAACACCATCGCAGGCGTGCAGAACGGCGCTCGGCAGGTGGAAGTTACCATTAACGGCATAGGAGAGCGCGCAGGCAACACCTCGCTCGAGGAAGTGGCAATGATTATCAAGTGCCACAGTACGATACCCGTTTCCACCAACATCAACACCACGAAGATCTATTCTACCTCACGCCTTGTCTCGAGCCTCATGAACATGCCCGTTCAGCCCAACAAGGCCATCGTGGGACGTAACGCCTTTGCCCACTCCTCGGGCATCCATCAGGACGGGGTGCTGAAGAATACGCAGACCTACGAGATTATCGACCCGAAGGATGTCGGCATCGACGAGAACAGCATCGTGCTCACAGCCCGCAGCGGGCGTGCCGCACTCAAGCACCGGCTTCAAGTGCTGGGCATCAACATCGACGACAGCCGTCTCGATAAGGTGTACGATGCTTTCCTGCGCCTTGCCGATCAGAAGAAGGAGATTACCGACGACGACGTGATGATGCTTGCGGGTGCCGACCGTTCGGCCAATCACAACGTGAAGCTTGCCTACCTCCAGGTCACCAGCGGCTTGGGAGTGCGCCCTGTGGCAAGTATAGGGCTCAACATCGCAGGCGAGCTCTTCGAGGCTGCCTCCACGGGCAACGGTCCTGTCGATGCTGCCATCAAGGCACTCAAGCAGATCATCCGTCGGCAGATGACTCTCAAGGAGTTTACCATCCAGGCCATCAGCAAGGGCAGCGACGATGTGGGCAAGGTGCACATGCAGGTAGAGTACGACAACCAAGTCTTCTACGGATTCGGAGCCAACACCGACATCATTGCCGCTTCCGTTGAGGCTTACATCGACTGTATCAACAAGTTTCATCACTAATCACCCTGTTTCAGACCCTTTATGAACACTCTTTTCGACAAGATATGGGACGCCCATGTGGTTCAGCAGATTGAGGATGGTCCCACACAGCTGTACATCGACCGCCTCTACTGCCACGAGGTGACGAGTCCTCAGGCTTTCGACGGACTGCGCGAGAGAGGGCTTCCCTGCTTCCGTCCCGACAAAGTTTTCTGCATGCCCGACCATAACACCCCCACTCACGATCAGGACAAGCCTATCGAAGACCCTGTTTCGCGCAAGCAGGTGGATACACTGGCACGCAACGCTTCCGACTTCGGACTTCACCACTTCGGCATGATGGACCCCCGCAACGGCATCATCCATGTGGTCGGCCCCGAGCGTGGACTCTCGTTGCCCGGCATGACCATCGTCTGCGGCGACTCCCACACCTCCACTCACGGCGCTATGGGTGCTGTAGCCTTCGGCATCGGCACCAGCGAGGTGGAGATGGTGCTTGCCTCGCAGTGTATCCTTCAGGCTAAGCCCAAGAGCATGCGCATCCGCATCGAGGGAAGCCTCTCGGCAGGTGTCACACCCAAGGACGTAGCCCTCTTCCTCATGTCGCGACTCACCACGTCGGGCGCTACGGGCTACTTCGTGGAGTATGCCGGCTCTGTGGTGCGCGATATGTCGATGGAAGGACGCCTCACGCTGTGCAACCTCTCCATCGAGATGGGTGCGCGTGGAGGATTCATCGCTCCCGACGAAACCACCTTTGCCTATCTCCGCGGGCGCGAGTATGCTCCCAAAGGGAAGGATTGGGACGAGGCTGTCGCCCGTTGGCGCACCCTGCGCAGCGGCGACGATGCCGTGTTCGACAAGGAGTATGTCTTCTCGGCTGCTGATATCGAGCCTATGGTCACCTACGGCACCAATCCCGGCATGGGAATGGCTGTGACGGGCACCATTCCTTCGCTCGACAGCGTGCCCGACGCCGGAAGGGAATCGTTCTCAAAGTCGCTCGAATACATGCATTTCAACCCCGGGCAGTCGCTGCTCGGTACCCCCGTCGACTATGTGTTCCTGGGTGCCTGCACCAACGGGCGTATCGAGGACTTCCGTGCCTTTGCCTCCATCGTGCGCGGGCGCCACAAGGCTCCCGGCATCACCGCCTGGCTTGTGCCCGGCTCGTGGTATGTGGCCCAGCAGATTCGCGAAGAGCACCTCGACGAAGTGCTTGAGGAGGCAGGCTTCGCGCTCCGTCAGCCTGGCTGCAGCGCCTGCCTGGCTATGAACGACGATAAGATTCCTGCCGGCTGCCTTGCCGTCAGCACCAGCAACCGCAACTTCGAGGGGCGTCAGGGTCCCGGCTCGCGCACCGTGCTTGCAAGCCCGCTCACCGCTGCCGCTGCTGCCGTCACGGGCGTTATCACCGACCCCCGCACGCTGCTCTGAGGCTACAAAAACCTCTCGCTTTGCGTTTGTAACGTTTTCACTTAGATTTTGGCTTAACATCCGATAATGAAACAGAAATTTTCCGTCATCACCAGCACCTGCGTTCCTCTCCCGCTCGAGAATGTCGATACCGACCAGATTATACCTGCGCGCTTCCTCAAGGCTACCACCCGCGACGAACGCTTCTTCGGCGACAACCTGTTCCGCGACTGGCGCTACGACAAGCAGGGACAGCCCATTGCCGACTTTGTGCTCAACGACCCCACCTATGGCGGCTGCATCCTCGTGGCTGGCAAGAACTTCGGCTCCGGCTCCTCGCGCGAGCATGCCGCGTGGGCCATCGCCGGATACGGCTTCCGCGTCGTCATCAGCTCGTTCTTCGCCGACATTCACAAGAATAACGAACTCAACAACTTCGTGCTCCCCGTCGTCGTCAGCGAGTCGTTCCTTGCCGAGCTGTTCGATACCATCTTCGCCGACCCTCAGGCTAAGGTCACCGTCGACCTCCCCGCGCAGACCGTTACCAACCTTGTCACAGGCCGTAGCGAGCATTTCGATATCAACGCTTTCAAGAAGCACTGCCTTCTCAACGGGCTCGACGACATAGACTTCCTCGTTGCCAATGCCGACAAGACCGTAGCCTTCGAGCAGAAGCACGACATCACCGCTATCTGATTACCTGATTATTCGATTACCTGATTATTTGATTACCAGACTATCCCTATGAATCTCTACATTGCAGTTCTTCCCGGCGACGGCATAGGTCCCGAGGTGGTAGCACAAGCCCTCCGCGTGGTGCGGGCCGTGTGCGAGAAGTTCAACCATCAGTTGACATACGAGTACGGGCTCTGTGGCGCCTCCGCCATCGACGCCGTCGGCGACCCCTATCCTGAGAAAACCCATCAACTCTGTCTCCGCAGCGATGCCGTCCTCTACGGAGCTGTCGGCGACCCACGCTTCGACAACAATCCCTCGGCCCCCGTGCGCCCCGAACAGGGACTTCTGGCCATGCGTAAGAAACTCGGCCTCTTTGCCAACATACGCCCCGTGCAGACCTTCGACTGCCTCGTCCACAAGTCTCCCCTGAAAGACGAACTGGTGCGCGGCGCCGACTTCATCTGCATACGCGAGCTCACGGGAGGCATGTACTTCGGCGCCAAGCTCGAAGGCGACGACGAGGCCTACGACACCAACCACTACACCCGCACCGAGGTTGAGCGCATCCTGCGTGTCGCCTACGACTACGCCCGCCAGCGCCGCCATCATCTCACCGTCGTCGACAAGGCCAACGTGCTTGCATCGTCGCGTCTCTGGCGTAAGGTGGCCCAGCAGATGGCTCCCGAGTATCCCGACGTCGTCACCGACTACATGTACGTCGACAATGCCTCCATGCGCATGATACAAGAACCGCGCTTCTTCGACGTGATGGTCACCGAGAACACCTTCGGCGACATCCTCACCGACGAGGGCTCGTGCATCACCGGCTCAATGGGACTCCTTCCCAGCGCATCCGTAGGCATCCACACCAGCGTCTTCGAACCCATCCACGGCTCGTGGCCCCAGGCAGCAGGGCAGAACATTGCCAACCCCCTCGCCACCGTCCTCTCGGCGGCCATGATGTTCGACTATGCCTTCCATCTGCCCGACGAGGCAGCCCTCATCCGCGCCGCCGTCGACGCCTCCCTTGCCGCCAATGCCCGCACAGCCGACATACAGGTGTCATCCGCACAACCCCTCTCCACCTCGCAGGTGGGCGACTGGCTCGTCGACTGGATCAAGGCAAACTGACGTCGTCGGTTCTGCCTCAGGCTCTGAGCCCGCTCCTTAGCTCCTCCCCAAAAAGGAGGGGCTTTTCTCGTCCTCTTCAGCAAACCGATGACGCGACGCCTACGCATCGTCTGCCGGAATCGAAACCCACCTTCGGGCGCCACGATGGGAGGCTTTCTCTTCCTTAGGACGTTGAAACTCCTTCTATTTATAAGACACTGACAACGCCCGGAGCAGCGTTTCTGTCCCCCGATAACGGGGGAACCGAAAGGGGTGTAAAGACCATTGAAGGCAGAGGTGTGCTTGCACAAGCTCTGCTGAACCGACGATCGAAACAAGAGCAGAGATGAACTTGTTCAAGCTATGCCTTGTGAGTAGGAGGAAGACCGTAGGTCAGTCGTGACGGATGAAGCCTTGTCTGATTCTTAGACAAGGCAAAGATACAACATGCACATTGCGCATCTCGAATGTTTTGCCGACTTTTTTTCGAAAAAATGAAACTTTTTTTCAATCGCATGATTTACAAGTGAATAAAAAAAGATGTCAAACTCGGTTTTTCTCCCCCTTCCGCAGAAGACCCCTTCAAGCTACGTTCCCCCAATCCCCAAGAACAACCCCCATCGCTCCCGAACGGGGGAGCAATCGCGCCGATAATTATCTTCCTCTTTGTGGGGCGAGGTCTTTGCCCTCCGATTTTGCTTAATGACATTCATGACATCATGACATTCATGACCACGCGACTTGCTCTCGTTGATGACCGTTACGAACTGCTTCCCACCGAGGGGTGGACAATTCGTCCACCCCTTTGTCTTACGTTTCAGGCTTGACCTGAGAGAACGAATCGTTCGCTCAGCTTATCATTCTCTGAGTTCCGACAAGGGGGGCCCTGAATCAGGGCGTCCTTTTTGTCATCTTCGTCCTCATGCCTGCATGGGAGGATGAGCGAGATTGCATGCCGCCCTCGTTGATGAATACCAAGAACTGTTCTCCACTGGGGGTGAACGATTCGTTCACCCCTTTGTCTTCATCGTCCACATGCCTACTCGGGAGGATGAGCGAGAGTACACGTCGCCCTCGCTGATGAAAACCAAGTTCTGCTTTCCACCGGGGGTGAACGATTCGTTCACCCCTTTGTCTTCGTCATCCACATGCCTTCCCGGGAGGATAAGCGAGAGTGCATGCCGCCCTCGTTGACGAATACCAAGAAATGCTTTCCACCGAGGGGTGGACAATTCGTCCACCCCTTTGTCTTCGTCATCCACACGGGTCGCAAGTCAGCCTTGATGCTTCGTTCGGGGTTGATGCCGGTGGCAGGTTGTTGGCCGTTCATCGGAACCGATGAGTCCGTTTTTTGCGGTGTTTGTCGTTTCTGATTTGGTGAGTTTTTTGCTTGCTTTTTGCTGATTTTTGGTCGAAAATTGATGGCTTTTTCTTGATTTTGGTGACTTTTTTTTTGTTTTTGCCTGATTTTGGGGGGCAATTTTGTGCTTTTTTTCTGATTTTGGGGGACAGTTCGGTTGTCTGTTCCTGAACGCAGTCGGGCTTCGCTCTTCCTCTGGTGCGACTTTGCAGAGCCCCAAACAACTGGGCATTTGCCTTCGCTGACGGGGCGCTAAACACTCTATCCTTTAGCAAGATATGCCTCACATCATCGTACACACAGACACATCCAGCGACTGCGAACATCGGTGGACAGTTCAGCGTGCATGTGGTCATGATTGTCATTTGTCATGATTGTCATGATTGTCATTAAGGATTTCCAACTTCGGCGGCGGGGGATTTAGGCTCATAATAATATATAAATGAATTTATATATTATTATGCGGTAATTTCGCTCTCCGATTTTGCTTAATGACAATCATGACAATGACAATCATGACACGCCCTATGGACGGCGGCGCAACCAACGTGCAGATTATCAGTTGTTTGATTTATGCAGGAGAAGTGTGTAGGGGGCGCGATGTGTGTACCCGAGGTCGTTTTCGTGACCAAAAAGGGGTGTTTTTGGCCCATTTTTCCGTCATTTTTGTGCCGATTTTTCGCATTTTTCGGTGCGATTTTTTGCATCAGCGGCTCTCTTTTTTCGTTTTTCGGGACAAAAGTGCCTCGCGCAGCACGCATTTTGCCTCGAGGGAGAAAAAATTGGCTCGGGGGTAGATTTATGTCATTAGAAAAAATGATTTTTCGAGAAGGGAAAAAACTTTTTCCTTTCTTCTCCGCGCGCGCTGGAGAAGGAAAAAAACGGCCGTTTCTATTCGCCTGTAAATCACGCGGTTGAAAAAAAGTTTCATTTTTTTGAAAAAAAGTTGGCAAAACATTCGAGATGCGCAAAGTGCGTGTTGTATCTTTGCAGTGTCTAAGAATCAGACAAGGCTTCATCCGTCACGACTTGGGAAAACTGAAACAAGTTTCGTTCTCCTTCAATGGTCTTTACACCCCTTTCGGTTCCCCCGTTATCGGGGGACAGAAACGCTGCTCCGGATGTTGTCGGTGACAAAGATACTATAATTATATGATGGATCAAGCAAAAAGTTGTCTTAGCAATGCAACTCAGAGTATTCCTAATTGGTATGGAAATTGGCTTTATTATTTCAAATAAAGGTTATATGAAAAAGAATATCCTCATTTTACTTCTCTCGTTGGTGTGTTTCTCATCCTGTTCCAAGTGGAAAGGCTACTGGATTGAGGAAGAACTACCTCAGTTAGATCGTTTGGGCTATTTTGACAAAAGTCATGTTGACTGCGCCATTTACCTGTCCAAAGACTCGTTCTATATTACGATACCAGGAGGTATGGATGACATCTTCTTCGAAGAACCTATTGCGTATGGGGAGTATTCCCGAAGAGGCAAAGAGCTCTACTTGCATGACTCCATGAATGGTGTAGAAACTATTCTGGAAAAGAACGGACTGCGCTCGTTGACCGTACTGATCTCTTTCCCTTTCCTGACTGGAAAGCATTTCAAGAGATTCAAGCTTGAAAAGGATTATCTCGAGAACTTCATTCCCATTTACGGGGAAGATGCCAAAACTAGAATAGCAAAGTACAATGAAGAACACCCAGAGCCCTTTGAACTTCAAATGGGTAAGTATTTTGCAACAGGGAGCTCCCAAGAATATCTTCTGGAGTTGCATAAAGCAGGGGAATACAGACTCCGCTATTACAATCTACTCCTCTCGAAAGGCTTTTGGAAAAGAGAGGGAAACGTGCTGCATTTGAATAGCAGCAGTCAAATGAGCCTAAGGTTCGATCTTCAAATTGCTGACAGCATGTTGATTGCCCCTGTTGGCAGCTTGCCAGGAGACAACGACCGCTGCAAGGAACACGAATTCCGAATAGATGACAGAGAATAGCCACAATGCAAACGCAAGTAATCATTTCAACATAGAAAAAATCATGAAAGAGACCTTCTTGTTATTTGTTTGCCTGCTGTGCGCAACTTTTGCCTTTGCGCAGAAAGTGCAGTAATTATAGCGATGGAGGACAGAAACGCTGCTCCGGGTGTTGTCGGTGTCTAATAAATAGAAGAAGTTTCAACGTCCTAAGGAAGAGAAAGCCTTCGCTCGTGGTGCCTGAGAGGTGGGTTTCGATTCCGGCAGTCGATGCGCAGGGGGGTGGAAGGCTTGCAGTCGACGCTGAGGACCGATACCCCGTCGTGAATCGCGACTCCCTTTTGCAGCAGGAAGAAGACCGACGATGGCGATTTTTTTGGCTTTTTGTTTGTTTATGAGAAAACAGGCATTATCTTTGTGGTGAATTGAATGATAACCTCTTTTGGCTTATGAGTGACAGCAGGCAAGAGCGAATAGCTTGGCTCGACTACGTGAGGGTGGCAGCATGCTTCATGGTGATAGTTGTGCATGCCAGTGAGCAGTACTACGGTGTGGGCGACGGTGCTATGGGCGGCCCGCAGCTGATGTTTACTACCGAGGCGGCGCGCTGGAGCGTGAGCATCTACGACGGCTTGTGCCGCATAGCGGTGCCGCTGTTCATGATGGTGTCGGCCTACCTGCTGGCTCCCATGCCCGAGGGGCAGACGATGGGGCGTTTCTACAAGAGGCGTTTTCGGCGCGTGGTGCCGCCCATGGTGTGCTGGCTGGTGCTCTACAGCGTGCTGCCTCTGCTGTGGGGCGGGACAACGCGCGAGGCTGCACTGCACGACCTGACGCACATACCGCTCAACTTCCCCGAGATGGCAGGGCATCTGTGGTTCCTCTATCCGCTGCTGGGGCTCTATCTGTTCATCCCCTTCATCTCGCCCTGGCTACGGCAGGCGTCGGCAAAGGAGGAGAGGGTGTTCATCGGGCTGTTTATGGTGAGTACGTGCATACCGTTCCTGCACAGACTGTGGGGCGACGTGTGGGGCGAGTACTTCTGGAATCACTATCACATGCTCTATAACTTCTGCGGCTATCTGGGCTATCTGGTTCTGGCACACTATGTGCGCTTCCACATCCATTGGAGCCGCCGACGCCGCCTGACGGTGGGCAGCGTGTGCCTGGCAGTGGGGTCGGTGGTGACAGTCCTGTCGTTCGGCCTGCAGGCAACGACGGGGGTTACGCACTCCACGCCCGAGGTGGAGCTGGGATGGGCGTTCTGCACGCTGAACTGCGTGTGTGCCACCTTCGGCGCCTTCCTCCTCTTCTCGTGCATACGGCAGACGAAGGCTCCGAAGCTGATAACGGAGACGGCGAAATTGTCGTTCGGCATGTACCTGATGCACATCTTCTGGCTGGGGCTGTGGGCAAGCGTGCTGACACCGCTCATGGAACCCTACTACTCGATACCGGCAATGGCTGTGGCTACCTTCCTCAGCAGCCTGATAGCAACAAAGCTGATATCGCTCATCCCCGGCAGCAAGTGGCTGATAGGATAGAAACGAAGAAAAGACTATTCACTAATACATAAACACTCAACAGTATGGAAAACATCAAAGGAACGAAGACAGAACAGAACCTGTGGGAAGCATTCGCAGGCGAGTCGCAGGCACGCAACAAGTACACCTACTACGCCTCGAAGGCCAAGAAAGACGGCTACGAGCAACTGGCAGCCATCTTCACAGAGACGGCAGAGAACGAGAAAGAGCATGCCAAGCTGTGGTTCAAGCTGCTGATGGGCGGCAGCATACCCTCCACGAAGGAGAACCTGAAGGCTGCTGCCGAAGGCGAGCACGAAGAGTGGACGGCGATGTACAAACGTATGGCCGAGGAGGCTCGCGCCGAGGGCTTCGAGCGCATAGCAGCACTCTTCGAGGGCGTGGCTGCCATCGAGAAGGAGCACGAGGAGCGCTACCTGAAGCTGCTGGGCAATCTGGAAGAGGAAATCGTGTTCAGCCGCGACGGCGACAGGATATGGAAGTGCCGCAACTGCGGACATATCCACGTAGGGCCGAAGGCGCCCGAGGAGTGCCCCGTGTGCGCCCATCCGCAGAGCTACTTTGAGCTGAAGGCTGAGAACTACTAATCGCTTTCGGGGGCGCTGACGACCGAGAGGGGCATCAGAACTGGAAGTAGATGAATGCCTGCAGGCCGGCAGTGACGAACTGATAGACGACAAACACCGCCACCACCACGCATACGGCTATCAGCGGCAGGGGCAGCAGGGCGAAGCGCAGGCGATACCAGCGCTTCCAACGCTCGGGCAGCCAGTGGATGAGCATGCCTATGACGAAGAGGATGAACACTCTCCGATAGGCCACCATGATGTCTACCACGTGGATGCCGTTCCAGGCGGAACCTATCTGGGTGACCATGCTCGAAGCAGTCTGCCAAGCCTCACGGTTGGCTGTGGCAGGGTCGAGGTTGGAGCCGCTGCGGAAGAACAGACGGGTGAAAGTGATGAAGGTGAACGTCTGCACGATGGCCCACGCGTTGCCAATGGCTGCCGTGAAGCGCTGCCTTGCCGACAACGGCTGCACCGACGCGGAGGGCGCAACGGCTGACGTGGGGCGACGACGGTCGAGCCCCTTCTCGATGAAGTGCCACACATAGCGCACGAGGGTGCCGACGAGGATGACGCTCATCCACACGAAGAAGACGTTGAACACCGGGCGCGGAACCGTCTGGGTGAGCACGTAGAGCACCCCGGTGCTGAGGGCGACGAGCAGCATGCGCAGGTGCCACGACATCTCCTTCCAGAACTTGTAGATGATCATGCCGATGCCGTTGAGCCCTCCCCAAATCATGAAATTCCACGAGGCCCCGTGCCACAATCCCCCGAGCAGCATGGTGATGAACGAGTTGAGGTTGCCCATGAGCAGCTTATGACGCTTGGGCTTGTCGCGGGTGACGCGGATGGCGATGAGCACACCCACAGCCAAGGCCAGGATGATGCCTGCCACGATGAGGCTGCCGCTGAGGAAGAGGACGATGACGCTGATGAGCCCCAGCCAGAAGTAGGTGCCGAAGGTGGTGTTGCGGTTGCCGCCCAGGGGGATGTAGAGGTAGCTCTGCAGCCAGCGGCTGAGCGACATGTGCCAGCGCTTCCAGAAGTTGGAGGGGTTAGGGGCCTTGTAGGGCGAGTTGAAGTTCTTGGGCAGATAGAAGCCCATAAGCATAGCCACACCGATGGCAATGTCGGTATAGCCCGAGAAGTCGGCATACACCTGCAGCGAGTAGCAGAACAGTGCCATCAGATTCTCAAACCCGCTGAAGAGGAGGGGATTGTCGAAGACACGGTCGATGAAGTTCACGGCAAGGTAGTCGGAGAGGATGATCTTCTTTGCCAAGCCGTTGATGATCCAGAAGACGGCAATGCCAAACTGCCGCCGCCCGAGGAAATAGGGCTTGTAGAGCTGCGGTATGAACTCCTCGGCTCGCACGATGGGACCTGCCACCAGCTGCGGGAAGAAGCTGACGTAGAAGCCGAAGTCGAGGATGTTGCGCACGGGCTCCACCTTGCGCCGATAGACGTCGGCGGTGTAGCTGATAATCTGGAACGTGAAGAACGAGATGCCCACGGGCAGCACAATCCTGTCGACATTGAAGAGATCCCTCCCGCTGAGGATGTTGCCTATCCACGAGAAGATGTCGAAAACGCGGAACTGGACGTGGAAGAGGTTGTTGACGATGTCGGTGAAGAAATAGGCATACTTGAAGTAGCAGAGCAGCCCCAGGTCGATGCACACGCTCAGCACCAGCCAAGCCCGTCGGCGCCTCTGGGTGGAGGAGCTGTGGATGCGTTTGGCTATGAAGAAGTCGCTGAAGGTGACGAACAGGAGGATGAGCACGAAGAGTCCGCTCGTCTTGTAGTAGAAGAACAGGCTGACGAAGAAGAGGAAGGCGTTGCGCAGCAGACGCTTGCGGTGGAGCAGGCTGAAGAGGGCAAACACCACTGCGAAGAAGGCCCAGAAGTAGAACTGGGTGAAGAGCAGGGGCGAATCCTCCTTAAAGAGAAAGACCTGTTTCAGAAAGGTTATCAACTGTTCCAACGTCGCTGTCTACTTTTTTTTGGGTTAGTTCTTTTTCTTCTGTTTCTGCCGCCTATGGCTTGCTACCCTGCCACAGATAATCATCTATCAGCGCATTGTAGAGCATGTTGCCGAGAAGCTCATAGCCCGTGCGGGTGAAGTGGATGAGGTCGGTGGACATCAGCCCTGCGTCGCGCCAACGGGGGCTGCTGTCGAGCCCTCCCATGAAACTGAACACATCCCACACGGCAGCCCCTTGCTCGCGAGCGAGCGCATACATGGCGTCGCGCACAAGCAGCCCGTTGCGGTTGGCACGCTTCACGCGGCGCGACTCGCGCCGGTAGGTGTCGTTGTTGGTGATGAAGACGAAGGCGCAGTCGGGACTGACAGCCTGCACCTTGCGTATGAGACGCCGATAGTTCTCCTTGAACGCCTCCACGTCGAACTGCCCTTGCGGCACGGCTGCATCGTTGACGCCGATGGCGAAGAAAACGATGTCGGGCTGCACGAGCTGCAAGTCGCGCTCCAGGTTCACACATCTCAGCCACGAGGGCAGGGCGGCACCGTTGATGCCGCTGCTGAAGTAGCGGATGCCCTTGTCGTCTGTCTCGGGGATGATGCCTGTGAGGGTAAACGTCTGCCCTTCAGGGATGCGGAAGTAGAGGGTTGTCGAGTCGGTGTGGGCAGGTAGCTCCACGATGCGGCTCATGGTCTTCTCATCCATCGTTGCCCACACGGTGTCGCCCGGAAGTCCCAGGAGGGAGTCGCGTCCCACAACGGCAAAGGCGTTCACTTCGTCTGACGAAGCGTAGCCCATCACCCTCAGGCGATCCATCGTCCACGAGGGGCTCTGCCCTACATTCAGCACCAGGGTGACAGACGCTGTCGTGTCGCCCGTGACGGAAGCGATGCCCGTAGCGCCGAGGGCTGCTGTCGAAGTGCGTTCCACGTTGCGCTCTGCCTTCCATTCTCCCGTGTAGGAGATGTGGTAGTTGTGGTTCCAGTTGGTCTTTGCCATCCCGAAGGGGAAGAGGAACCCGCGCGTGCCCAGGATGCCGGGCTGCATGAGTGTGAAGTTGGTGCGCATGCGATGTGAGAAGAAGTCGGCCTGCACATGCGAGCCCCCCACATGCCACATACTCACGCTGCGGCTGCCAAAGAGGAGCAGGCTGTCGAGCTTAGCATTGAAGCGGTTGTGAGCCTCGCGCCCAGCGGGGAACTGAAGTCCCGCTTTGCCGTAGTCGATGCAGTCGAAATAGGGCAGGGGAGTGAGCAGCTGGTTGCCCGAGGGCAGCAGATGGTTGACGACATTCTGTGTGAGAGAATCCATCACCGCGCTCCGCACATTGTCTCCTGCCGTCTGGCTGCTTGCCGTGAAGCAGGCGAGAAGCATTATCCATAGTAGGCCCACTCGTCTCATTGCCGCTTCCTCCAATGATAATAGTCGTAGTAGAGCATCAGCGACTTGCAGAAAAGATCTGCCACGCGCTCTCCTCCTGCCAGCGTGAAATGGATATGATCGGAGCCGGCAAGCGGAGGATTGTGCTCAACCCACTGAGCCATACTGTTCTGCCCTCCCATTGCCTGATACATATCCCAGTAGGCAGCACCGCTGTCGAGAGCTACCGAACGGAGCGAGTCGCAAACGGTAGGGAGGATGGGTATCGTCTGCCAGGCACCCTTGATGCGCGTTGACATATCGGAGGGACCTATCAGCATCACTTTGGCTTCGGGAGCCACCTCCTGAAGGTATTTTATCTGGCGTCGCATCTGCCCCATATACTGCCGCAGGCTCTTATCCGTTTTCAGGTAGGGAACGGCGTTACCTCCATACTGCAGTATGATGAGCCGCACATTCTGCGACGTACAGTAGTCGGTGAGATGATTGCGGTTGATATACGTAAACATGGTTCCTGCACATCCGCGCATGCCGATGTTGTCGACCTGCACGCCTGTCTCTCCGTCAAGCACGATGCCGTAGATGTTGGCATAGCCCGAGAGGCTCACGGAGGCGCGTCGCTGAGGCTTGTCGAACTGGAAAGTGATGTGCTTCACTCCCCGCGAAGGCTCCAGCGTGCGATGCTCGCCCTTGCATGTAACATATAGGTTTGATGAGGGATTCTCTGCCAGCACCGTTAGCCGAGTGAAGTTGTGGCAATGCAACGTCTGCTTCGTCCTGGGCCATAGGCTCACGACGACTGCCGTATCGAGGTATGCTACCTGCCCCATAACGCCGTAGTTGCTGTTGCCGGCACGTAGCTCCACAGGCCCGTAGGCAAATGCGCGCGACAGTTCGGCGCTGCATACCTGCCCTATGTGGATGCTGCCCACTGTCTCCATCAGCGGCATGATTCCAGGCCCTATACCGCCGAAAGTGTCCTGCAGTTCCTCGCGGATAGTACCCGTGATTCGGTCTCCCTCAATCTGCGAGTCGCCGTAGTGCATGATGCCCACATGGGTGCTGTCGGCAGCGTCGAAGGCAGCAAACAAATCGTCGAAAAACGTAAGGTCGTCGTCGGGGAGGTTGATGCGTATGTTGCTTGTCTTGAAATACTCGAGGTATTGGCTCTGCTGCTGCATGCGCATATCGTTGAGCTGTCGTGCAAGAAGCTCCTCGGGTGTCTCTGAAGGCATGTTCGACTTGGCGGAAGCATCCGACGACAACGCTTCCTCAAGCGAGGGGAAGGTGAATGTTGTCTCCCCCGCACGTATGCCCTCTCGCGGAAAGACGAGGCAGACAATCGCCAGCAGGGCGATAACGGAGAACATAAACAGGACTGTCTTGTATGCTTTCATCTTTTCCTTATTGGTGCATTTCGTTTTTCATTTGCGCAGCGGGCTTCGGGGTTCTGCATGCCCGAGCGAAGGCTGCGTAGGGTGAGTTGAACATCTTTTTCTACCGCTTCAGTATCTTCAGTCGTTGCCCTTCGCGTATGTTGTCGCTTCGGAGGTTGTTCCACTGTTTGAGCTGCTTCACGGTGCAATGATTCCTCTGCGCAATCTTGCCGAGCACATCCCCTCGCTTCACCTTATAGTATATGTACGAAGGGGCAGCCTTTGCCTTGCTGGCAATCTTTGCTGCTGCGCGGCGTTTCAGCTCTTCCTGTAGCAGGAGTTTGCGAGCCATCTCCTCGCGTGCCTGTTTCAAGGGAGGGAGGAAGGAGCTCTCGCGTCGCCCTCCCTCGTATTCAGCCTCTATCTTCTGGAGCGCCCACAGTATGCTGTCGGCACTCATCCGAAGCATGGGCTCCACCTTCACATATTGCCTCAGCGCCAGCGAGTCGCTACCCCGGAAGTAATCTCGCAAGTCTTTCAGATAGTGCGTGGCAGCAAACGTGGCGCGCTCGGCGCTGAAACGCTCGTCTTCGTTATCGGTAACCGACAGCCCGTAGTGATGGGCTACGGGAACCGAGAGTGCCCACATGCCCGAGGCGTAGTCGCCCACATAGAGCGAGTCGCAGTCGGTGAGCAGCAGGGGGAGGTATTGGTAGCACGAGGGCAGCTGCATCTCGGCGACTGCCGCGCGCACCATTCCCTCGTATTTCTCGAAGGGGGCATAGTCGGCTCTCACAGGATGGTTGCACGCTGTGAAGCAGACGAGGAGCAGCAGTATGGGGAGTTTTCTCATTCGGGTGCGATGTGTCTCTTTCTCAGTGTTTTGTCAGAGAGTGTAGGGCTATTTGTTCGTTTCTTGGCGCTCGAGAGCCTTTGCCTCTTCCCACAGCACATCCATCTCCTCGAGAGTCATCTCCTTGAGCTTGCGCCCCTGAGCGAGAGCCTTCTCTTCCAGATAGTTGAAGCGGCGCGTGAACTTCAGGTTGGTGTGCTCCAAAGCCGAGTCGGGATTAAGCCCCGAGAGGCGTCCCACGTTTACTGCGGCAAACAGCACGTCGCCATACTCCGCTTCCACTTCGGAATATTCCGCTTCCTGCGGGCGGTCTCCCTCCTTGCCGGGATGCGCGGCAGCGTTGGCGTCGATAGCCTTGCGCAGCTCGGCAAACTCCTCCTTCAGCTTATCCCAGGCACCCTCGGCGTCGGGCCAGTCGAATCCCACGTTGCGAGCCTTCTCCTGTATGCGATAAGCCTTGATGAGCGAGGGGAGGCTGTTGGGCACGCCGCTGAGAGTGCGTTTGTTGCCGCCTTTCTCCTTCAGCTTCAGCTCTTCCCAGTTGTTTAGCACCTCATCGGTACCCTCCACCTTCACTTGCCCGTAGATGTGGGGATGACGGTAGATGAGCTTCTGGCACAGTTTGTCGCACACGTCGGCAATGTCAAACTCGTTCTTCTCGGAGCCTATCTTGGCATAGAAGACTACGTGCAGCAGCACGTCGCCCAGCTCCTTGCATATGTTGGCGTAGTCGTCGTTGAGGAGTGCGTCGCTCAGCTCATACACTTCCTCTATCGTATTGGGGCGCAGCGTCTCGTTGGTTTGCACTCTGTCCCACGGGCACTTCTCGCGCAAGTCGTCCATGATATCTAACAGCCTGCCGAAGGCAGCCATCTTCTCTTCCTTGCTATGCATTTTCGTTCTGTGGATTGATGTGTTACGTATGTCAAATTATGTGTTGCTCAAAAAATTTTTTGGAGAACAAATCTCGCGATATGAAGAAGGGAAAATTTTTTTTTCTTTCTTCATATTTCATTCTTCCTCTTCGCACTCTTCGGCGCAGAGGCTCGAGAGCACTTCGACGAGGAACGAATGCTCCCTCTCGAGCACCCTTGCGGCAAGCGTCTCGGGGGTGTCGCCCTCCTCGACAGGCACGCGCGTCTGCGCCACGATGTCTCCTCCGTCAATCACGTTGCTCACTCGGTGTATCGTCACTCCCGTTTCGCTGTCTCCTTCGCGGATGACGGCTTCGTGCACTCTGATGCCGTACATGCCGGGTCCTCCGTGTCGGGGGAGGAGGGCAGGGTGGATGTTGAAGATGCGTCCCTCGTAGCTCTCCACCACTTCGGGCGGAATCTGCTTCATATATCCGCACAGCATCACCATATCTGTCTGCGCGTCAGCCAAAGCCTGCAGCATAGCTTGCCCAATCTCCTCTTTGCTGTGAGTGGACGAGCTGATGTGGAGGGTAGGAATCTGTGCTCTCCGTGCACGCTCGAGGGCGAACGACTGGGAGTTGTTGCTGATAACCAGACACACTTGGGCACTTATGGCTCCGCTTTGGCAGCCGTCGATAACTGCCTGCAAGTCGCTCCCGTTGTGGGATGCAAATACGGCGATACGTTTCATTGGCATCTATTTTCTTACTTTATCAGGATTCTTGTTCACATATTCTTTCCACGAGCGGGCGCCTTTTTCCACTTCGGGGCGTCCCATCTGGAGGAAATGACAGTAGGCGGCACCCAGCGCATCGGTAGCGTCGAGATGCTTGGGCATATCATCCTTCGGGATGTCGAGCATTCGGCGCAGCATGTCGGCAACCTGCTCCTTGCTGGCAGCTCCGTTACCGGTAATGGCCATCTTAATCTTCGTGGGAGCATATTCGGCGATAGGCACGTCGCGGCTTATGGCGGCAGCGATAGCTACTCCCTGCGCGCGCCCCAGCTTGAGCATACTTTGCACGTTTGCTCCGAAGAAGGGAGCCTCCACAGCCATCTCGTCGGGCAGGAAGGAGTCGATGATGCGCTGCACCCTTCGATAAATCTCGCCCAGCTTGAGATAGCCGTCTGAAACCTTTCGCAAGTCGATGATGCCTGAAGTCACCAGCGTTGCTTTAGTCCCAACGACCTTCAGCACGCCGTATCCCATCAAGTTTGTTCCCGGGTCGATGCCCAAAATGATCTTTTCTGCGACAGATTTCAACATTTTTTGAAAATAATTGGTGCAAAATTACACATTATTTCAAAAAACACATTACCTTTGCGCCAGAAAAGAAGAAAGAAGTCTCATTTGTCGGGTTATTTTCTTCCTTTTCAGCTCGAAAATGGGGCATTAGCTCATCTGGCTAGAGCGTTTGACTGGCAGTCAAGAGGTGACGAGTTCGAGTCTCGTATGCTCCACAAAAAAGGAGTCTTGCTTTCGGCAGGACTCCTTTTATTATGTTTCTCCAGAATTGGCAATGCTCCTCGCTACTTCAACTTCTCCCACAGTTTTGCTTCGATGGGACTCGGCAGAAGGGCTATCAGCAGCGGGAGATAGGCGTTCATAAGCGAGGGGGCAACGATGCGCTTGCGGCGGAACATCGCTTTGAGAGCCCTCTTCACAAGCCACTCAGGCGTGTGAATAATTCTCAGTCGCAGCCCTAAGTTCATCCATTTCTTGTCGATATTATACAAGGGTGTGGCTACGGCTGCGGGGCAAACGGTTGTCACGCCTACGCCGTAGGGCAGGTACTCGAACGAGAGCGACTTGCCGAAGCTCTTCAGGTAAGCTTTCGTGGCAGAATAAATGGTGATTCCGGGCACGGGAAGTCTTGCTGCCATAGAGGAGACATTCAGGATGTAGCCGTTTCCTCTGCTCTTCATTTCCTGCCCGAAGAGCAGGCAGAGCCGGGTGATAGTGGTGATGTGGAGATGAATCATCGCCTGCACTCTGTCTAAGTCGGCAACGTCGAGCTCTTTGAAGAAATACATTCCGGCATTGTTGACAAGCACGTCGGGAACGATACCCTCCTCGTGATACCAACTGAGTAGCTCATCGGCAGCATTCTCTGTCGCAAGATTGCTCCAATGGGTGTAGACCTTCACTCCCGTACTTTGCTGAAGTTCCGTTGCAGCTTTGGAAAGTTCCTCTTCACGATTGCTGACAAGCAGCAAATCATACCCGCGAAGTCCCAGCTGGTGGGCAAACTCCAATCCCAAGCCTGAGCTTCCTCCCGTTATCAGCGCGACCATCTCTGCTCCTCCTTTTCTATCTCTTTGCGCAGGCTTTT
Source organism: Bacteroidaceae bacterium (assembly GCA_017650105.1). Lineage (GTDB taxonomy): Bacteria > Bacteroidota > Bacteroidia > Bacteroidales > Bacteroidaceae > UBA1189. The sequence goes on along the minus strand of JAGCFO010000007.1, from coordinate 64,281 downwards.
TGGCAAATTCTCAATACATTTGTTGCATTTCATCTCCAGAGAATACATGCGCCCGATGCAATAGTTCGAATGCCGGCACCCGCTCTTCTCAATCTCCCCGCTTCGAATCTTGTTGACGAAATCTGTGTCGTGCACCAGCGCTCGAGCCACTTGGAGCCCGTCGAAACCAGCCTCCAGCACCTCTTCCATCTTCGCGCGCGATGTAAGCCCTCCGACATAAATCAGCGGAAGTTTTACCGCAGAGCGGAACACCTTAGCCTCCTCAAGGAAATATCCTTCCTTGTACGGAACGGTAGGAATCATCCGTCGTCCAAATAGATGCAGCATCCCCTTGAGCCACCAGAACTTGCGCATATCCATATAGTACGCCAGCGTGCGGATAGGCATCGCTCCGCGCATCACCTCCATCGGGGCCTTGCTCACAAATCCCGCCGAAAGCACGATAGCGTGGGCTCCGAGGCGCTCAATCTCCCGCGCTACCTCGAGGCATTCCGCTTGCTGCATCCCGCTCCGGAAGCCGTCGTGCATATTCATTTTGACGATGACTCCCAAGTCATCCGCTGCCGTTTCCAACACGCGCGTCAGCACCAGTTGCATAAAGCGCATCCTGTTTTCGAGCGAGCCTCCAAACTTATCTCGGCGATGATTGGTGTAGGGCGAAAGGAACTGGCTTATCAGATAACCGTGCCCGGCGTGTATCTCAACGCAGTCGAATCCTGCTCGACGTGCCAGGCTTACGGCTTTCCCGAAATCGTCAACCAAAGCATAAATCTCGCTCTCCTTCAATCCGCGCACAAACGTAGGCGAATACAGGTTGAAACCGCTTGAGGCGCCTACGGGAAGGCAACCACACGTGGCTCGGTGAGTCATATTCCCGCAATGCCCCAGCTGGATGGAGGCTTTTGCTCCTTCGGCGTGAATGGCATCGGTAAGCTCTTTGAGCGCAGGCACTATCTCCTCGCGCATCCACAGCTGCCCGTCGAACGAAAGTCCGCTCCTGTTGACTGATGCGTAGGCTATCGTTGTCATTCCCACACCTCCTCGCGCTACTGCCGTATGATAGTCGAACAGAGCCTTCGAGGGGCTGTTGCCGTGAGCCATATTTTCAAATGCTGCCGAGCGGATGACGCGGTTTCGAAGCGTTACGGGGCCTATCGTGACGGGAGTGAAGATGGGAGAGTCAATCATGTCTGTCAGAAGATAAAGGGTATCATGCGCTTGGTGCGCTCTGTGTCAAGTTCGTCGGGGAATTCGCGCTGATACATCTCGTAGATGCGCGCAGCCCTTGGTGCCAGGTTGGCAAACGTCCATAAGGCAAACACGGCTCCTGCCCACGACCATGTGAGGATAGCAAATCCTATCCATTCGACAAACTCCCCGAAGTAGTTGGCGCTTGTCACGTATCGGAACATTCCCGCTTTGGGCAGATAGTGCCTCGTGTCGCCCGGCTGGCGCAGGTTGCGTATGATGGAGTCGGAGTGGATGTTGACATACATTCCGTAGAAGAACACCACGATTCCAACCCAGAACGGCAGGCTTGTGAGCCACTCGGGTTGATAAGCCGTTGCAGGCGAGAGATGAAAAATCCAGCCTCCCTGCATCAGCGCGTTGAGCGTGTTGAAAAGGGCGCCCATCAGGATGATACTAAGCGGCATACGGCTGTGACCTCTTATCTTCTGCGGGAAGATGAAGGAGCGGTGGAAATAGTGCATCTCGAAGAGGAGAAGGAACACTACGCGCACCACATCGGTCCTCCGCTCTGAAAACCACCACAATAGCAGCATGACGATAAAGACCGGAGCCTCCATCAGCACCCATCCCACATGATTGTCAACCGAAGGGCCCCACTTGGAATTGTAGAACTTGCCGTACCCGGCATCAACGAAAAAGAGGGTGACGAACACGAAAAGGGCAACAAGCGCCATCACGGCAAGGAAAAGGTAGAAGGTGTGCAGAGTCATCATCGTTGCGGCAGGGAGGTTAGATTGACATTTCAGGGAAGGTTACGCGCTGCTCTTCCAAAGGGGCTTGCAGACTTGTTTTGGGCTGCATTGTTTTTTTCTTCTCGAAAATTTTTTTTCCCTTCTTCATATCGCGATATGTGTTCTCCAAAAAAAATTTTCCCTTCTTCAAAAAAATTTTTTCTTTCTTCATAATTTTTTTTCCCTTCTCCAAAATTTTCCGCAGGCAATGCATATCCGTTTTTTCTCCTTTCGCTTGTAGGAATCCGTTCGTGAATGTATGCTGATGATTAAGGAAAAGTTACTATTTATATCTGTCCTTCCACAATGTGCGCATCCGCTCGGCAAGTCTGTCTTCCGCCGGATTGGGCTGAGGCTGCCAGAACGAGGCATCCAGCCCGTCGGGCAGGAATTGCTGCTCTACGAAGTGCCCTTCGTAGTCGTGCGCATATTTGTATCCCTCGCTGTATCCGAGGTCCTTCATCAGCTTTGTGGGAGCGTTGCGCAGATGGAGGGGAACAGGCAGATTACCAGACTTCTGCACCTCTTCCAAAGCGGCTCCTATGCCCAGGTAGGCAGAGTTGCTCTTGGGGCTTGTGGCAAGATAGACGGTAGCTTCGGCAAGAGGGATGCGCCCCTCGGGCCATCCTATCTTCATCACAGCGTCGAAGGCTGCGTTTGCCAGCAGAAGGGCGTTAGGGTTGGCGAGTCCGATGTCCTCAGCAGCAGAGATGACGAGCCTGCGGGCAATGAACTCGGGCTGCTCTCCTCCCTCAATCATACGCGCCAGCCAGTAGAGGGCTCCGTCAGGATCACTCCCGCGGATGCTTTTTATGAAAGCGGAAATGATGTCGTAGTGCATCTCCCCGTCTTTGTCGTAAGCAAGCGGATTCTGTTGCAAGCGCTTGTCAACCACTTCGTTGGTGATGACGACCGAATCGGAACTGTCGGCTTCGACAACCAGCTCCAGCACGTTGAGGAGCTTGCGTGCGTCGCCTCCGCTGAAACGCAGAATTGACTCGTACTCCTTCACCTGTATGTTGCGCTTTTTCAGATAGATGTCCTTCGTTATCGCCCTGTTGAGGAGCTCAAGCAAGTCGTCCTTCTCGAGAGACTTCAGCACATAGAGTTGGCATCGGCTGAGGAGGGGACGGATGATTTCGAACGAGGGATTTTCGGTTGTGGCGCCGATGAGAGTGATGATGCCTCGCTCCACAGCTCCCAGCAGCGAGTCTTGCTGCGCTTTGTTGAAGCGATGAATTTCGTCGATGAAGAGGATGGGGTTGTGCTTGGCGAAGAGAAGATTCTTCTGTGCGCTTTCAATTACCTCGCGCACATCCTTCACTCCGCTTGTCACCGCGCTAAGCGTGTAGAACGGGCACTCAAGCTTCGTGGCGATGATGTGGGCGAGCGTGGTTTTCCCCACTCCCGGCGGGCCCCAGAGGATGAAGGAAGAGATATGGCCCGACTCAATCATCTGGCGGAGGATAGCTCCCTCGCCCACCAGATGCTGCTGCCCGATGTAGTCGTCGAGCGTCTTTGGCCTCATTCGTTCCGCCAGCGGTTCCATATTGCTTCTTCTAAATAAAATAAGGTGTCCTGCGAAAAGATTTATCGGAAAACCGATTCTTTTTTCGGAATACATTGCAAAGATATAAAAAGAAATGTCTATCTTCGCCACAAAATGGGAAAAAATTGCTTTGCAAGCCCTAAAGGAACCGAAAACAGCGCCTTTCGGAGCAAGCAAATCAATTGGATTCCCTTATTTAACGCTGCGTATGGATATATCCATTTTGATTCCTGTCTATCGGTGGGACAGCTCCAGGCTGGTTGCCGACTTGAAAAAGCAAGCCGAAGCTCTTCACATCAGCTACGAAATCATAGAGGCTGACGATGAGCGCCTGCAATTCGGCAGAGCGAAGGTGCGCAACTTCCTTGCTTCGAAGGCAAAGGGCGAACTGCTGCTGTTTATCGACTGCGACGCTGCTGTCGACAACGATGAATACCTCAAACGCTACCTCGACGTTGCCGACAAGGCTCCCGTCGTCTGCGGAGGTTGCCATCATGCCGACAAGCTCCCTTCTCCCTCCGTAAGCCTCCGTTGGCGCTACGAGAAGAGGGCCGATAAGAAACGTGCGGCAAAGTATCGCAACAGGCATCCCTATGCGCAGTTCTCCACATTCAACTTTCTCATTCGGCACGATGTGTTTTCCGACATTCAGTTTGATGAATCCTGCGAGGGATACGGGCACGAAGACACCCTTTTCGGAGCAGAGTTGAAGGAGAAGAAAATCCCCGTCCTCCACATCGACAATCCCTTGCGGCACGACGGATTGGAGACCAACGGGCGCTATCTTGCCAAGACGCGCGAGGCTCTGCGCAACCTTCGGCGCAAACAGACAGAGCTGACAGGCTTCTCCCCCTTGCTGCGCACTTATCACATGCTCGTGCGGCTTGGGCTCGACGAGAGGCTTGCCAACTTCTTTGAGGCTCATCGTGACTGGTTTGAAAAGATGATGCAAAAGAAAAACCCCTCGCTCTTCCTCTTTAAAATCTATAAACTCGGATACTACTGCCACATATGATTCTTACCGCTCACGACATAGGCAAAACACTCGTAGAGACGCTGCGAGACATCCGTTTCGACCGTCTTTTCATTCTTGTTGACAATCACACAAGAGAGTTGTGCCTGCCTCTCGTCAGCGACAGCCTGCAAGAAGCGGGAATGCCTTTTCGGCTCATCACCATCCCTTCGGGAGACGAGAACAAGACGCTCTCCACGCTGCAGTATGTGTGGCAATCGCTCATCAGCGGAGAAGCCACACGCCACAGCCTCTTGCTCTGCTTGGGAGGAGGAATGATTACCGACTTGGGAGGGTTTGCCGCTGCCTCGTTCAAAAGAGGCATCCGCTACATAAACATTCCTACAACGCTTCTCGCTATGGTGGATGCGTCGGTGGGAGGAAAGACAGGCATCAACTACGGAGGGCTGAAAAACGAGATAGGAGCCTTCCATCTGCCCCTTCACGTGCTGCTCTGCAGCAAGTTTCTCTCCACTCTCGACAGAGAAAACCGCGTGAGTGGCACAGCAGAGATGATAAAACACCTCCTCATCCGCCCCGACGACGGAACTGCCCTTTCCACAGCCGAGGAGCTCTGTGAGAGCGACATCAGCTCCGAGCGAATGGGGGAACTTATCGCCGACTCGGTAGCGACAAAGCAACTCTATGCCGAGCAAGACCCTACGGAGAAGGGCATCCGCAAGGCGCTCAACTTCGGGCACACCATTGGGCACGCTATTGAGGAACTGTTGCTCGAGAAGGAGAAACCTGTCCTGCACGGCTTTGCCGTAGGGTGGGGGATGATAGGCGAGCTCTACATCTCACATATCCGCGAAGGATTCCCCCTCGACAAGATGCGCTTCTTCACACGCCTGCTGCAGAACCTCGTAGGCTCGTGTCCCATTACCTGCAATGACTATGAAACACTTTTCGACCTCATGCGGCACGATAAGAAGAACCTCGGCGACAGCATCCTCTGCACGCTGCTTACCGATGTGGGAGAAGTGCGCATCGACTGCCCTTTGCAGAAAGACGAACTTTTCGAAAGCATCGACTTCATAAGGGAGGCAAACTGAGAGCATCAAAGGCAAACCGAAACGCATCTGACAGCCACGAAAGGAGACCGAAATTATGAAGAAAGAAAAAAAATTTTTGGAGAACAAATCTCGCCGTATGAAGAAAGAAAAAATAATTTTCCCTTATACATAAATCCCATTGTTCAAAAAGCCAATCACACCATATCATGAAAAAGAACCTGTTACCTATCTTCGCCCTTTTGACACTCGCGTGGAACGTGATAACCGTTTCCTCCCAAGTGGTGGACACAACCCTCTATCGTGACTATAATCCCAACGGATACAATATGGCTCCTCCCTATGCTGTCCGAAGAGCCCACACAGCAGGGCAGCGAAGAGTGCCACGCATACTTCCCGATCATGTCAACAACGCGGAAACCAAGTATTTCCCCCCCATCATCAACCAAGACGGAGGCTCGTGCGGCTCGGCTCAAAACATCGGCTATATGCTTACCTACGAGCTCAACTGCTATCGCAACACCGATGCCTCGCTGCCTGAGAACCAGCTGCCTACCCACTTCACGTGGCTCCTCACGGGGCACAACTCCGACAAGGAGGTAATGGCTCGTACCAACGGCGTGCCCAACGTGACAACCTACGGGGGAAGAACCTATTCGAGACTTTTCGGAAACCAGACGTGCGACGATGACGATTTCGGCTGGATGCAAGGATATGATAAATGGTACTCGGCAATGTGGAACCGCTCGGCAGGAAGCTTCAGCATGAGCGCTCCTACCGATACTCCCGAAGGAAGACAGGAACTGAAAGAATGGCTCTACGATCATTGTGGCGACACTTCGCTGCCTGCAGGAGGCGTTGCCGGCATCGGAGTGGCTGCCTACGGCACGTGGGCTGCTATTCCCTCCACGCCAGCCAACAGGCTTGCGGGAGTAGCAGGAATGAAATATGTGAAATCGTGGGGCGACACTTATAATCATGCCCTTACCATCTGCGGATACGACGACAGAGTAGAATTCGACCTCGACGGAAATGGCGTCAGCGGAGAGAAGGCTAAAGATGAGATAGGTGCCTGGATTATCGCAAACTCTTGGGGCGACGGATGGGAAAACAACGGATTCATCTACTGCCCCTATAAGCTCTGCTATTCCGTCGGAACCGATACGTGGGCGTGGACTCCCGGCGCACATATCGTCAGACGCGACTATCGCCCCCTTCGAACCATCCGCATCAAGATGGATTATTCGCGCAGAAGCGAACTGCTTCTGATGGGAGGCATCTCTGAAAACCTTGACGCTACCGAACCTGATGCCACTATCCCCTTTGAGCACTTCAAGAATGCAGGAAACCACTCCAACGTAAACCCTGCTCCCGAGGTGCCCATGCTGGGACGTTGGGTCGACGGCATTCACTACGAGCCAATGGAGTTTGGATACGACCTTACCGACTTGACGGCTACAGTCGACCGTACGAAACCTCTGAAATACTTCTTCGTTATTCAAACGAAGGGTACTGCTATCGGCACGGGCAACATATATGAATGCTCGCTCATCAACTACGAGATTGACGACAACGGCATCGAGATACCCTTCGGAATAGAAGAGCCTGTTGCGATAAGAAATAGAGGCAAGCAGACTGTCGTTTCTGTCATTGTCCCAGGAGAGCAGATTTACCGCCCTCAGAACCTCAGCCTTTCCGACGGAATCCTTTCGTGGAACAAGCCACAGCCTTCAACGCTACCTTTAGCAGGCTATTATATATATGAAGGAGGGGAACTTATCGATAGCGTTGCTGCCGACAAACTCAGCTACCAGCTCTCGGAAGTGGGTCCCGTTGCCTACACCGTTGCTGCTGTGTATCGTTACGGAAAATATACTCACGTTTCCGACAAGTCAAACGCTATAGCCAAATACGTTCCCTCAGAAGGCAACAACCGCATCGTCACTTTCTCCAACAGCGGAATGACGGTACCCGATGCTGTCACCCAAGCCTTAAACAAAGCTACCATCGAGTTTTGGATGAAGCCAACCAACGTGCGTAACTACAACCAGCAGATAGGCCCGGGATGGGGTACGTTCCTCTTCCATACCGACTCGAGCGGACGACTTGTCGTGGGATGGAATACGGGCTCTGAGGAGCGTATGCAACTATCGGGAGCCTTCAAGGCTTCTACATGGGCTCATGTTGCCGTCACTATCAACAAGAATGTGATGACAGCTTATGTTAATGGAGTTCGAAAGGGTTCTATTGAGTGTCCTACTTATTCAGGGCTTGCAGCATTCGGCAATCTGGAGTTCGGACACGGCAGCGATAATTACTGGAATGGTGCTATTGACGAATTCCGAATTTGGAAAACCGTACGCACTCCCAATGAGATTAAGAACAACATGAGAAGCGAGATTGCCTTCCCGGCTTCGCAAGAAGACCTTCTTGTCTATCTCCGCATGGATACTATCCACGTCAATGGGGAAGTGAAGATGAAGGAACTCGTGGGAGGGAAGCATGCCTCGCTCAACAATTCCGGTAGCTGGCAATTCTCTACAAACAACGCACTCTTTACTGAGCAACCTGCCTTCACGGCAGCAATCATTGCTGAGGAGACGACAACCTTTACGGGCAAGCCAGTTTCCTTTAAGGCATCCACTCCTGTCAATGCCGTTAAGTGGCTTTGGCATACTGAAGGGACGAACAATCCTGATGTCTGCAGCCCTATGGCTACATTCACATTCAGCAATCCAGGGACTTATACAGTTTCTCTTACGGCTACCGCTGCTGACGGCTCTGTTGCCGAGGCTTCTGTTCCTGTTACTGTCAACGAAGCATCTGCTCCCATTGCTGACTTCCATGTTGCTGTCGCTTCACTTCCTGCTGGTGATCGTTTCAGTTTTATCAACGATACTCAAGGCGATGGTTGCATTTTTGAATGGTTCATGCCTGGTGCAGAGACTGAGATAGTCCACTCAACCAATGCTTCAGCACTCTATCCTACCATTGGTACTTTCTTTGTTACCCTCAAGGCTACCAACCAGAAAGGGACTTCCTCTATTTCGAAGGAGGTTACCGTTACCGAGGCAGCTCCTAAAGCTTTGTTTGCCCTCTCTGCTACCGATATCCTGTTAGGCGACAGCGTTACCCTCACCGATAAGAGTCGCTACAAACCTACTTCCTGGGAGTGGAAACTTTCCAACAATCACCGTGGGTTCGTCTTTACCGATAGTACTCTTACGATTGTTCCCGTAGCCCCAGGTTATTACGACGTCACGCTTACCACATCCAACTCTTTCGGCTCCGATTCCTTCACACAAGGTAGTGCTCTCGTCGTCAGCAACGCCGATTCCCACTCGGGCTTGCGTTTCAGCGGAAATGGAGATCATTTCGTTACCTCCACTCTTGTCGAACTTAAAGGTGATGGTCTTACCTTCGACTGGTGGATGCGTCCCTCTACTGCTTCTCCCATGCAGATTCTCTCTCACATCAGTGGAAATCTCAGCATTGCAACAGGCAATGATGGTAGTGTTACCTTTACCCTTTTAGGCAAGAAGGTTGTTTCCGAGTCAGCCTTCGTTATCCCTGGGGAATGGCATCACTACGCTGTCGTATATGACAAAGGTAGCGTCAGCTTCTATCGCGATGGTATCCTTTTCAACACTCCTTCTCAGGCACTTGCATCTTCCTCAGATCTCGCTCCGGGAGTCCTCTACTTCAGTTCCTCTGCAAATGGCATTAATGGACTCGTTGATGAAATGCGTGTTTGGAAGTCGGCTCTTACGAAAGAAATCCTCCGCCTTTACTGTAACGCTCCCATCATCGATATTCCCACTGCCGAGATGAGGCATGCTCTTCTCCTTTATTATGATTTCAATCAAAGTTCAGGAGATGTTATTGACCGTTCTTCTCATGCACTTCACGGCATTCTCAAGGGTTTCGGTCCTGATGGTGACGCTTGGAATTCTTCGCTCGGGGTATTCACTCTTGACCTTGGGCGTGAGCCTGCCGGAGACATTACAGCACAGTACCTTACCAATTACCAGCGTCCTTATTACACAGCAAGCGGTACAGTCAATCCCACAAACAGCAGCCGTTTCCGCAGGCTAGAAATGGGTACTCAGCGCAGCGGATGGAAGGAAGCCAACGCTATTGTTAACGGCAACATCATCACTGGTGCACATGTGGATACCTCACATGGAAACGATATCACAATAGAAACCATCTGGAGCAACTTCGCTGATGAACTCCTCGACTATCATTTATGGCAGACTGTTACGCTGCCTGCAGGGCAATATACTTTCTCCTGCACCCTCAGCGACGGTACTTCTACACAGACCAGTCGAATCCTTGTCAACTACGGCTCAACCCTTCTGGGCGAGGAAGATTGTGAATCGGGTGCGATAGCATGGAATATGCTCAACGAGTGCTCCGTCAGCTTCACTCTGCCCCAGGCAGCAGAGGTGTCGTTGGGGGTAATTGTCAATATGAGGGAACAGTCTTGCCTCAGCTTCAAGGAGTTCAAACTTGAGGGTATTCCCTTCGAGAGTCTAAAGCCAGTAGCTGATGAACCCTTCGAAGCCTACTACCTCGTTATCAATCGTCCTTCTGACGCTGCCACTCTTTGTGAGAAGACACTCCAATCTCATCCAGCCGTTAGTGGTACCGATAGTCTTGTTTGGCACGATTTTGACGCTACAGATCCCACTCAGTTGTGGATAAGGGAGAAAGATGATGTGAGTCAGAATCATTGCTACCGTAACCTCGCTTCTGGCTTCAGGGTAATCGTAAACGAAGATTTCACAGTTGCTCCTCTCGGCAGGCCTGACGATAGCTATGTAATCTCAGGCACCAACATTTGTGAAAGTGGATTCGCCTTGCTCGCTTCCCAGTATGCTGGTACCACCAATTCTATTAGTATAGCAAAGACTGTTAGCCTTGTTCGTGCCAATTCTGCTGACCTTAACACAGCGCGCGTCAAGCATTCTCTCGCAGAGGCATCCGATATTTTTAACAGATGCTACGTTGAGGACAAGCCCCTCGCTATCGTTGCCAACACCATTACGTCAGACGATGCAGATTCCTATGTGCTTGTTGACTTCGGCAGCACTCCTTCGAAGGACTTCATCCTTCACACTTATAGTCAAAGAATGCTGGGCCGCCCGTCGAAGGTAACACTCTATGCCAGCAACGATGCTGCCACATGGACCTCTCTTGCTGTCTACGACGCATTACCCAATGCGCTACCCTATGACCTTCAAAGAGCATATTCCGAAGATGAGGCTGTCTCCACTTCCGATTGGAGTACTGGTATAGTCAGCATCCCAGAGCTTTATCGTTACTTACGAATTGAGGTTAACAATATCAACTACGATGTTGACGGAACAGAAAACCTTGTTGAGGGTCATCATCGCTTCCATCTTGACAGCATTGCCCTTTATGGAGTAAAGTCCACTCATATTGTCGATGCTGCTATTGTCAACGATTTCAAGAGCCTTTACGATGATGTTACCGCTCGCTTCCGGGCAGGACTTGCAGGCGACTACGACATCCAGCGTCTTACCGATGCCACTCATGTATTTGCAAGCTACAGTTCACCTGCCTACCTCTCGTTATCCGCTTGCGTTGCTGCTTTCAATTCCGACGGCAACAACTATTATAGCAGTACGTTTGACAGGACTACGGCAGATGCCTACCTTGCTGTTCTCCTTCAAGCGCAGAGCGCTCTTGCCAATCGTTCCCTTTCTGAAGAGGAGTATGCAGCTCTTGAGGAGCAGTTACGTGCGGCTTACGATGCTATACTTGTAAGGCGTGACATCGAAGACGGACTTTATTACATCGAGAATGCCTTCGATATTCCCTTCACTAAGGCTCTCTATGCATTCGGAGACACCCTTGTCGCTTGGAACAACGTAGATTACTCGAATCCTGCCTTTGTGTGGGAAGTGCGCTACCTCGAAACAGTCAACAAGGCTTGTCGCTACCTTATCCGCAATTACGCAACGGGCACAAGTCTGCATCTTGCTGATGAAAGTTATGCTTTCCTCACTCCAGAGGGCGACAAAGTTCAGCTCATCTATACCCTTGCCGATGGGGAGTATGCCATTCGCTCTGAAGAGAACGGACTCGACTATTATCCCGATTTCTTTGATTCCGGAATGGGCACAGGAGGGCGTGTAGTTGGTATTGCTCCTACCAATGAGCCGGCAACACCCGCTTCGTGGCGATTTACTCCCGTTGACGACAATCGTCTTGCTGCCGTAAATCACTCGCAGCAACTCATGCAGCAGCAAGAGGAACTCACTGCCCAGTATCCCTTCACTGCCCAGTATCCTCTTATCACCGATGCTGCTCAAATCAGCACCAATCTGCTGGGAGGACGTCTGTCAGACCTTGCCAAGCTCATCGACGGGAAAGCAAGCACCAAGTATCGCTCGAATGCTGTCGCTGCCGAAGTAGATGAAATCTTTTCCGGCAAGCGCCCATACCTCCAAGTCGCTCTCAACGGCAACACACGCTACGTCTATCTCGTAACTGAGGCATACAGTCCTACCAATCCCTCCATGCGCCCCTTCAAGATAGGAATAAGCACCTCTCCCGACGGAGAAACGTGGAATGAAGTAGGAGTCCTCTTCAACATACCCAATGCCTATCCTCAAGACGGAGGCTACATTGCCGATAAGGCTTCTGCTTACCGAAGCCCGGTAGTTGATCTTGGAGAGAATGCCCTCTACGTGCGTCTCACAATAGAAGATGTCAACTACCGTTCACACCCCGGAAACGACGCTAATCTCTATTCTGACTTCGGCCTTGCAGAGCTTATGCTCTATGATGCGGACGGAGCTACTTCTGTCTTGCGAATATCAGACGAAAAAGAGCCCGACGATGCTGTCTACGACCTCTTCGGACGTCGTGTCAGCCATCCTCTGCCTGGCACTCTCTATATCCGAAACGGAAGCAAGTTCATTCTTCGCCCCTGACGGAGGAATCCGTTCTGTCAGTTTGTTGTGCCAAAGTGATTTTTGTGACTTGGTGATATAAGACAAACGAAAGAATTCTTTTTCTCAAAGGAAAAAAAATTTTGGAGAAGGAAGCGCGCGATATGAAGAAGGAATCTCGTGAGATGTAGAAGGGAAAAATAATTTTTCTTCCTTCATACTGCGAGCTTCTTTCTTCATATTTCATCCTCGCGAAAGCGGGCTGAGACGGGCTTTTTAGAAAGGCATCCTTTTTTAACATAACAAATTGCTTTTGGGTTGACGTAAAAATCAAAACTGAGAGTTTTTCCCAAAAGAGAAAGGAAAACGTCTTGTCCTCTCCGATATTTCTTTACTTTTGTGACATTTTTTACCCTTTCGTGAAATTGCACGAGCGTGGACATATGAAGTTTATTATAAATTACTATAAATTCAATGGATGAAAAACGGACATACGGATTTGAGCCCCTATTGTGCGATAATCCCAGAATCGTGATACTCGGCACATTACCAGGCCAAGAATCGCTTAGAGAAAATGAATATTACTATTCCAATTCAAACAGGATATGGAAAGTATTGTGCCTACTGAAAAATGAACCGACACCGACCAATTACAATGAAAAGAAGCAGTTATTGGCAAAGTATCATATTGCATTGTGGGATTATTACGAATCCGCTATTCGTATAGGGAGCTGTGACAACAAGATTAGCGATGCTAGGCCGGTTGATATTTGTGGTTTCCTGTCAAATCATCCAACAATAAATACAATCGCAATCAACGGATTTGGGAAGTATAAGAAGTTTGGAAAAAAAATCAGAAAGAAAGTGAAGAAAGTATTCCCGAACAATCAAATACGTGTATTACGAATGCCGGAAACAAGTGGCGTTAATGCCAATCATGGATGGGGTGATTTGAATGTCCTTGCAAAAGAATGGAACAGAATATTTGAATAAGCGTTATGTTTGAGAACGAATCGGCTGCCGTTAAAAATGGTATTGGATTCCTTTCTGCACTAATGCAGAAAGATTTTAAATCTGACCCTTCATTCGACCTGTCAGACTTGAAAGAAAAACTTTCCGAAATACAAGCAGATGTATATAGGCTGAAATCAAACCTTTCTTATGAAGCGATTGACGATGAGGAAGAACGAGAGCATCAATATCCTGCTGAATTTGAAGATACTGTGGAGTTGGAAGATGAAATAGTTGAGTGCGACAGGTTGATTGCGCAAGCCCAACAACTGATAATAGCGGTAAAGAACAAGTACTTTTCAGAAGATGAAGAAATAGTGTTGAACATAAACTCACGACATAGTAAGTTTTTAGGACATTATTTCAAACACGATAATGGAAAGAAGGAGCGGTATATCAACTGGTCTAATGTCATCCTGCTTGCTTTAATAGCAGGCTTAATTATCTGGGTTATTATTAAAGACTTTGATTGAGGAAACTATTTAATAAAAAGTCCAGATTAACAAAAAAAAGTCACGAAGTTATTTATCTAAAAATTTCTTCACGGCGTGGAAATATATTTTCATGGCATATTAATGATTTTTTCTTTGTCGTTTTGACTTTTTGGAGAAAGAACAGGGGTTTGTAGTCAACTAAGCGGTTTTTTCCTTAGGCCTCAAACGTGGCTTCGGACATAACAACATAAGGAAAAGAGCCTTGAATGCTCTTTTCCTTTCTAATGGGAGGGGCTACTTCGTAGATGAAGCCTTACTTTCCCAGCTTATCTTCCGAGAAAGACGATAACAGAAAGCGAATGTAGGGAATCCGCACATGCGGATTCCCTACATTCGCTTATCGCAAGGGATTCTTGTCAGACTTGTACCAAGCGATAAACTGTGCGATACCCTCGTGGAGTGAAGTCGTGGGACGATAGCCCATCTCTTTTTCAAGCTTTGTGGTATCGGCATACGTCTGATAGACATCTCCTTGCTGCATCGGCAGAAATTCTTTCTTAGCTTCTACGCCGAGGGCGTTTTCTATCTCGCTGATGAAATCCATCAGCTTGACGGGCTGAGAACAACCTATGTTATATACGCGCCAAGGAACTTCGTTGGGGCAGAGTTCTGCTACGGGAGGGTTGTCGATAACTTGCATCGTGCCCTTGATGATGTCGTCGACGAAAGTAAAGTCGCGGCTCAAATCGCCGTGATTGAACACTTTGATAGGCTCCCCATTGGAAATGGCTTTGGCAAAGAGCATTGGGGCCATATCGGGACGTCCCCAAGGACCATACACGGTAAAGAAGCGCAATCCTGTGGTAGGCAAGGAGTAGAGCTTGCTATATGCGTGAGCCATCAGCTCGTTGGCCTTCTTGCTGGCAGCATAGAGGCTGACGGGGGAATCCACCATATCGTCTTCGCTGAAGGGAACTTTGCTGTTAAGCCCATATACCGAAGAGGAAGAAGCATAGACAAGGTATTTCACCTGATTGTGTCGGCAGCACTCAAGGATATTCATAAACCCTACCAGATTGCTGTCGAGATAGGCATAAGGATTGGTAATAGAGTAACGCACCCCAGCTTGAGCCGCTAAGTTCACGACAACGTCGAAGTTCTCCTCGGCAAACAGCTTCTCGAGAGCCTCGCGATGGGTGAGGTCGGTGCGAGTGAATCGGTAAGAGGGGAAAAGCGTGCTCTGTACCATCTCGTCATCGTAGAAATAGTCGGCAGGGCGCGTGATGCCACATTCTGCCAGACGCCCTATCTTGAGGCGCACGTCATAATAGTCGTTGATGTTGTCGAGCCCCACAACCTCGTCCCCACGCTCTGCAAGACGATAAGCTAACTTGGAACCAATGAATCCGGCTGAACCGGTAACTAATACTTTCATGTCTTTTTCCTTATTATTTTTTGCAAAAGTAGAAAAAATGTACCGAAAGACAAAGAATAAAAAAGAAAAAGACTATATTTGCAAAAATTTTGCCGTTACGGCTCATTAAACATAGAACACCACAATTAATTGCTTATAGAAAACATGAAAAAAATTTTTGCATTGGCTCTTTCGGCCATTATGATTCCTGTAGTGTGCTCTGCACAGGACGAAAAGAAAGAAGAGAGTTCCGATTTTACTCCAGTAGTAGAAAACGCCATTACTTCCGTTAAGGATCAGCATCGTAGCGGAACATGCTGGGCTTATTCTTCCCTCGGATTCTTTGAGAGCGAACTTCTCCGTATGGGCAAGGGAGAGTACGACCTCAACGAATCGTATCTCTGCTACCTTACTTATCTGGATCGCGCTGATGCTGCCGTACGTACTCACGGTGATGTGAGCTTCAGCGAGGGTGGTTCTTTCTACGATGCCGTATATTGCCTGAAACACTATGGTATTGTGCCTCAGGACGCAATGCCTGCCCCCGGCACGCTTTATGGCGATTCACTCTTCAACTTCACTCAGCTGCAGAAGGTGACAGGAGCTGTCGTTTCCACTATTGCTAAGGGGAACTTCAAGAATGTGAACCCCGTGTGGAAGAAAGACCTCAGTTCTATCTACGAGCACTACTTCGGAGAGATTCCCGAGAAGTTCGAATATAAAGGCAAAACCTACACTCCACAGACCTTTGCCGCTTCGCTCGGTCTTAATCTTGACGACTATGTGAGCCTGACATCCTTTACCCATCACCCCTTCTACGAGCAGTTCGTAATCGAAGTGCAGGACAACTGGCGCTGGGGACGCTCTTATAACCTTCCTCTCGATGAGCTGATGCAGACAATGGACTATGCAGTACGCAATGGTTACACGTTTGCTTGGGGCGCTGACGTGAGCGAGAAGGGATTCGACCGTACTAAAGGTGTGGTAACTGTGCCCGACGACAAACCCGTAGAGAGCAAGGAAGGCAGCGACGCCGCTCGTTGGACTGGTGACAACGGCAAGGGTGCTACCGAAGCAAAACCTGCCACAGGGGAGAAGGAAATCACTCAGGAAATGCGTCAGCTCGGCTACGATAACTGGGAGACAACCGACGATCATGGTATGGTGATTTACGGTATCGCTAAGGATAAGGACGGCAAAGAGTACTTTATGATGAAAAACTCATGGGGCACCTATGGTCCTCACGGAGGCTGCTGGTATGTGAGCTATCCTTTTGTAGCTTATAAGACTATCAACATCCTCGTGCATAAGGATGCTGTGCCTAAGGATATTCGTAAGAAATTGGGCATAAAGTAAAAAACCATTAGTCAAACTTGATTGTTCTTCCTGACTCGTGCAGGGAGAACAATCGTTTAAAAATCTTGACATGAAAACCTATACCCCCACACAAAACGGCAGCAAGCTATACCTTTTTTCTATAGTGCTGGTTGCCGTTATCGGAGGCTTGCTCTTTGGCTATGACACTGCTGTCATCAGCGGAGCTGAGGGAGGCCTGCAGATGTTCTTCAATCAAGCCTCTGACTTCCAGTACACCGATGCGCTGCATGGCATCACTTCGTCGAGTGCGCTCATAGGCTGTATCATCGGTAGCGCTATATCCGGATTTATGGCTACGCGATTGGGACGTAAGCGTGCCCTGTTCATCGCAGGTGTCTGCTTCTTCCTTTCAGCAGCCGGTAGCTACTATCCAGAGTTTTTCTTCTTCCAGAAGGGAGATGCCAGCAAGGGCCTGCTTGTTGCCTTCAATCTTTACCGCGTATTGGGAGGTATCGGCGTCGGTATGGCATCGGCTATCTGCCCCATGTATATCGCAGAGGTTGCTCCAAGTCGTCTGCGCGGAACCCTTGTGTCGTGGAACCAGTTTGCCATCATTTTCGGACAGTTGGTTGTCTATTTTGTCAACTTCCTCATCATGCGCAGTCACCTCAATCCGCTGAGCACTCTGCTGAACAACGTTGATCCCTCGTGGTATGCTGCCGAAGGTTGGCGCGTGATGTTTGTCAGCGAATGTGTTCCTGCCGGACTCTTCACTCTGCTAATCTTGCTCGTTCCGGAAACACCGCGTCATTTGGCTATGACAGGACGTGATGAAAAAGCTCTTTACGTCTTGAGTCGCATCAACGGCGTTGAACGCGCACGAGAGATTCTTGCCGACATCAAGGCTACAACAACTCAGAAGACTGAGCGCCTATTCAGCTACGGGTTCCTTGTAGTTTTCATTGGCATTATGTTGAGCGTGTTCCAACAGGCTGTGGGCATCAATGCTGTGCTCTATTTCGCACCGCGTATCTTCGCTTCTATGGGTATGGAAAGCCCAATGGTGCAGACTGTAATCATGGGTGTGGTAAATATCCTCTTCACTCTTGTCGCTATCTTCACGGTGGAGAAGATAGGGCGCAAACCTCTTCTCATCTGGGGGAGTATCGGTATGGCGATAGGGGCTTTTGGAGTAGCTCTCTGCAACATTGTGGTGCTGCCTCCCATTGTCTGCGTTATTAGCATTATTTTCTACAGCGCATGCTTCATGTTCTCTTGGGGACCTATCTGCTGGGTACTTATCAGCGAAATCTTCCCCAATACTATCCGCGGAGCAGCTGTGGCAGTAGCTGTCGCCTTCCAGTGGATTTTCAACTTTATCGTCAGTTCCACGTTTGTGCCGCTCTATAATATGGAGTTTGGGAACATGGGCGACAAGTTTGGACATATGTTTGTATATACGCTCTATGGTATCATCTGTGTGATAGCAGCCATCTTTGTTTGGCGACTAGTGCCTGAGACGAAGGGCAAGACATTGGAAGATATGACACGCCTCTGGGGCAAGAAAAAGGACAAATAAAAATCCCCTTTGTTCCTCTTTTCGTTATGATACACGAAAGGTACGGCAAATGTGCCGTACCTTTCTTTTTGTTGCTGGAATAAAGGAGAGGGAGGTTTAGAACGCCAGCTCCTTGCCACGATAGAAGTCGAGAAGCCGAGACTGATAGAGATACTGATATCGTGCCTGCACCATCTCTGACGATGCCGACATAAACCTATTCTTTGCCTCGTTAAACTCTGTGGCGTTTGCCTTGCTGTTCTCGTATTTGGCGCTCACTACCTCAAAAGCCTCCTTTGCGCTCTTCTCCGCCGTCATGCTGCCTCTGTACTTGCTCTCGGCAGCTACGGCATTATAGTATGCCTGCTGTATCTCCTTATAGAGATTTTTGCTCACATTCTCAAGTTGCAGCTCTTGCATACGATATGTCATGCGTGCAGAACGCACGTTGTTCCTCGTAGTGAGTCGGTCGAAGATAGGGATACTCATCGAAAGTCCGAGGCTGGGACTGAAGTTGTTTTTTATCTGCGTGCTAAAACTCGGAGATGGCATGCTCGACATAGTATAATAGTTAGAACCGAATCCTGTGCTCAGCGACAAGGACGGGTACCATCCAGATTTTGCGATGTCAATGCTTCTGTCTGCAGCTTCTAGTCTGATGCGTTCTCCACGCACTTCAGGCTTTGTCTGCATAGCTTCAGCATAGATTTCGTCAGGCGTGATTGTCATTACATTGTCAATATCATCCACTTTAGGGCGTACTACAGCAAAATGTTCGGGTGAAGGAATCTCTAATAGCTGTGTAAGGTCGAGGATGGCAAGATGTAGATTGTTAAGAGCTTGTGTTTCGGTGAGACGGCTCTGCGCAAGCGTGGCTTCCTGCACGCTCACGTCTGCCGAAATTGCCTTTCCGCTGGCACAGAGTGCCTTTAGCCTCTCTACCTGCAGTGAGTCTACTTCCACTTGGCTTCGTGCAACTTCTGCTATTTCCATATTATAGAGTGTCTGCACGTATGCTTGTGCTACGGCAACCCTTATATCGTTCTTCGCTTTCTCTAGGTCCTCAGTAGCAGCCTCAAGGTTTAGCTTGCTCAATTCAATGTTGTTTTTGATAGCAAAGCCTTGGAAGAGAGTAAAGTCAGCACCAACATAAAGCGAGGTGTTAGTTGTATTCGTTTGGGCATACGTGTTGTCGGATGTCAGTCCTCGCCCGAAAGAGTAGCTCTGGGAGGCTCCTGCGCTTACTCCCGGTAGCATTCGTGCCTTTGCTGAACTCAGTTCGTTTTGGCGCTGTTCCACGTTGATGGCTGTCTGTTTGATAGTGATGTTGTTTTCTATAGCGTGGTTTATACAGTCAGAGAGAGTCCAAGCATGGTCTGTGTCAGCTGTCAGTTGCGAATCTGCAGCATTGTCGGCAAAGCAAGGGAAGATTGCTAAAATGATAGCTCCCACTATGAGAACGACTCTTTTTGTGTTCTTAGTCTTCATTGCTCTATGTGTGTTTTAGGATGCCACTTTGTTATTGTCGTCATCGGGTATAATCTTCGGCCCGCGCACGATATCCCCTTCAGCCAAACCGCTCTTCACTTCAATGTTAAGCCCGTCGCTGAGTCCTGTTTCTATCTCGCGCTTCTCGTATGTGCCATCTGCTGTCTTTACATAGACAAACGTCTTCTCGTCGTTGAAGTCGAGAGCACTCTCGGGAATTCCGATTACGCCCTTTACACTTTCGAGGGTAATCTCGGCATTGGCGCTGTAACCCGAACGTATCGTCTTGTCCGACGAGACATTCACGGCAGCCTTTACCTCAAACTGATTGGCACCGTTGTTCTCCACAGCTTTCGGCGAGATGTATTCGAGCGTGGCGTCGAAACGCAAGTCGCTGAGGGCTCCGATAGTGATAGTAAGAGGCATACCCTCAACCAGAGTGCCCACCTCCGTTTCATCGATGTTACCGTCGAAGATAAGGTCATTCATATCGGCAACGGTAGCAACTGTCGTACCGTCGTTCATCGTGTTTGCCTGGATGACAGAGTTGCCCACCTTCACAGGGACGTCGAGAATGAGTCCAGTTATAGTGGAGCGCACGAGGGTACTGGTCGAAGCCTTGTTGGATTTCGACACACCGTCGCGGATGACCTCAAGGGCATCCTGTGCTGCCGATTTCTCTTCCTTAGCTTGAGCGAGGGCCTGCTTTACCTGATCCATCTCCTCGGCGCTCACAAGGTTCTTGTCGAAGAGAGCCTTCTCCCTGTCGTAGTTTACCTGAGCCTGCTTGAGGTTGATCTCAGAGAGACGTACTCGGCTTTGTGCAGAGCTCAGCGACGTCATGTCGGGAATCACCGTGAGGCGTGCTATCACCTCGTCTTTCTGCACATGCTGCCCAGCCTCTTTCATCAGCTCGGCGATGATGCCGTTGATCTGGGGTTTCACGTTCACCTCGTTGCGGGGTGTGATTTTCCCTGTGATAACGGTTGTCTTGGCAATGTCAGTTCGGACAGCCGTCAATTCCTGATACTTGTCGACCTTAGGGCGTGAGTTCTTGTAGAGCATGGCAAAAGTGCCAATAATCACTGCCGCTATAAGGACGAATACGATGTACTTGAAAAAACGCTTCATCTTTCTTTAATCTGTTATATTGTTTCTTTATTTTTTCTTTTGCTCAGAGTTCCTCTCCGTATTCTTTCTACATATCGCGAGATTCTTTCTTCATATCGCGAGATTCTTTCTTCATATCGCAAGATTCTTTCTTCATATCTCAATCTGTCTTTATCATTCGTCGCGCATTGCATCCACAGGCTTGACGTGCATTGCCCGGAGGGCAGGAGCCAGTCCTGCAACCACTCCCAGCACGGCAAGCAGCAGCATGGCGGCAACAGCTGTCCAGAATCCTATCTGGAACGTCGACTTCGCTATCAGCTCCAGGGCGCGCAGCATGAATGTGGCAAACACTATTCCAAAGCTTCCCGCAATGATGGTGAGCGACACACTCTCGAGGATTATCTGCATCAGGATCTCCTGGGGCAACGCGCCTATGGCTCGCCGTATGCCTATCTCAACCGTGCGCTCCTTCACTGTCACCATCATGATGTTGCTTACGCCGATGGCTCCCGCAAGCAGCGTGCCAAGCCCGACGAGCCAGATGAGGAAGTTGAGCCCGCGGAAGAGGTTGTCGACGATAGAGAAGATTTGTTCGGTGTTCAGCACCATCATGGCAGGCTTGTCCGTCGGGTCGAAAAGGTGCTGCCTGCCCATTACGCTTCTCAGCCTGGGCTCAAGACTGCTCATCTTCACGCCCTTCTTGCCTGTCAGGCACAGAAGGTCTACCTTCGAACCTCTATGGTACAGTTTGGCAGCTAAGGTAATGGGCATTACGAGCGACTGCGAAGCCTGCCCGTTGATGCTCATCATGCCGGAGTTGAAGTCCACGCCTACTATCCTCAGCTGCACAGCACCCACCTCAATATATTTTCCGCAAGGGTCTCCGCCCTCGGGGAACAGTTCGTTATAGATTCGCTTGCCTATCACGCACACCTTGCGTTCCTGAGCCACGTCCACTTCGTTGATGTAGCGCCCATACTTCAAGTTCACGGTTTCTACCTCCTTATAGCTGGCTTCCACGCCCTTGATGCCGGCGCTTGATGTCTGTGCACCATACACTACCGACGAACCCCAGGTGCTTATCATCGGGCAAACAACGTCGAGCTCGGGAACCATCATCTTCAGACGTTCTACGTCGCGGTAGTCGATGTCCCACCAACGCCCTTCCTTCAGTCCCTTGTAGGGCTTTGTCGTTTGTCCCTCAACCACAATCATTGAGTTTGTGGCAAATCCCGAGAAAGTTTTCGAGAGCAAGTCCTTCAGTCCCGCTCCGCCTCCGATGAGGAAGAGGAGCATGAATAGTCCCCAGAACACTCCGAACCCTGTCAGCAAGCTGCGTCGCTTGTTACGCAACAGCGAGTCGGCAATCTCCTTATATGTATCTATATCCAGTCTCATGCTACTCGTCCCTTAATGCCTCTATCGGCCTTACCCGTGCAGCCTTGCGTGCAGGGGCCAATCCTGCTAGCGTGCCGGCAATTATCAATACAAGTGTAGCTTCTAATGCCACATCCATTCCCACGGTGGGGTTTACAAGCAGGCGTATGCTTTGGTCGAAGACCTCCATTTCCGACTGCCCCAGCGTCTTGTCCATAAGCGTGCAGGCAAGCATGCCCAGCGCCATTCCTATATATCCGAAAAACGCTGTTATTGTCACGCTCTCTGCCACTATCAGTTTCATGATGTTCCAGGGGCTCGCACCTATTGCCTTGCGTATGCCGAACTCATGGGTACGTTCCTTTACCGTGATGAGCATGATGTTCGATACGCCCACGATGCCTCCCAGCAGCGTGAAGAGCCCTATTATCCAGAGTGCCGTATGCAGAATGCGGCTCCCTTTCTCCATCTGCAGATTCTGCGTGAAGCGGTTCCATATCCATGTGGCGCTCTCGTCGTCGGGGGCGGCTCGGTGCGCGGTATTGACGCTTGCCTTCAGCTCTTTCTCAAACGCCTCGTTCTCCTCCTCGGTGTTCAGCCCGTGGAAGGTGAATGTCATCTGGTCAATGCGGTTGTCAAGCGCGAAAATGGTCTTGATGGTAGAGTAGGGCACGTATAGGTCTCTGTCGTCGCTGCTCTCATCGCCTTTGCGTATGCCAATTACTTGGAATGAGAAATTCCCTACTTTCACTCTTTTGCCGAGCAAGTCGCGGAAGTTGTTGCCTCCGTTTAGGAAGTTCTGCGCCATCAGGTTCGAGAGTACTATCACCTTGCGCCGCTCGTTGATGTCTTTTTCGTTGATGAAGCGCCCTGCGACAATCTGTATCTTGTTCATGTCGGAATACGAGGGGAAGGTGCCGCAAAGCGAAACGTTGGTGTAGTAACGCCTGCCGTAGGTCATCGTGAATCCGCCCTGCGTGTGAGTGGTAGTCACATCGTCAACGTACTGTGCGAAAGGCTCCTTGTCAAGTCTCTCCATATCGCTCATATCGAGACGCACGCGTCGTCCTTCCTTCAGCCCGTCGTACGGCTTTGTCGTCCATCCTCCGCCCATCATCATGGTGTTGGAGGCAAAATCTCTTCCTCCTTGATTGAAGGCTCCCATCAGTCCGTTGCCTGCGCCCAGAAGGACTATTATCATGAATATTCCCCACGCAACGGCAAACCCCGTGAGTATCGTGCGCAGCCTGTTGCGGCGCACACTTTCCCACACTTCTGTAAACAAGTCGTGCATATCTTTTCGGGTTTATTGGTTATTGGCTGTTGCCTGTTGAACGTATATAGTATAAATAGGAGAGTCGCTTGTCATTTCATCACCGTTGTTGTGCCGAAGGCGGAGGCATTGTGGCGCGAGTTTTCCTCAATGTTGCCTATCACTCCGTCTTTGATGTGGATGATTCGGTTAGTGCAGTTGGCTACGCCGCTCTCGTGCGTTACCACGATGATGGTAACTTTCTCCTCGCGGTTCAGCTGCCCCAGCAGCTCCATCACTTCCACCGACGTCTTCGAGTCGAGGGCGCCTGTGGGCTCGTCGGCAAGGATTATCTGCGGATGGGTGATGAGTGCGCGGGCAATGGCTACGCGCTGCTTCTGCCCGCCCGACATCTCGTTGGGATAGTGTCCTGCCCATTCCTTCAGTCCCAGACGCTCGAGGTACTCCATAGCCATATCGTGTCTGCGCTTGCGTCCCACTCCTTGATAGAAGAGGGGGAGCTCTACGTTCTCGACGGCAGTCTTGAACGAGATAAGGTTGAACGACTGGAAGACGAAGCCTAACATCTTGTTTCTGTAGCGTGCTGCAGAGCGCTCGCTCAGGTTCTTGATGAGCTGACCGTCAACGAAATATTCGCCCTCGTCGTAGTTGTCGAGGATGCCGAGGATGTTCAGCAATGTTGATTTCCCGGAGCCCGAGGCTCCCATGATGGAGACGAACTCACCCTTTTCGATGCTCAGGTTCACGCCTTTCAGCACGTGAAGGGGCTGGGCTCCCTCATAGGTTTTGTGGACATTATGTAGTTCTATCTGCATAGTGCAAGAATTGATTTATCGTTGATTAAAAGTTTTAACAGGTTTCTAACTCATTCCCGAATTTGCAAAGACATAAACGCAGGCGATGCCTAACAGCAAGCTTATGAGCAGGAGGAAGGAGAGAAGGTAGAACAGTCCCGTCTTAACGGTAAGCCCGAAACCTTTCTTCCACCCGATGCCGAACATCTGATTGTAGTCTATGGTGAGGAGGATCGCCATCAGGCCAACGCCAATCTCTCCTTTTTCCTTAGTAGCAAGGAACAGAGAGAAGAACATGAAGAAACAGAATTGGCAAAGGACATAGGCTGCTGTAGCAGCACATGCCGACGCGCTCATGCCTTTCTTCTTCAAGGCAAAGCACATAGCAACCCAGAGTAGTAGGAACTGCCCAAGGAATAAGTAGATACCTTGACTTCGCAAGGCATTCTCCAACGTTGCGAGCGAAGCCTTCACAGGGCTGTCAATCTTTTCGGGATGTTTATCGAGGCTCAGAAGACTGAAGGCGTCTGTCACTCTCTGGATATTATTTATTGCTATCTGATACTTATATGTCATATCCAGAGAGTCGTTGAACTCGTCCAAACTGCGACTTTCCACCTTAACGGGACTCTTGGAAATTACCGCGGTTGACGTGTCGGCAGAACGAAAAGACGAATAGTCTGGATTGACTATAGATGAGATAAGTGCAAAAAAGGCATAGAAGATAATCAACGACGTCAAGGGCGCCAGATATCGTTCGTGCTGTCCCTTGATATAGTCACGCATCATGTATCCTGGGCGCAGCAGAAGGTGTACGAAGGTCCGTTTGGCGTCATTGTTGAGAAACGGGATGCTGTCGAAGGCTCCTTTATAGAAATCCCCTTTCTGAGATTTTGCCTTGGGCTTCGACCAAGGCATGAAGCCAAGCTTCTGCCAAATCCTAAAAGCCCTGTAGCGAACTGATAATTTCTTTTTTGACATTTTTCTATAAAGGATTTCTTTCAATCTTCACATCTTAGACGTTTACTATCGCTGATTTGTTGCAAAGGAATGCAGTTTTTTTTCTTCAAACTGTTTTTTTGTGGATATCTATTATCTGTCAGCACCTTCCTTTGCTATCTTATTATTTGGTTCTTTCTCTCCTCACTCCGTCTTCTACTGTCTCGATAAGGAAGCTTACAGGCCTGAAGCCGTCGTTGCAGCTTAACAATGCCGAATGAGGATTCTTCATCCATCCGTCGAAGAAGTTCCCTCCTCCTTCTGCCAATGTCTTTATAAAAGGACGTAGAGTCTCCCACGCGCTGTCGCAGAGCCCTTCGGGTTGCTGTCCTTCCACCGACAGGAATTCTTCCCTCTCAGCGACGTCGCACGTATGTTCTATGGGGTTCTCATACAGCGCCGATAAATCGGCGTAGCAGGCTTTGCGGATAACTTTGATAATCACGTCTTTCATTTTCGGGGATGGAACAGGGAGTTGCGATGCTGGTAGCTTTTCTCCTTTAGCAAGACATTTCCTGTTTCCGGCGACAAAGGTACATTCCCGCATTCGTTCTAACTTAAAGAAACGTGTTATTTTGTGTAAAAAAGGTGTTATTTTTTATAAAAAAACGCCCTTAGGCTCTCTTCTCCTCAACTTTTCCTTTACATTTGCCCTCGGTATGAATCTCCGTAGCACATCACTTCTTCCTTCGGCTCCCTACCGATGCCTGGCGCTGGCTGTAGGGCTTTGTCTGCTTGTATCTTTGCACAGCAGAGCGCAGGAGGTTGTCTTTGGCGACACGCTGCCGACTCTTCATTTTCCCGAGCTTCATACTCCGCAGACAGCTCCAGCCTGGATGCTGCCTACATTCTCTCCCAAGTTGCCTAGCTTGCTGCCTCCCTCTGACGAGGGTGCTCTCTCCTCGCGCCTTATCAATGAGAGCATACGTCAGTCGGCACCCGCTCCCCGTCAGTATTTCCTTCGCTGGGACGAGGGTTCCCTCATGGGCTTCAACCGAACGGATGTCTATCCCCTCGTGGGAAGCAATGCTACGGCGGGCTTGAGCGCCACCCATCGTTTCAGCGACAGGCTGACGCTGACGAGCTCTGCTGCCGTACATCACTTCGTGGCTCCTTACACCACCGTCAACACCGCAACGTCGTCTGCCTTGCTCAGCTATCAGCTAACCAACAATGTCAGCCTGAGTGCCTTCGGACTCTATCAGTCGCCCTCCTTCATGAGCAGCGAGCGCACGCCCTCCAATTGGCAGTATGGGGGCTATATGACTCTCCACACCGACAATCACCGATGGGGTGTGGATATGGGTGCGCGCAGGGAGTTCAACCCCTACACGGGACGTGTGGAGTCGGTGCCTATCCTTATGCCTTACTATAACCTTCAGGGACAGAAGTTGGGCATCGACTTCGGTGGCATCCTCAAGTCACTCATCATCAATCAGCAGATGCGTCGCTCGTTCAACAACACTCCGGGCGGTGCTCCCATTGCCCCCGGCCCTCCGCCAAACGTTCGGCCCGCCTGGCTCAAATAGGCTTTTCCGCAGCATTCGCCAAGCAAACCGTTTTCTTCGGTGCTCTCCTCTTGAGGCTCTGTTGGACAAAAAGTTTTTTGCTCAGCAGAAAAGTTTTTTTGAAGAAGGGAAAAGGCGCTATGAAGAAAGAAAAACGAGCTATTCCTTCTTTTCCACAAATTATCGAGCCTTTGGGAGAAGTTCTCCCAAGAAGGAATAATGGTTCTCCCAAGAAGGAATAATTATTTTTGGAGAAGGAAAAAATCGGCAAGCGGAAGGCCTGCCGACTATTTCTCAAGATATGTGGCTGCTTTTTCAGCCGAAGATGCGCTGTGCCTCCTGATAGCTGTCGAGCGAGCCTATGTCGAAGCGCGCTGCGGGCATCTGCCAGGCGTGCAGCACGCTGTTGTCGGCTACGAAGTGCGCCAGGTTGCCCGGAGCATCCGTTCCGCATCCGTGTTCGAGGCAAGTGCGTATGAGGGGCATGTCGGTGTACTTGTAGATATAGAAAGGAGGCACCGCCCAATGCGAGCAGGGCACCTCGGGCTTCTCCTGCATCTCCAGCACGCGCCATTCGTCGTCCACGCGGATGACTCCCGTGCGCTGCAGAGCCTTTATTGAGGGCTCGTTGTGACACATTATCATGCTTGTCTTCTTCTCGATGAAGGCATCGATGAATCCGCGGAGCGAGAAGGGGAGAATGTTGTCGGCAGCCATCACGAGGAGGTCTTCGTCTTTCTCCAACTCGCTGATAGCCAAGAGCAAGTCGCGCACGGCTCCCAGACGGGTTTCGTTTGTGGAAGTGCCGTCGTCTATGATTCTGATGGGGCAGCGCGTTTGCATCGTTGCTGCCCAGTCGGTGAAGTGTTGGGCAAATTTATGATTGGAGACGACGATGTGTTCGTCTATCTCGGGAAACTGGTCCACGTCGTCGATGAGTCTTCCCAGGATGCTTGTGCCGCCTATCTTGAGCAGCGGTTTGGGAAAGTTCTCGGTAAGGGGATAGAGGCGTGTGGCATAGCCGGCAGCAATAACGATGTTTTTCACTTCTCTCTGGATTTAATGGGTTGGAGTTTATGATCTGTCTGTTTGGGCTTCAGCACCTTGTCGGTCCAGTAGGCGGGAGCACTCTCTCGGCCGTATTTGTCGATGGCGGTAACTGCGTAGTAGGTATTCTGCCTTCTCGTGCAGCGCGTGACGGTAACGGAAGTGCCCTCTTGGTACGTCTTCCAGATGTGGCTGGCGTTATCTATGTCGACGGGAGTTCCTACGCTGCGGTAGAGGATGTATCTGACGGGTTCCTCGCTGTGTGTGGCGATGGGTTGCTCGGGTGTGGAAGAGGGAAGTCCCGGATGTGTGGAAGGCACCCAGCGGAGGGTGACTTTGTCTCTCGAGATGCTTCCGCGCAGCATAGCTGGCGCTGAGGGGTTGACGGTAGTGGCTGTGGGAATCACAGGCACGAGGGCAGGGAGGTGGTTCCACGCGCGTATCTCGTTGCGGATGCCCTTCGTATCCTTCATGATGAATCCTGCGCGGAAAAGGGCGTACCCCGAGGCTCCTTTGCCGTAGATCATGCTCTCTTGCACCTTCTCGAAGCCCCATCCCGGCTCGATGCTCTCCCTCACGCTCCCTTCGAAGCTGCGCATGAATTCGAGTTGGCAGCGAATGGCTTCCAGGTCCCAGTTCTGCTCCGCCTTGTCGAGCTGGTAGATGCCCAACCCGGCAACAAAGTGCCTGCCGTTAGCATGCTCGGCCCAGTCGGCAACGAAGGGGAAGTAGTGCTTGTCGCGATAGTAGAGCATGGGGAACAGGGCATCCACGATGCCCTCGCTCGTCCACGCTTGCGCTTCCTGAAAGACGGTGTTGTAGGCATTCCATCCGTACGACGAGAAACGCTTCGTGTCGCGATACTTTCCCAGCGTGGCAGCGCTCACGCATACCCACGGCTTCAGTTCCTTTACCGTATTATATACTGCACGCATGCAGCGCGTCACATTGTCGCGCCTCCACTGGTCCTGCCCCTTTGTCTTCTCGGGATAGCGGATATAATCGAGGTGGATGCCGTCGACGTTGTAGTTCCTCACTATCTCGTCCACCACGCGGCACAGATGGTCCACGACGGCTGTTTGCGAGGGATCGACGTATATGTTGTCCTTCACTTGCAGCGCTACTACCCAAGCGTGACATTGCATCCCTCTCTTATGACATTCCTTTACGGCAAAAGCCAAAGGGTCGTACGTAGGGCGCCGTCCCTCCTTGCCCGTAAAAACGGTAGCGAAGGGCTCGATGAGCGAAGGGTAGATGACGTCGCCCCTCAGGCGTGTCTGCAGCAGCACGGTGTTGATGCCAACGGCTTGCAGCGTGTCGAGCATAGTGCACAGCTCGCTCCTCTGCCGTTCCTCCTCTGCTGGGGAAGTGGCAGGCCTGCTGGGCCAGTCGAGATTCTTGAGAGTCGTCAGCCACACGGCCCTATACTCGCGTTTCTGCAAGGGAGTGTGGGGCGTGCTCCTCTCCCAAAGTGTGGGGCGCTCGGCATCCCTGCCGGCATCCTGAGCACGCGTTGGCGCCGTTGCCAAAGCGGATAGGAGAAGGATAAAAACAGCCTTTCTGAATTTCACGGCACAAAAATAGGAAAAATCGGCATATTATCCCCCTTTTTGCCAAAACTTTTTAAGAAAAGGCTTTCCTCGTTGTCCAGAAAGAATTATGGAGAAGGGAAAAAACTTTTTTCTTTCTTCATCTCGCGCGCTTCTTTCTTCATCTCGCGCGCTTCCTTCTACATTTAAAAGAGCAGGGCTCAGGAAAAAAACGAGGCTGAATCGTCTGAGAGCATAACCTTCATTTTTGTGGAAAAAAACTCGGGTATATTATTGGGAAAAACGGTTTCCTTTTATTATCTTTGCCGATAGAAAACTGACAAAAAACGTAACTCCCTGATGGAACCATTTGTACATCTTCACGTCCATACTCAATACTCCGTTCTTGACGGTCAGGCGTCCATACCCCGCTTGGTTGACAAGGCTATCGCCGACGGAATGCCTGGAATGGCTGTCACCGATCACGGCAATATGATGGGAATTAAAGAATTCCTCAACTATGTGGGCAAGGTCAACGACAAGCGCAAGAAGGAGGGATTGCCGCTGTTCAAGCCCATCGTGGGCTGCGAGATGTATGTGGCTCCGCGCGATCTTCATCAGAAAGAGCCGCGCATCGACAACGCCAACTATCACCTCATTGTGCTGGCAAAAAACCTCGTCGGTTATCACAACTTGGTGAAACTGGTGTCGACAGCATGGACCGAAGGCAACTACTACCATCCGCGCACCGACCGTCACGAGCTGGAGAAGCATCGCGAAGGACTGATAGTGGCGTCGGCATGCCTGGGAGGCGAGGTGCCACGTAAGATTCTGGCAGGGAAGTACGACGAGGCGGAGGAGGCCATCGAGTGGTACAAGCGGGTGTTCGGCAACGACTACTACCTGGAATTGCAGCTACACAAGGCAACCGTGCCGCGTGCCAATCACGAGACGTACCCCTTGCAGCAGACAGTAAACGAAAAGTTGAAGGAGTATAGTCAGAAGTACGGCATCCGACTCATCTGCACCAACGACTGCCACTTTGTGGACGAGGATAACGCCGAAGCACACGATAGGTTGATATGCCTCTCAACGGGCAGAGACCTGGATGACCCCACACGCATGCTCTATACCAAACAGGAGTGGTTCAAGACAACAGAGGAGATGAACGCTATCTTCGGCGACGTGCCCGAGGCGATGCAGACAACGGTGGACATCTGCAACCAGGTGGAGATGTACAGCATCGACCACTCGGCTATTATGCCCAACTTCGACATCCCTGCCGACTTCGGCACCGAAGAGGAGTACAGGCAACGATTCACCGAGAAGGACCTATTCGACGAGTTTACGCAAGACGAGAAGGGCAACGTGGTGATGAAGCCCGAGGAGGCTGCCAAGAAGATAGAGAAACTGGGCGGTTACGACAAGCTGTACCGCATAAAGCTGGAGGCTGACTATCTAAAGAAACTCACCTTCGACGGAGCCAAGAAAGTGTATCCCGAGATGACGAAGGAGATAGAGGATCAGCTCAACTTTGAGCTGCACGTGATGAAGACGATGGGTTTCCCCGGCTACTTCCTCATTGTGCAAGATTTCATTAGAGCCGCGCGAGAGGAATTGGGCGTATGGGTAGGCCCCGGGCGCGGAAGCGCTGCGGGAAGTGCTGTGGCCTACTGCCTGGGAATAACGAAGATAGACCCCATACGCTACGACCTGCTGTTTGAGCGTTTCCTCAACCCCGACCGAATATCGCTGCCCGATATCGACGTGGACTTCGATGACGACGGTAGAGGGCGCGTGCTCCAGTGGGTGACGGAGAAGTATGGCGCAGAGAAGGTGGCACATATCATCACCTACGGCACGATGGCTGCCAAATCGGCTATTAAGGATGTGGCGCGCGTGCAGAAGGTGCCTCTCGACGTGGTGAACGCGTGGTGCAAGGCCATCCCCGACCGTCTGCCCGAGGAGTCGCCGGGAAAGAATACTAAGATGAACCTTACCAATATCATCAAGTATATCCCCGAGATACACTCCGCATCGACAGACCCCAACCCTCTCTATCGCGACGTGTTCAAGTATGCCAGGATGCTCGAGGGCAACGTGCGCCAGATGGGCGTGCATGCCTGCGGAACCATCATCTGTCGCGACGATGTGACTGACTGGGTGCCCGTCTCCACAGCCGAGGATAAGGAAACGAAGGAGCGCCTGATAGTGACTCAGTACGAGGGGAGCGTCATCGAGGAAACGGGACTGATAAAGATGGACTTCCTGGGGCTGAAGACGCTGAGCATCCTGAAGGAGGCTGTCAACAACATCAAGGAGAGCTACGGCATCGACGTGGATGTGGAATCGATACCCATCGACGATCCGCTGACGTATAAGCTCTACCAGGAGGGCAAGACCATCGGGACATTCCAGTTTGAATCGCCGGGCATGCAGAAATATCTGCGCGAGTTGCACCCCGAGTGTTTCGAGGACTTGATAGCCATGAATGCTCTCTATCGCCCGGGGCCTATGGATTACATACCGAACTTCATCGATAGAAAGACGGGCAAGAAACCTATCGAGTATGACATTCCCGTGATGGAGAAATACCTGAAGGAGACTTATGGCATCACGGTGTATCAAGAGCAAGTGATGCTCCTGAGCCGCCTACTTGCCGATTTCACTCGCGGCGAGAGCGACACCCTGCGCAAGGCGATGGGAAAGAAGCAGAAAGATAAGCTGGACAAGCTGAAGCCGAAGTTCATTCAGGGCGGAAAGGCCAACGGGCACGATGAGAAAGTGCTGGAGAAAGTGTGGGCCGACTGGGAGAAATTTGCTTCGTATGCCTTTAACAAGAGCCACGCGACGTGCTACTCGTGGGTGGCCTATCAGACTGCCTACCTGAAGGCGCACTATCCCGCTCAGTATATGGCTGCCAACTTGAGCCGAAACCTGAATGACATCACCGAAATCACGAAACTGATGGACGAGTGCAAGTCGATGGGAATCAGCGTGCTCGGACCCGACGTGAACGAGAGTCGCAAGCGCTTCAGCGCCAATGCTCACGGCGATGTCCGTTTCGGATTGGCTGGCATCAAGGGCGTGGGTGAAGGTGCTGTGGAGGCTATCATCAAGGAGAGAGAACAGAATGGACCGTATAAGGACGTGTTTGACGTGGTGGAGCGTGTGAACCTGACAGCTTGCAACAGGAAGGCTCTGGAGAATATGGCCATTTCTGGCGCCTTTGACAGTCTGGGAACAGTCTCCCGTGAGCAGTTCTTCGCTCCTACCGGAAGGGGAGAGGAGGTTTGGCTGGATCAGCTGATGCGATACGGGCAGCTCTATCAGCAGGATGCCGCTGAACAGAAGAATAGCCTGTTTGGGTCGATGGGCACGGTGGAAGTGGCTCATCCAAAGATTATTGAAACACCATCATGGCCCAATATCCTGAAACTGGATAAGGAACGTGAACTGGTAGGAATCTACCTCTCGGCACATCCATTGGACGAGTATCGCGTCATCCTCGAACATGTGTGCAACACGCGTATGACCGACTTGGCAGACCTCGCTCCCCTGCAAGGGAAGCAACTGTCGATGGGAGGAATCGTGACAGAATTGCGCGACGGGATGACAAAAAGGAACACCCCTTACGGGAGAGTAAAGGTGGAAGACCTGTCGGGAACATTTGAGTTTGCTTTCTTTGACAGCTGGACTCGCTTCTCCAACTTGCTGCGTACCAACTATTTCGTGTATATGGAAGGACACGTGGGGCCAAAGAGATTCAAGCCCGAAGAGCTGGAGCTTGTGATTGACTCGGTGCAGCTGTTGCCTCAAGTGAAGGACAGCCTCGTGCGCAGCATCACTCTCTCTATGAATCTGGAGGAGTTGGACAACGAAGTGGCGAACGAATTGGCAGCCATCATCTCAGCCCATCCAGGCAAGACGAACGTGTGCTTCGAGTTGCAGACAGCAGACAAAAAACTGCAGGCTTCTCTGCAATCACGTTCTTTGAAAGTGGAGGTGACGAACGAATTGGTTAATTATGTAAAAAATAAAGAAGGATTGGAATTCCATTTGAACTAATTATTGTATATTTGCCCCATAATTGAAAACAATAAACCAGTTATTAATATGTTACAGATTACAGACGACAATTTTCAGCAGGTACTTTCAGAAGGGAAACCTGTTGTGGTAGATTTTTGGGCTACTTGGTGTGGCCCTTGTAGAGCTCTGGCTCCCACTATCGAGGCTCTTGCCGAAGAGTACGAGCCGCAAGGCATCATCTTTGGTAAATGCGATGTGGACGAGGCTATGGACCTCCCCGTTAAGTTCAGCGTGCGAAACATTCCGACAGTCGTTTTCTTGAAAGACGGAAACCTCGTTGACAAGCAGGTGGGCAATGCTCCGCGTAATGTGCTCGAAGAGAAAGTGAAAGCACTTCTTTAATCACGATCAAAAAAACTGTTATTATGGCTGACGAATTTGCTGTAGAAGATATCGACGACGACAAGACGATATCGTTTATCCGTAGTTATGTTTCGCAGGAACTCAAGGAGAAGCTTAGCGATGATGCGCTTGTCTTTCTGCTTGACTCAATCTGCGACTACTATTGCGATCATGGCGTCTTTGAGCAGGAGCCTGATGAAAACGGCTACGTGGACGTGGACGTAGAGGAGGTGGCTGACTATCTCGTAGCAGAGTCGGCAAAGCATCAAATAGGAACCTTCACGCGTGACGAAATGATTCAGGTAGTAAACGGCGAACTGGAGTACGGCGATCAGATGGAAGAAGACATCTGATAGTCGAAGACATCGGACGGAAGGAAGACTTTAGACGAAAGAACTCATAGGATGGAATAAAATTTCTGAAGCAAATCAATTGAAGAAAGAATCCTTCAGGCTGAAGAAGACATCCGACAGTTTTCTCAAAGGAAAAAGAAAGGAGGGGAACTCTACAAGAGTTCTCCTCCTTATATCGTATGGGTAGAGAGTAGGGGCTATTTAACAACAACCTTCTCTCCTTTCTGCGTTTGGATTTCCAGAATAGCTCCGTCCATCATTACTTTCAACGGTCCTCCGACGTGAGAGACAATGTTGCAGCGCTCTATCGTCCCGTCCTTCCAACGAAGGTCTGTAATCTCAAATCCTCCTCGGCATCTTAGGCCATTCACTCTTCCTTGCTTCCATTCGGAAGGGAGAGCGGGTAACAGACGGATGAATCCCTCGTGGCTCTGTACGAGCATCTCGGCAATGCCTGCGCAACAGCCGAAGTTGCCGTCGATTTGGAAGGGGGGATGAGCATCAAACAGATTGGGGTAGGTGCCTCCGCTCTGTCCTCTCATCCCTATGCTGGGCTTGATTTGGTCCCGTATCAGTTTCATAGCATGATCTCCATCGAGCAAGCGTGCCCAAAGGCACACTTTCCAACCCATAGACCAGCCAGTAGAAGCATCTCCTCTTGCCTCGAGGCTTGTACGAGCTGCTTTGAAAAGATCGGGTGTTCCTTCTGACGTAATCTGGTCTCCTGGGTAGAGTCCCCAGAGATGCGAAACATGCCGATGATGGTCATTCGGATTGTCCCAATCGTCCATCCACTCCTGCAACTGCCCCCAGCTGCCTATCTGCATCGGAGCCAGCTTGTCGTAAAGAGCGCGAAGAGTATCGACGAAGAGAGGATCGACGTTGACAAACTCTGACATCTCGATGGTGTGTGCAAACAGGTCGTGCACGAGCTGGTTATCCATCGTGGTGCCTGCAACAACAGAGAATGGGCGCCTACCTTCAACACGGGGACTGTTTTCGGGTGAGAAACTGGGAGCGACGACAAGCCATCCGTTTTGAGGCTCGGGGGTAAGAAAGTCGATGTAGAACTCACACGCTCCTTTTATAATAGGCCACACGCGCTGAAGGAACTCTTCGTCTCCGCTGAAGCGCCAATGCTCGTACAGATGGCTGCAGAGCCAGGCATTGCAAGTAGGCCAGATGCCGTACGAGGGCCCGTCGACGGCTCCTGTGGAGCGCCAGATATCGGTATTATGATGCAGAGTCCATCCGCGACAGCCATACATGGCGGCACTTTCACGTCCAGAAACGGCAACTTCGCTAATGAGCTTCTCAAGAGGTTGATACATCTCGCTCAGGTTGGTGATTTCAGCAGGCCAGTAGTTCATTTCCAGGTTGATGTTGGAGGTGTACTTGCCGTCCCAGGGAGCCATCGGGCTTCGGTTCCAGATGCCTTGCAGATTGGCTGCCTGTCCTTTTGGCTGCGAGCTGCTGATAAGCAGATATCGCCCGAACTGGAAGTAGAGCTCTATGAGTTGTGGATCGTAAGTCTCGGCAAACTGCTCCACTCTCTTGTCGGTAGGCAGCAGTGCCTGATGATTGATGCCTAAGCGGAGATTAACTCTATCGAACCATTCAGAATAGGTGGAGATGTGCTTCTCGCGCAGTTTTTTGTAGCTAGCTGTTGTGGGCTTGCTTGCAAAAGCGCTCACGGTGCTGAGGCGTTGCGAGGCTTTGGCGTCAGCATCGCCTGATACGCTCTTGTAATCGATGAAGTTGGTGCCTGCCGATACCAGCACGTAGGCTTCGTCGGCATTGCTGATGCTGACAGAGGGTTTGCTGCTTTCTGTGCCTTCATTGATGTGAACAGTAGCTTTCCCCGTGAGGATAATCTGAGCCAGACATGTGAACTTCACTTTTCCCTCAATCCCCTCGTGGTCATAGCCCTTTCCGCGCAGCACGAGGCGCCCGTTCTCCACACTCAGCGATGTGCCCCGCATAGGGGTGTCGAACGTTGCCGTGAAGGATATCTGCTTTTTCTTGTCTGCCGAGAGGCGCATGATGAGCACGCTGTCGGTAAAGGAGGTGAAAGCTTCGCGCTGATATGTGACGTTGCCCACTTTGAATGACGAAGAGGTGACAGCTGTATTCAGATTTAGCTCTCGGCGGTAGTTCTTGATGAGCGTTGAGTCGCTATAACTGTTTTCGTCGATGCCTGGGAAGGAGAAGTCAAGTTTCAGCGAGCCTATCGTCTGGTAGGGCATTCCGTTCGCCGATTGGGCAGAGATGTATTTGCCGCAGAGCTCTTGGGCTTCTGCGTTCTTGCCTTCGAAGATAAGCTTGCGTATCTCATCGAGATGCTCTGCTGCAAGGGGGTTGGTGTTGTTATGAGGAGAACCGCCCCAAACGGTTTCTTCGTTGAGTTGTATCTCTTCATTGATGGGTTGCCCGTAAACCATAGCCCCCAGATGCCCGTTGCCCAGGGGGAGGGCTTCCTCCCAGATGGAGGCTGGTTTGTCGTACCACAGTTTGAGCTGGGGTTTCGGCATTTGGCAACTGCTAAACAGGATTGCCGCAAGAAGAGAAGTCAAGATGAAAATGTGTCGTTTCATAGGAGTAAGTATATGAAATGTTTTTATTTTTTTTTTTCATTCGAGGACGTGGATGTCGTGTAACCACATCTCTGTCAGCAAGGGGAACAGAGCCGCACTTCCGGGATTGTCGCGAAGCGAAATGCTGTGTGCTCCTTCTGGGAAGATGTGAAGCGACGCCCCTTTTATCTGATGTTCACGCAGGGCTTTATAATAAAGGAGACTGTTGATGGAAGGCACCGTGTTGTCGTCTTGAGCGTGGAACAGGATGGCGGGAGGGGTGTTGTCGGAAACTTGGTTTTGGATGGAGAAGTAGCGCTGCCACTCCTCGCTGTCGTCGCTTGCAAGCAGGGCTTTGTGACTACCTTTGTTCTCGAAATTCGACCCCGACATATCGATGACTGGAGATACCAGTATGCTGAAGTCGGCACGATAGGGTTGAGCGTCGAGGCTGTCTCGGCAGAAGCCCCAGTCCTCGCGTATGGTTGCAGCGCAGGCTGCCAAATGCCCTCCTGCCGAGCTGCCCATCACACCTACTTTCGTCGGGTCGATGTCCCATTCTGCCGCATGGGCACGCATAAGTCGCAAGGCACGCTGAGCATCTTGTATGGGAGCCAGGTAGCTGGTTTCTATGTCGGGCTGATTGGGCAGGCGGTGGAAGAGCACGCAGGCAGTAATCCCCATTGTGTTGAACCATTTAGCCAGCGCATAGCCGCTTATCTCATACGCGAGTTTCACATATCCGCCCCCGGGGATTATCAGCACGGCAGCGTGTTTGTTTTCTGCTTTGGAGGGGAGGAAGACGTCAACGTAAGGCTGCGTGACGATAAATGCTCTTTCGCGGGCAAAGCTGTCTTGCAATGCAACGTTCTCTTTGTGATTGGGCATATTGCCTTCAGGCCATAGGTAAAGGGTCTCCTGCGCGGGCAGAAGTAGCGAGAAGACGGCAAGCAGGGCTGCCAGAATACTTTTGGTGAGAAGCGGATGTCGCATGTTGCAAGTGGGCTTGATGAAACTTGAGTGCAAATATACGAATGTTTTTCAAAAGAGAGTCTTTTTTCCTCGTGGACTTTTATTGATAAATAGTGGATTTTTTCAATCGAAAGGGCTGAAAACAAAAAAACCGTCGTATGACGGTTCCACAAGGAGCGGCAAACGAGACTCGAACTCGCGACCCCGACCTTGGCAAGGTCGTGCTCTACCAACTGAGCTATTGCCGCAAAAAGGAAAAAAGCTCTATTGAGCTATTTCCAATTTGAGTGAAGAGAATGAGACTCGAACTCACACGACAATACTGTCACTACCCCCTCAAAGTAGCGCGTCTACCAATTCCGCCATCTCTCCATTTACCAGTTTCCGTTGCTGTCGTGAAAATCGTAGAAGTGCCCAGAACAGGACTCGAACCTGCACGTCTGTTCAACACTCGCACCTGAAACGAGCGCGTCTACCATTCCGCCACCTGGGCATTCCGTGCGAGCGGCAAACGAGACTCGAACTCGCGACCCCGACCTTGGCAAGGTCGTGCTCTACCAACTGAGCTATTGCCGCAACACGCATGCAACGATTCAAATATCGCTTGCTTTCTTTGACGAAAGCGGATGCAAAGGTAACGCTATTTTGGAAACCCGCAAACATTTTGGGCAAATTTTTTCCAAAAAAATGCATAATCGTTGTCTTCCCCTTCTGTTTGATTGTCGAAATGCAGCGTTGGACGAGTTTTTCCCCGCTGCTGACAACCGTTTGGAAACGCGATTTTGGGCAGCTGGAATTATGCTCAATACATCTCGCTTTTTTCCTTCTTCATATCGCGATATTTGTTCTCCAAAAAATTTTTTCCCTTCTTCATATTTCATCTCCGAGCATACCTTTCTAAATATGTTCTGCGAGACGTGATGTATGCTTCCGAAAAAACTCGGAATAATTTGCATTTTCCTCCGTTTCGCCTTATCTTTGTCAACGGGAAAGGGCAGAAACCGGTTTTCGCTCTCGTCTGCCCGCCTTGTATATTGTTTTGCGAATCTTAATACACCATGATATAAAACGTTTCATTATGAAAGAGATAGCTTCTTCACTGATGGCGCTGCTGGATGCGTCGCCTGTCAATTTCCTTGCTACTCAGTATGTTGAGGACCAGCTCGAGGCAAACGGTTTCGTTCGTCTGGATGCTGCTGCGCCCCTTCCCGAGCTGAAGCCAGGAAGCCAGTATTTCATCACCAAGAATCACACGTCGGTGTATGCCTTCCGCATGGGTAGCAAGGTACCGGCTGAGGCTGGTTTCAAGCTGATATGTGCCCATAGCGACAGTCCTGGATTCCGCATCAAGCCCCACGCTACCATCAAGTGTGAAGGAGGAGTGGTGAAACTCAACACCGAAGTCTATGGCGGAGCTATTCTCTATACGTGGTTCGACCGTCCCCTGAGCGTTGCGGGACGAGTCATCCTGCGAGGCAACGACCCGCTACACCCCGTTACGCGCCGCATCTGCGTGAAACGTCCGCTGCTCATCATACCGCATCTTGCCATACATTTCAATCGGCAGGTAAACGACGGTAATCCTCTTTCGAAGCAGAAAGATATGCTTCCCGTGCTGGGCATCATCAACGAGAAGCTGGAGGCAGGCAACCTGTTGCTCGATACTCTTGCCGAAGAGCTGAAAGTGAAGCGAGAGGATATCCTCGACTTCGATCTCTCGCTCTACGACACACAGCCCGCTACCCTCGTAGGGCTGAACGAGGAGTTCATCTCTTGCGGGCGGCTCGACGATTTGGCTATGGTTCATGCCGGGCTGTATGCGATGCTTCACAGCAAGCCTACGACGATGACGCAGGTGCTTGCCGTCTTTGACAACGAGGAGACGGGGAGCGGCACCAAGCAAGGAGCGGCTTCTCCCGTATTGCGCAATTTGCTGGAGCGTGTAGCTGGTAGCAGCGAGGCTCTCTATCGCGCTGTGGAGCAGTCATTTATGATTAGCGCCGATATGGCTCACGCCGTACATCCTAACTATCCCGAAAAGCATGATCCGACAAATCATCCCGTAATGGGAGGAGGGCCTGTCATCAAGATCAATGCCAATCAGAAATACGTTACCGATGCCGAGTCGGCAGCTGTGTTTGCCGAAGTGTGCCGCAAGGCAGGAGTTCCTTGTCAATACTTTGTTAATCATTCCGATAGCGCGGGAGGTTCTACTCTTGGCAACATCCTCACTTCGCAGCTTCCCATGCGCGGCGTTGATATGGGAAACCCCATGTGGGGAATGCACTCCGTGCGCGAAACAGCCTGCATAGCCGACCAAGAATATGCCTGCAAAGCCTTTGCCGAGTTTTTTAATCTCTAGCGAAAGCCTAATGGTGCCTTTCGCTCGGAGTGATTTTGAAGAGACGATACACCCTTTCAGTTAAAGATACTCATGCTCAGGTCAAAAATAATTGAGAATAATTTTGTTTCTCCGCTTACCTTGCACTATCTTTGCCTGCAGAGAAAACATTCAACTTTTAGATATAAACAACAATGAAAAAGATTTCTTTATTTGCTTTGTTGGTGCTCTTTTGCAGCACCATGAGTTTTGGTCAGGCTTACTACGGCTATCGTGGCGTGCCTGGCGATGACTGGGGCGCTCCCAGATGGGTGACAGGTAATGTAGCCGTTGGCTATGTTTATGGTGGTGCCAAGAGTTGCGGGCAGGCTTTCCGCCTGGAGGGCAACTTCGGTGCTTTTGCTACGCCTCACTTCTATGCTGGTGCCGGTGTGGCTGCCAACATGGGAATTGCAGGGGGCTCTAACTGGGTTCCCGTCTATCTGAACGACCGTCTGTATTTTACTCCAGGAGGACAGGTGTTCTATCTTGACGGAAAGGTGGGTGCTGCTTTCGGTTCCAAACGTGCTTCGAATGATTACAAGTATGCCGGACTTTACTTCGCTGGTGCTATCGGCTATCAGCTGGGGCACTTCGGCGTTGATTTGGGCATTGAGCGTGTCAACACTCGTTTGGAGAAGGAGTATATAAATCCGTCTCTCCTCATGGTGCTGAAACTCTGCTACAATTTCGGTTTCTAATTGCACAAGAGCAAGCCTGCCTCAAAGTCAAGAGACTTAGAGTATACGAATAGAGGGAATGCTGCTGCATCCCCTCTATTCGTTTTTATATGGATCGTTAGCCTTACTTCTCAGAAGGAAAAGCAGGGACGCTTTCTCCCTTTTCAAGGATGTCAACAGCTTTGAGCACCACAGGGTCGCTCTGGTTGAGGAAACGCAGATATTCCTCCATGCCGAGCATATTGTAAATGACATTGCCGTAGAGGACTGTGGTGATATTTTTGCGTGCTTCGTCTAGTTCTCCTGCAGAAGGATTGACGATTCCTTTCCGTCTGGCTTCGGCTATGAAGTTGCTGAAAAGTCCTGCTTTGCTGACGTACTCGTAGAGGCTTTCCATCGTGTTGTATTTAGAAAGTTCCGTGCGATGAACGTCGGTATAGTTGAATGTATAGGAGCGGAACAATCCACTTCGCGAAAGACTCATGTAGCAAGCATTAAAGCCAGTAGTGTCTTGCGGAACGAAAATATCGGGCATAATGCCTCCTCCTCCATAAACGGTACGTCCGTTCTTCGTTTTGTATGTTTCGTTCTCGTTTTGGCGTATGCTGTCTTGATTGAAGAATTCGCCGTGCTCATAGCGAGTTAATAAATCAAGCTGGTAGTTGGTGTCGCTTCCCTTGGAATATGGCTTTTGAATACACCTCCCGCTGGGGGTATGGTAGCGGGCTATAGTAAGGCGCACCGAAGAACCGTCGGAAAAGTCAAAAGGTTGCTGTACAAGCCCTTTGCCAAAGGTGCGTCTTCCGATAATGGTGCCTCTGTCGTTGTCTTGTATGGCTCCGGCAAAGATTTCACTTGCCGATGCGCTTCCTTCATTAGTTAGGACGACAATAGGTAGATGTTTACAAGTTCCGCTTCCGTCGGCTCTATAGTATTGGCGCGGGGAATTTTCTCCTTCGGTATAAACGATTATTTCCCCTTTGGGAAGGAACTCGTTGAGCATTTGCATAGCGGCGCCCATGTAGCCTCCAGAATTGTCACGCAAGTCGATGATGATGCCTTGCATACCTTTTCCTATCAGCTTGGCAATGGAGAGAAGCGTCTCTGCATACGTTGTTTCACCGAATTTTGTGACATCCAAATAGCCCCACTTCTCATTTATCATGTAAGCAGCCTCGACGCTCTTGACGGGTATGTTTCCTCGTACGATGGAAAAGTCAAGAAGGTCTTTCTCTCCTTGTCGCTTGACGCCAACTTTTACGACAGAGCCTGCAGGACCCTTCAGATGGCTCATAGCCGATTTGTTTGAGAGCTTAGGCCCAACGAATATGCTATCGTCGATAGTGACAATACGATCTCCGGGGCAAAGACCTACTTTCTCGGCAGGTCCTCCGTGAATGATATTGCTGACGTAAATAGTATCGCTCTGAATGGTAAACTGGATTCCCACTCCGCTGAAGCTTCCTGCCAACTCTCCGTTTGTTTCCTCCAAATCCTTTGCGGGGATGTATACTGAGTGGGGGTCAAGTTCTGCTAGAACCATCGGCATAGCCTTTTCGACAAGGCTGTCGATGTTTACTGTGTCAACATAGTGCTTGTCGATAAGCTCAAGGAGAGAGCTGATCTTCTCTGATGTGTTGACGCGGATGGTTTGATGCTCACACGAACGAGGCAAGGTTGCTGCGAAATATACAATGAGTGCAGCAAGCGTCAGCATGAAAGCTCTATACCAAAAATTCTTCATTATTGGCTGATAATATTAAATGGTGTTATTACTTCAAAAGAGCTAGTTCTGATAAAGATGATTTCTTGATAGCGTCTTATTCTTTGCACTCCTCGAGAGGAAGATAAACCACCTCGATTCCTGCTCGCTTGAGTAGGTCAATACCGTCGGTAAGACGATAATGTTCTCCGTAGACAACTCTGCGTATGCCCGACTGAATGATAAGCTTGGCACACTCGATGCAGGGGGATGCCGTCACGTAAAGTGTTGCCTCATCGCTGCTATTGTTTGAGCGAGCAATCTTGGTTATGGCATTGGCTTCGGCGTGAAGGACATAAGGCTTAGAGGTGTTATTCTCATCTTCACAAATGTTTTCAAAACCTGTGGGAGTGCCGTTGTAACCGTCGGAGATAATCATTTTGTCTTTAACGATAAGGGCTCCTACTTTGCGGCGCACACAGTAGCTGTTGCCAGCCCAAATGCTTGCCATCAGCATGTAACGTTTGTCGAATTTTTCCATATTATTATAGGTAAATAGTTGTCGGTTATAGATTTATTTGGTTGGACCGAAAAGAAGATAGTAATGCTTTTCGGCATCGAAGAGTTGCAGATAGTTGGTGTCGCCCCGATACCAAGCAGTGACTTTTAATTCATTGAGGAATTTCTCAGCATAGGGCGTGATGTTTTTGTCGTTTCCTTCTGCAAGACGAAGGTTGGTGATAGCGAATGAGCGGTTAGTACCATCGGCAATCCAGCTACCCTTGAACTTGCATCCGTCAAGAGTAATAAAGATGCTTCCGTCGGACTGGAAAGAAACAAGGTGAACCTTGTCGTATCCCTCCAGCGTGCAGCTGAGTCGCTGACTCTTATTTGAATCGATATTCGGAGTGTAGCAGAAGCCCGTGAATACCCATTGATGAGCAGCAAAGATGCCTTCGACATTGTCTGATGTCTCACAGCTTGCCGAAGCAAGAAGCAAGAATATAGCTGCAAGGGTGCTGATTATCTTGGAAAGGAAATGACGCATAGGGTTGATTGGATTATGATTTAACTATTCCATCTCGACGTAGCAACGCATCGATAGTGGGCTCTTGCCCTCGGAAGTTGTGGTAGAGCACTTTGGGATGTTCT
This sequence comes from Bacteroidaceae bacterium, assembly GCA_017650105.1. Taxonomy (GTDB): domain Bacteria; phylum Bacteroidota; class Bacteroidia; order Bacteroidales; family Bacteroidaceae; genus UBA1189. Next base: position 20,697 of record JAGCFO010000007.1, on the reverse strand, counting down.
GCATCTCCCCGCTCGAGAATCTCTTTTCGGAATCGGTTAGCGACTTTTGCGCTGATGACTCCGTCTGCCGCAAAAACGCTGAAGGCATCTGCATCAAGCATCTCAGACCATTTATAGCTGTAGTAGCTTGCTGCATACCCCCCTGACATGATGTGACTGAATTGAACCGTCATGCAAGTGTCGGGTAGGGGAGGAAGAAGTTGAGTGGGGCGGAATGCCTCCTTTTCGTAGGCAACTACATCTCCGTCGAAAGGTGTTTGGCGCGAATGCCAGGCAAAATCAAGCAGGCCGAAACTTACCTGACGGATACAAGCATAGCCAGCATTGAAGTTTCTTGCTTGCAGAAGTCCGTCGATGAGTGTGTCGGGAAGCGGTTCTCCTGTCTGATAATGGAAGGCAAAAGAACGGAGAAAAGCCTTTTCTCTGCCAAAATTCTCCATTATCTGCGAAGGCATTTCCACAAAGTCCCACACAACCTCAGGACTGCAGAGCGAGGGATAGTGTGTGGCAGAGAAAATGCCGTGCAGAGCATGCCCGAATTCATGAAGGAATGTCTCCAATTCCCCGTATGTCAGCAAGGCGGGTTTGTTTGCTGTCGGTTTTGTGAAATTGGTAGTAATGGAGACGTGAGGACGGCTGTCGGTACCGTCGGGCTCAATCCATTGTCTCTTGTATGAAGTCATCCACGCTCCGGAACTCTTTTCCTTGCGCGGGAAAAAGTCTGCGTATAGCACAGCGAGGAACGAACCGTCGACGTCAAACACCTCATACGCCTTCACGTCGGGATGATAAACCTGTATCTGCGGATTTTCCTTGAAAGAGATGCCGTAAAGCTTGGTAGCCAAGCCGAAAACTCCCTCTATCACGTGCTCCAGCTGGAGGTATGGGCGAAGTTTCTCTTCGTCGAAGTTGTATTTGACCTTACGGAGATGCTCGGCATAGTATGCGAAGTCCCAGGGCATCAGCGCAAAGTCCTCTCCCTCCTCAGAGCGAGCCTGTTCGGTAACGGCTTCCACATCCTTGCGGGCAATGGGCAAATATGCCTCCAAGAGTTGCTTGTACATTGCATCCACAGTTGCTTTGTCTTCTGCCATTCGTTCTTCCAAAACATAGTCGGCAAAGGTGTCGTAACCGAGGAGTTGCGCCAGCTTGATGCGTAGATTGACGATAGAGCGCACTATCTCCACATTGCTGTTTTCTCCTGAAAGGGCCTGCGTGTTGTAAGCCATAAACATCTCCTTTCGGAGCTCTCGGCTGTCGCAGTACTTCATCATCGGAGTGTAGAGAGGAGCATGCAGCGTAAAAGTCCAGCCCTCCTCTCCGTGTGAAGAAGCCTCCTCGGCTGCCATTTCCATCGCCGAAACGGGGATTCCAGACAACTGTTTTTCATCCTTTATGTTAAGGCGGAAAGCGTTAGTTGCCTTCAGGTGATTCTGGTCGAAAAGAATGGCTGCCTGCGCCAGTTGGTTCGTAATGTTGCGGTAAGCCTCTTTCTCGTTGTCGTTCAAGTCGGCTCCGCTTCTGACAAAGGCGCGCAAAGTGTTGTCGAGCAGACGGTTCTGCTCCGTAGTAAGTTCTTGGCGCTGAATGTTGCCTGCTGCCTCCTTGATGCGCGCGTAGAGGGCAGAGTTGAGGGTGATATTGTTGCTGTGCTCGGTGAGTAGGGGAGTGAGCTTGAGCACCAGTTCTTGCATCTCGTCAGACGTGTTTGCCTGATTGAGATTTTCAAGAACGGTAATGACAAGCGTGAGAAGCATTCCCGAACGGTCGAGAGCCTCTATGGTGTTTTCAAATCCAGCAGGCTTCGGGTTTGAGATGATGGCATCTATCTCAGCGTTATGCCTGCGGATGCCCTCAAGGATGGCAGGCTCGTAGTCAGACAGCTTGATTCGGTCGAAGGGAATCGTGTCGTGAAGCGTGCCGAAGGGCATGAGGAAAGGATTCGTTGATTTATCGCACATAATAGTTAGCAGTCGATGGGTTGATTATCCGATTATTTGCTTCAGCGTTTCGAGGCTGGGAATGATGAATTGCCTGTAGCCAATAACGATGATTCCCCGCTCGTCCCATTGCGTCATCAAATCCGACATCGCGCGCCTGTTACATCCCAGCAAGTCAGCCAGGTCGACACGTGTTATCTCCAGCGTCTTTGCTCCCTCGTGATAGAGGCTTAGCCCTGTGACAAACTGATAGAGCGAAGTGCCGATGTTTTTTCCCGAAGAGATGAAAGTCTTTTCTTCCGACGCTTGGGTGCTGGCGCAAAGGCTGTTGAGAATGTTGAGCTGCACGATAGCAAAATGGTTGAAAACGTTGAAAAGGTAGCGCTTGTCGAACTTCATCAAGGTGACGTTTCCCTCTGCCCGATAACTGGCTCGCAACGTAGTGTCGCGCCCGAAGAGTGAAGACGCCTCGATGACGTCTCCGCAAACTGGCTCACAGAAAGTGAAGCGCCCCTCCGGGTCTTTGTATTCGCGCACGACGTTTCCGCTGATGATAAAGAAGACTTGCTCGTGCCTGTCGCCCTGCCGGAGAACGTAGCTGTCCTTCAGGTTGACAAACTCGAGGCGCGTCTTTGTCAGTATGTCCATAAGCTCTTCTCGCGTCAGTCCCTGGAAAAGCGACAGCGACAGGAGGGTGCTAGTCATTGATGAGTCGATGCTCTTCATACTGGTGCCGGAGTTGATGTGACCTTTTTCTGCAACAAAGGTAGTGAAAATCTTCGTTCTTTTGGCTTTTTCGTTAAAAATTAACATAATTTGCCTTGTTTTTTTGAGGCATTATCTCTTCAGCCCCCTTTGTGAGAGTGGAGATGCCGAAATAGTCCTCATTTCTCTCCCTATGCAGCCCTCCTGTCTTCGTCTGGCGTGTTGCATTTAAAATAAGGAGAAGGAGGTAAGGAACTGCGGATTTTTTAACGAAATTTGTATATATTTCTGCCGTTATTATTTTGAAGTTTGCGAGGAAAAACATATCTTTGCATATTGAAATAGTATGAATCATTAAAAAACTAACGACTATGATGGAAGCATATAATGCCCTTGAACCGGCACAGAAGATTTTTTGGATGGTGGCTATCATTGCCAGCATCGTTTTTGTCATCCAGACAATCATGACGTTTATCGGACTGGATCATGATACCGACTTGGATGCCGGAGGGCTCGACGGCGTGGATGCCGACGGCGTTTCGGGATTCTTCACGTTGAAGAACCTGGTGAACTTCCTGCTCGGATACGGCTGGGCGGGCATTTGTTTCAAGAATGTTATATCTTCTCCCGCGTGGCTGCAGGCAGCTGCCGTTGGCGTGGGTGTGGCCTTCGTTATCATCTGGGTGATAATCGTACGTCAGGTGATGAAGCTCGGCGTGGACAAGACGTTCCACATCGAGGAGTCGGTGGGAGCCGTCGCCGACGTATATCTGCGCATCCCTGCTCCCGGAGACGGCAAGGGAAAGGTGCAGGTGAGCGTGCGCGGCTCGGTGCACGAGCTTGATGCCGTTTCGGCAAACGATGAGATTCCCACAGGAGCGAAGGCAAAGATTCTGAGAACCATCGGCACCGATACGGTAGAGGTGGAGAAGGTGTGACGAAGGCGGAGCGAAGGCTGACAGGAGCAGGATGATTTTTTCCTTCTCGAAAAAAAAATATTCCTTCTTCATATCGCGCGCTTCCTTCTTCAAAAAAATTTTTCCCTTCTTCATAATTTTCTATTCTTTTTCGAACAATAACTATCATTAAAAAATATTTTTATGGAGAATCCTTTCTTTATTATTTTGCTGCTCGTAGTAGTAGTGTTGGTGATGGTTGCGGCTGTCATCAGAAGGTATCGCAGATGCCCTTCAGACAAGATTTTGGTTGTGTACGGCAAAACCGGAGGCGGTAGCGCCAAGTGTATTCACGGCGGAGGTAAGTTTGTATGGCCCATCCTTCAGGATTACGCCTACCTGAGCCTGACGCCCATCAGCATCGACGCTAACCTCACGAACGCCCTTTCGCGTCAGAATATCCGCGTCGACGTTCCCTGCCGCTTTACCGTCGGCATCTCCACAGAGCCTGATTCGATGAACAACGCAGCCGAGCGCCTGCTGGGACTTTCCTCCAGCGAGATTCAGGAACTGGCGCGAGACATCCTCTTCGGACAGCTTCGTCTTGTCATTGCCACTATGTCTATAGAGGAAATCAATAGCGACCGAGACAAGTTCCTGGAGGCTATCTCGAAAAACGTGGAAGTCGAACTGAAGAAGATAGGCCTTCGCCTTATCAACGTAAACGTCACCGACATCAAGGACGAGAGCGGCTACATTGAGGCTCTCGGTAAGGAGGCTGCCGCAAAGGCTATCAACGAGGCTAAGGTGAGCGTTGCCGAGCAGGACAAGATGGGAGAAATCGGTAAGGCTGAGGCTGTGCGAGACACCCGTATCCGTACGAGTCAGGCAAACGCCCTCGCCGTGCAGGGAGAAAACGACGCGCAGATTGAAATCGCCAACTCTAATGCTAACCGCCGTGAGCGTGAGGCAGAAGCCCTGCGCAAGGCTGTGGCTGCCGAGAAGGTACAGCAGGCTCATGCCCTTCAGGAGGCTTACGCCGCTGAGAAAGAGGCCGAATTGGTGCGTGCCGAGCGCGAACGTTCCACGCAGCAGGCTAACGTCATCGTGCCGCAGGAGGTTGAGCGTCAGCGTATCGTCATCGAGGCTGAGGCCGAAGCAGAGAAACTGCGCGTGAAGGCAAAAGGTGAAGCTGACGCCATCTTCGCCAAGATGGAAGCCGAAGGTAAGGGTTACTATGAAATCCTCACCAAGCAGGCTCAGGGCTACGACAAGATGGTTCAGGCTGCCGGCGGAGAGGCAAACAAGGCATACATGCTGTTGTTGATTGAAAAACTGCCCGAGCTGGTTAAGACTCAGGTTGAGGCTGTCAAGGGAGTCAACATCGATCATGTTACTGTTTGGGATAACGGTAACAGCACCGACGGTAAAGGCTCTACTGCCAACTTTATCAGCGGACTGATGAAATCGGTGCCTCCTCTCAACGACTTGTTCGACCTTGCAGGAATGAATCTTCCGGAGTATCTCGGAAAGAAGAAGGAGGCAGATGCTGCTTCCGCAGAAGAGGCCGAGGAAGTGGAGTAACAAACAATCATTGTTCCTCCCTCTGCTCAACGGCAGAGGGAGGAACATAAAAAAGAAGACTGAATGCTTATCCTTTTATTGGCAGCAGTAGCGCCTGTCGCAGTTCTACTCTATTATATCTATCTGAAAGACCGTAGGTATCCCGAGCCGCGCGACATGCTTTTCCGCGCATTCCGCTACGGAATCTACAGCGCCTTTGCTGTCATTATCCTGATGTCTCCGTTCGGCTCTTCTCCCAAGCCGGAGACTTTCCTGCAGGCTATGAAGGTCAGTTTCTTCGAGGCTGGCATCCCTGAGGAGTTCTGCAAGTGGATGGCTCTCTATCTGCTCATCTGGAAATCTCCGCAGTTCGATGAGTATATCGACGGTATCGTCTATGCTGTCTTCATCTCGATGGGATTTGCTTGTCTGGAGAATGTGATGTATGTGGTAGAAGGCGGAATGGGCGTAGCGGTAAGCAGGGCTCTGCTCTCTGTGCCTGCTCATTTCCTGTTTGCCGTCATAATGGGCTTCTATTTCTCGATGGCCCGATTCCATCTTGATCGTCGGACAGTCTATATGGCTTGCAGCATTCTCATTCCTATGTTGGCTCATAGTCTGTTCGACACGTTTGCTTTCTGGATGGATACGATAAAGTATCCTACATCCTACCTTGCTGTCTTTGTCATTTTCGTTCTTGGCGACATCTGGCTTTGGCGCGTGGGTGTGAGGAAGATTCGTGCCAGCGTGATTATGACAGACAAGCAGCATTCGGAGGAAGAGCGCCGCTCGATGGCTCAAGCGCAGGAGGAGGCAGAGCAAATGCCTGCTGCCCTTCCTGTAAGCGGAGAGTGGGCCGATACTCCTATCGCAATGTATCAGGCTTCGGCAAAGGAGCATACTTCTGAAGCTACAGGAAACGAAACAACCTTCAAACTCCTTATCGAATGCAAGGGAGATGCAAAAGTGTTCATCAACGAGAAGGAAGCATTCTATGCGCGTGAGGATACCAACTATCGTCTGACGCTTCCTGCCGGGGAATACACCATAAGGGCTGTCAATCTGAACAGATATGAGCAAGTGGTGTCGCGCAAAGTGAATCTGGATGCCAACAAACATGTCACTATTGCTTTTTCTCTCTGGGAGCGAATCGACCCAGGAGGGCGAACGTTGGCAGTAGGAATCGTGATGGTACTTGTTTTACTATTCGTTTCCAGCCGTTGATGAAAGCAAACAAAAAAAGAAAGAGGATGCACTTTGAGCGCATCCTCTCCTTTTTGTTTCAAGACGTTGTATTATTCCGGATGAATAGCTTCGGAAGGACAAGCATCTGCACAGGTTCCGCAGTCAACGCAAGCTTCTGGGTCGATGATATATTTGGTATCACCCTCAGAGATTGCTTCATTGGGGCACTCGTCAACACAAGTTCCACACTTAATACAGTCGTCACTAATTACGTAAGCCATTTTTTGTGATAAATTAAGTTATACTTTTACGCTGCAAATGTAAGATGAACATTTGAACCAGCCAAAATTCAGACCCAAAAAATACTCTAAAGTTTAAAAAATATCTTTTTTCTTTTTCATTTCTGCAATAACAGCCACTAAATAACGTTTAAAATAGACGATGAAACAACGTTTGTCGACATCCTTCACGTTGCTTGCTATGATGTTTCTGGCGCTTTTGTGCCAGACAAACTCTGTGTCTGCTCAGGAGCGCAAAGTGCAAAACAGGCCCTACATCGACGCGCGTGCCTGGCACTATGGGTTCCTGTTCGGTATGCACATGCAGGATATCGAATTTGTCAACAACGGCTTCATCAATACTTTGGAAAATGGTACGGAGGAGTCTTGGTATGCCGACGTGGCTTCCTATACGCCAGGATTCAGCGTTGGAGTGCTTGGGGAAGCGCGACTGAATACTTATTTCTCTTTTCGTGTCATCCCATCGATGCTTTTCGGGGATAAGACAGTCTCTTATTTCGATCAATTGGGAAAGGTGCGTGTGCAGCAGGCAGTAAAATCAACTTACCTTTCCATTCCTCTCGATATCAAGTATAGCGCGCAGCGTTTTAACAACTATCGCCCCTATCTTGTGGCAGGATTATCTCCTGTGGCAGACTTGACAATCAAGAAGCAGAAGGAGATTCTCGTACAGCGTTTCGATTGTTACGTTGAGGTAGGTGTGGGTTGCGATTTCTATCTTCCTTTCTTCAAGTTGATTCCCGAACTGAAATTCTGTTTCGGCTTGCGCGACATCATTGTGCAAAACAGGCAGGACTTGATTGACAAGAACCTTCTCAAATATACTCAGTCCATTTCTTCGGGATATAGCAAGATGCTGATGCTGACGCTTTACTTTGAGTAGAGTTCCCCTTGTTCAAATCCATTTATTAAACCAAGAAGCCGAGTTGAGGGACTCGGCTTCTTGGTTTTTTCTAATCTCTATTTCGCTATTTGCGCACTTTTATTTGCCAGAAACCCACGTAGAGGGCATTTTTGCCATTATGCATCAGCGTGACAGGCTTTCCGTCAGCATTGTTGTAGACAGCAGGCTCGAGGAAAACGCTGTGGCTGTGCCCTCCCAAGACGATGTCGATATTTCTTGTGCCTGCTATGAAGCGCTCGTCGTCGATGTCTTCGTCTGCCACTTGCCAGCCGAGATGAGAAAGGCATACGACTAAGTCGCAATGCTCCTCCTCGCGCAACTTTCGTGCCGTTTCGTTAGCTGTAGTGATTGGGTCGAGGTAGGTGATGCCTACATAGTTTTTCTTGAACACCAATCCTTCGAGAGGAGGCGCTACGCCCAGAACTCCTATGCGCACGCCTTTTCGGGTAAGGATGGTGTAAGGCTTGACACATTCCTCCAGGCAGGTTCCTTTCACATCGTAGTTGACGCAAAGGGTGGGGAAAGAGGCAAGGGAGAAGAGACGTTGCATGTTTTCCTCGCCGAAGTCGAACTCGTGGTTCCCTATAGCTGCAGCATCGTAGCCCATAGCATTCATGAGGCGTATCTCGGTTTCGCCTTGGAAAAGAGTGTAGTAGAGCGAGCCTTGCGAGTAGTCGCCACAATCGAAGAGCAGCAAGTCTTTGTCGACATACTTGCGCAGGCTGTCGATGAGTGTGGCGCGCCGTATGTATCCTCCCATCCCTGTCTTTGCGTCAGGTTCGATGCAGCTATGAGTGTCGCTTGTCTGCACGATAGTGATGGTGACTTCTTTCTTCTGATTCAAGCCGAAGCCGATACCTGCGGCGCAGGCTACGAGGAAGAGCAGAAAGTAGGCAATGGATTTCTTCATAGCGTCAGTCTTTTATGATGGTTCGTCCTTCGATAGCGGCAGAAACGGGCATCCCTGCATCGGTAAACTTCTTGATGTAGTCGGTAACCACCTGTCGCAGAATCATTTCCTCGCAGGGCACGCGCTCTGTTCCCTTGCTCAGCACACTCATTCCGTCGTTCCCCTCAGCAAGGTAGTCGATGGTAGCCACTCGGTATGAGGCACCTTTGTCAACGGGTTTGCCTCCTATTTTTGCTTCAACGAGCTTTCCGTCGCTCGTTATCACCATGTTAGCTCCGCTGATAGGATGCCCCCCAGCTGCTGCCAGTTCCTCGAAAAGGGTGATGCACTGCTCGCCCGTGAGCGTCATGAGGAAGAGGTAGTTATCGAAGGGGAAGATGTTGTAGACGTCGCCTACGGTGATGTTGCCCTTGTTGAACACGTTGCGCAGGCCCCCCGAGTTTGTCACAGCAAAGTCGACAGGCTTGCCGTTCAGCATATCTGCCTTCCAGCGGATGGCGTCGGCTGCGAAATTGAAGAGCAGGCTTTCGGGACGTTTGGCTTCCATCAATTCTTCGCAAGTGCCCAAAACGGGAGCCTGCTTCTCTGTCACCTTCTGCCGATATTCGTCCACGATGGCTGCAGCCTTACTGTTTGGCTCCGCATCCAACGAGGCTGTCACAGGCATCGGGCGAACTGTAATCTCGACTATTTCTGCCTTGTGAAGGCAGCTTGTGAAAAGCATCACCAGAGCTCCCGCAGCAAGCAGGAATTTTCCCTTCTCCATATTTTTTTTTGGAGAACAAATAATTCCTTTTGGAGAAGGGAAAAATTTTTTTGGAGAACAAATAATTTTTTCTGCGCAATACATATTTTCCTGTTGTTTTGCTTGCCCTCTGTTTATCGGTATTCTCCCCAATGGCGGATGCTGAGCCCTTCGACGCCTATCTCGCAGAAAGCGTGGATGAAAGCAGCTGCCAGGCGGGCATTCGTGATGAGGGGGATGTTGAAGTCGACAGCGGTTCGGCGGATAAGGTATCCGTTCTCCAGCTCACGTTGCGTGTGGTTCTTGGGAATGTTGATGACGAGGTCTATCCGCTTGTCTTTCAGATAGTCAAGCACGTTGGGTTTCTTCGTTGAGTCGGGCCAGTGGAGCACTTCCGATGGGATGTCGTTGCTTGCCAGGAAGGCGGCGGTGCCCGATGTGGCGTAGAGCGTATAGCCGTTTTTGTGAAGCGTCTCGGCAGCCTCCAGCAGTTCCACCTTCGACTGTGCGGGGCCCGAAGATATCAGCACGCCCTTGTCTTTGGAAGGAACGTTGTTCCCAACCGAAATCATGCTCTTCAGCAGCGCCTCGTAGTAGTTGTCGCCTATGCAGGCAACTTCTCCTGTCGACGACATATCCACCCCGAGGATGGGGTCTGCCTTCAGCAGGCGCGTGAACGAGAACTGTGAGGACTTGACTCCCACGTAGTCGATGTCGGCAAACGTCTTTCCGTAAGGCTCCACTTCCTTTCCGAGCATGATTTCCGTAGCCATACCGATGAAGTTGAAGCGTGTGATTTTCGACACGAAGGGGAAGCTGCGCGATGCGCGGAGATTACACTCAATGACGCGCAGACTGTTGTCTTTGGCAAGGAACTGGATGTTGAACGGGCCTGAAATGTTCAACTCCTCTGCGATTTTGCGTGAGATTTTCTTGATTTGCCGTATGGTTTCATAGTAAAGCTTCTGCGCCGGGAAGACAACGGTTGCATCTCCCGAGTGCACTCCTGCGTATTCGATATGCTCGCTTATGGCGTAGCACTTGATGATGCCGTGCTGGGCAACAGCGTCTATCTCCACCTCCTTTGCTCGCTGGAGGAATTCCGTTACCACCACAGGATGCTCCTGGCTCACGACAGCTGCGTTTTTCAGCGCCGACTCCAGCTCGTCCTTGTTGCTTACCACACGCATCGCAGCGCCCGAAAGCACGTAAGAGGGGCGGATGAGCACGGGAAGTCCCACTTCATCGACAAAGTTGTAGATGTCTTCCAGACGGGTAAGCTCTTTCCAGCGAGGCTGGTCTATTTCAAGCATGTCGCACATCTCCGAGAACTTCTGCCTGTCTTCGGCTCTGTCGATAGACGTTGCGGGAGTGCCGAGAATGTTGATGCCTTGCCTGTCGAGCAGCAGCGCCAGATTATTTGGAATCTGTCCTCCTGTCGAAACGATGACGCCCTTGGGCTGCTCCATCTCGCAGATATCGAGCACGCACTCCAGCGTCAGCTCGTCGAAGAAGAGCCTGTCGCACATGTCGTAGTCGGTGCTGACAGTCTCGGGATTGTAGTTAATCATGATGGCGCGGTAGCCCATTTCCTGAATCTTGTGGATGGCAGCCATACTGCACCAGTCGAATTCCACACTTGAGCCGATGCGGTAAGCACCACTTCCGAGTACGATGACAGAACGTCCGTCGCGTTCGAAAATGATGTCGTCGTTATCTCCGCTATAGGTAAGGTAGAGGTAATTGGTGCGGGCGGGGTATTCTCCTGCCAGCGTGTCAATCTGCCTTACGACAGGACGTATGTCGTAACGCTTGCGGATAGCGCGTATCTGCAAACCTTTATCGTGAGCTGAGATGGCATCGTTGTGGATAGTGAACTTCCCAATCTGATAGTCGCTGAATCCCATCTTCTTTGCTTTGAGCAGTAGATCCTTGTCCAGCTTTTCAGGCGACTCAACCTCCTGAAGTTGCTTGCCTAGCAGATGAATGCTGTACAGATGCTCGAGGAACCAAGAGTCAATCATCGTCATCTCATGCAACTTTTCTACAGAGTAGCCTTTCTTGAAAGCAAGTTCAATAGCCGGCAGTCGCTTGTCGGTAGGATTGAGCAACTCGTGATCCAAGTCGGGCACTTCGATAGTGTTAGCCACAAATCCGTGAAGGCCTTGTCCTACCATTCGCATTCCTTTCTGGATTGCCTCTTCGAAGTTTCGACCGATAGCCATCACTTCTCCAACCGATTTCATGGATGAGCCAATCAACTTGGATACTCCGTCGAATTTGCCCAAGTCCCAGCGAGGAATCTTGCAGACAACGTAGTCGAGTGCAGGCTCAAAGCAGGCTGTCGTCACTTTTGTTACGGCATTGGGTATCTCGTCAAGTCCGAATCCCAAACCCAACTTGGCTGCAACGAAGGCAAGGGGGTAGCCCGTAGCCTTGGAGGCAAGAGCCGAAGAGCGGCTCAGGCGGGCATTCACCTCGATGACGCGATAGTCTTCGGAATAGGGATCGAGAGCAAACTGCACATTACATTCTCCCACGATGCCCACATGGCGGATAATCTGCAGGGCAATGCTGCGCAGCATGTGGCACTCGTGGTTGTTGAGCGTCTGCGACGGAGCAATCACGATGCTCTCTCCCGTGTGGATGCCCAGAGGGTCGAAGTTCTCCATGTTACATACGGTGATGCAGTTGTCGTAACAGTCTCGCACCACTTCGTATTCTATCTCCTTCCAACCTTTGAGAGACTCCTCAACCAATATCTGAGGAGAGTAGGAGAGGGCTGTGGAAGCCAGCCGACGCAGTTCTTCGTCGTTGGAGCAGAACCCTGAGCCTAAGCCTCCCAGCGTATAGGCTGCGCGCACGATGACGGGATAACCGATTTCGCGTACAACGTTCAGGGCCTCCTCGATGCTGTTGACAGCTTCGCTGCGCGGAGTCTTCACGTTGATGCTATGAAGCATGTCTGCGAAGCGCTCACGGTCTTCTGTGTCGATGATTGCCTGCACGGGAGTTCCAAGCACGCGCACGCCATATTTCTCCAATATCCCCTGCTCGTAGAGCTGAATACCACAGTTGAGTGCTGTCTGCCCTCCGAAGGCAAGCAGTATGCCGTCGGGATGTTCCTTTTGGATAACCTTTTCCACAAACAGCGGGGTGATGGGGAGGAAGTATATGACGTCGGCGATGTCTTCGGAAGTCTGAACGGTAGCTACGTTCGGGTTGATGAGAATAGTGTATATCCCCTCTTCGCGCAGGGCCTTCAGGGCTTGTGAGCCAGAGTAGTCGAACTCACCTGACTGACCTATCTTGAGTGCTCCAGATCCGAGCACGAGAACACGTTTTGACTGTTGCATATGTGGGTGTATTTAATGCTGTTTCTTGTAATTTTCAATGTTGTTGAAGAACTTTCCGAACAGGTTCTCTGTATCCTCGGGTCCTCCTGCAGCCTCCGGATGGAACTGCGTGGAGAAGAAGGGGCGTGTGCGATGCTGGATTCCTTCGTTCGTTCCGTCATTGAGGTTTTCAAAAGAAGGCTCCCAGTCGTCGGGCAACGTTTTGGTATCGATAGCGAAACCGTGATTCTGTGAAGTCACGAAACAGGTATGTGTGCCGGGTACACGCACGCTCTGGTTGTGCCCGCGATGCCCATATTTCAGTTTATAGGTAGAGGCGCCTGCTGCAAGGGCCAGCAGTTGGTTCCCTAAGCAGATGCCCATGATGGGTCTGTCATCTTTGAGTGCCTCCCGCAAGTGCTCAATGGTAGCCACACATTGCGTAGGATCGCCAGGACCATTGGTGATGAAAAGTCCGTCGTACTCTTCTCCGGTGTAGTCATAGTCCCAGGGAACGCGGCGGATAGTAACATCGTAGTGAAGTAAGTCGCGCAGGATGTTGTTTTTCATTCCGCAGTCCACCAACACAACCTTGTAACGTCCGTTACCATATTCCAAAACACGATCAGTCGAGACTTTTGCAACAAGGTTCTCACAGTTTGGATTATAGAATGGAACTTCGTTGTCGTCGAAAATGATGCGCCCCAACATAGAACCCTGCTCGCGCAGTTTCTGAGTCAGCGCACGCGTGTCGATGCCATACAGTCCGGGTACTCTCCATTGTTTGAGCCAGTCACCAAGGCTACGTTTAGCGTTCCAATGGCTGTATGCCTCAGAGTAATCGGAGATGATAAGGGCGACGGGATGAATCTTCTCCGATTCAAAGTAACGAGACACGCCATACTCGTTTAATTCATCGCTAGGAACTCCGTAATTACCTATCAGAGGATAGGTGTTGACTAATATTTGCCCACAATAGGAAGGGTCGGTAAGGCTCTCAGGGTAGCCGGCCATAGCGGTGCAGAATACCATTTCGCCCGAAACGGAACCTTCGTACCCGAACGAGTAGCCAACGTATTGTGAGCCGTCGGCTAATTGAAGAATTGCTTTCTTTTCCATAGAGGATTGCATGTTTTGGAAATGGGGTGACTTTCTTTTATGTTGTTTTTTATCAATTGGCAAAAGTAAATCAAAAATCCTTGTAAAAAAAATGAATTTGTCTTTTTTACTTCTGCTTGTGGATAACTTTTTTCTCTGTCAGATTTCAACATTGTAATCAGTTGATAAAGAGCAGTTCGCGATACTTAGGTAGGGGCCATAAGTCATTGTCGACGATTTCTTCCAGCTTGTCGATGGGGCGCCGTATGGCAAACAGGCTCTCTGCGATGTCGTGATAGGCGCAGGCCTTCTTGTACTCATCTTCAATTTTGTTTGCAGCTTTGCGTGCATTCACCATGTTGTCGACCATCTTGCTTAAGTCAGAGATATGCTTCGTGATAGTTTTCACCATATCGATTTCTGTTGCTGCCAGAGTCTGGTACTCATCGGGGAACACTTCCTTCGTCATCTGGATGTTGCTGAGCAGACGGTTCTTGTATGCGAGAGCTGCAGGGATGATGTGGTTGATGGCCATTCGTCCCATTACGCGGGCTTCTATCTGCACTTTTTTCGTGTAGGTGTTCCATTTCACTTCGTTGCGTGCAGCAAGTTCTTTTTCGGTGTAGACTCCCGTGCGCTTGAACATCTCCACCGATTGTGGAGCCGTGAACCATTTGAACATCTCAGGGACATTGGTCTCAGTGTCCAGCCCGCGTTGTTTAGCTTCCTTTTGCCACTCTTCGCTGTATCCGTTGCCGTCGAAGCAGACGGTGTCGATGATGGAAGCGATGATAGGTTTCAGCGTGTCCATAACTGCTACGTTGAGCTTCTTGCCTGCTGCCAGCTCTTTGTCGACAGATTTCTTGAACAGCACCAGCTGATCGGCAACGGCAGCGTTTAGTGTAGCCATCGCTCCTCCGCAGTTGGCGCTGCTTCCTACGGCGCGGAACTCAAAGCGGTTGCCCGTGAAGGCGAAGGGCGAAGTACGGTTCCTGTCGGTGTTGTCGATAAAGATTTCAGGTATCTCCACCAGTCCCACCTTTGTGCCTTTCTTGCCCGCAATCTCGATAGGGGTGTCGGAAGGGAGTTCCATCAGTTTGCGCAGAGCTTCCGTCATCGTGCGTCCCAGGAAGGCTGAGATGATGGCGGGAGGAGCCTCGTTGGCTCCCAGGCGATGAGTGTTGGTTGCACTTGCTATGGATGCCTTCAGCAGTGCATTATGTTTCTGCACAGCGGCAAGGACATTCACGAAAAATGTGATAAACTGCAGGTTGCTCTTAGCATCCTTTCCAGGAGAGAGGAGCCCCACGCCTGTGTCGGTGCCCAGAGACCAGTTGTTGTGCTTTCCGCTACCGTTGATGCCGTCGAAGGGCTTTTCGTGGAGCAGTACCACAAACCCGTGCTTGCGGGCTATGGTGTTCATTTCGTTCATGATGAGCTGGTTCTGGTCGTTGGCAAGATTCATCTCCCCGTAGATGGGAGCAAGCTCAAACTGATTGGGAGCGGCTTCGTTGTGGCGCGTCTTCAGAGGGATGCCGAGTCGGAAGCCTGCGAACTCCAGCTCGCGCATGAAGGCAGCAACGCGGCTCGGGATAGCTCCGAAGTAATGGTCGTCGAGCTGCTGATTCTTCGAAGAGGCATGCCCCATCAGGGTTCTTCCGGTAAGCATCAGGTCGGGGCGGGCGGCAAATAGATCCTCGTCGACGAGGAAGTACTCCTGCTCCCAGCCGAGATAAGCATAGACTTTCTTCACTTTCGGGTCGAAGAGCTGGCACACGTCCGTTGCGGCTTCTGTCACAGCCTTGAGGGCACGTTTCAGGGGTGTCTTGTAGTCGAGGGCTTCACCTGTATAAGCGATGAAGACAGTAGGGATGCAAAGCGTGTCGTCTTGTATGAAAACGGGCGACGTAGGGTCCCATGCTGTGTATCCGCGTGCCTCAAAGGTAGCGCGTATGCCTCCGTTGGGGAACGAGCTGGCGTCGGGCTCCTGCTGGATGAGCGAGCGCCCGTCGAAGGTTTCGGTGATGCTTCCCCGTTGGTCGTACTCTACAAACGAGTCGTGCTTCTCGGCTGTGCCTTCGGTAAGAGGCTGGAACCAATGGGTGATGTGTGTCACACCGTGCTCCATAGCCCACGTTTTCATACCTGCAGCTACTCTGTCGGCGGTAATCCTGTCGAGAGCCGTACCCCCTTCGATACAGTTGATGAGGGCGTTGAAGGTATCGGCGTCGAGGTATTTCTGCATCTTCTCGCGATTGAACACCAGTTCTCCGAAGTACTCCGAAGGGCGTTCCTCGGGTGCCTTCACTCTCTTCGCTTTCTTTTTGAAAGCATTCTTCACTACGTTAAATCTCAGTTCGCTCATAGTCTGAATAAGGAAAAAAGATGACTTATTCTTTCGAACCGGTCATCTTTTCTCTCAAAAAAAATATCATGAAACCCTTTTGTTCTGCTCATCTTTCCGGCTTCTTTCAACATGTAATGATATAGGCAGGGGCTTGCTGCTGTCGCTGTTGGCCCTTGTCGTTATTCTTTCTTCCGCTTTTGCCGGAGGTGAAGGAACATCTGCTGTCTTTTTTGTCCACCATGAATGTTCTTTTCAATTTGCTGCAAAGGTAAGCTTTTTTTTGATAGAACAAAAGCTGATGGTCCTTTTTTTTGCTACATAGTGGAAAAAGTCTTCGTTTTGGTAAAGAATTGTTTTCAGCGATGCGAAGGTGTCGCAAAGTAGTGTTTGTTGATAGCCTTTTGGGGGGAAGTCTTCATCCCGCTCATGATGCTTTGATTTTTGGAGATAAAAAAAGGGGGCGACAGATAATCGCCCCTTTCTTATTTATAAAGAAAGTTCTTCAGCCTATGAAGGATTCTGTTCAGATGCGTCGCCCCGCACTTCTGATGCTAAATTCCTGTTGTGCGGTGCAGCTTGTCGGTGTAGGCCTCCCACAGCTGCTGCAGCCCCTCTGCATCCTCCTCGGTACTCAGCTCTGTCACCTCCAGCGAGTAGTTGTGCGTGAGCTCGCTCTGGTTGATGCGCAGCTCAAAGTATGTCTTGGGGTCATCGTCCAGCCAGTGGAAGCGCACGTAGTGCTTCAGCCGCCTCGATATCAGCTCTGCTTTGCGTGTCTCGTGTTTGCCCCATGTGAATGTGTAGATGCCTTCTTCTTCGGTGATGCTGTCGGCAAGCCAGGCGCTCATTCCCTCTATAGTGCCCACCACGTTCCAGATCGTGTCGCGTGAGTTGCTGTTTAGTGGAACATCGAAATGTACTATTTCCATCATAGTGAAGTGTTTTTTCAGGTGTATTAGACAACAACTTTTCGTTATTTTTCGCAAATGTACGCTTTTGTTTTCAAAAAAGCAAGCATCGGGCGAGAATTTTTCTCTTTTTCAAAAAAAAGCCGAAAAAGTTGCACGAATGAAAAAAACACACTACTTTTGCCCCGCATTTCAAGAAAATGATGGCGGGATAGCTCAGCTGGTTAGAGCGCATGATTCATAATCATGAGGTCCTCAGTTCAATCCTGAGTCCCGCTACAGACACTGTCAGCAGCTTGTGAAAACGAGCTGCTGATGTGTTTTTTCTTGCTGATGAGAATACCCGTAACTACCCTTTCTCTGAGGGCGGGGAGGGCAAACACGGCACCTATCTGTAAAAAAACGCCCGAAGAGGCTCCTCTTTTCGGTAAAACCCGTATATTTGTAGCCTGTTAAAAAAAACCTACAAGCCTTTGGAAAGCCAAAAGAAAAAAATACTCTTTGTGTGTCACGGGAACATCTGCCGCAGCCCTATGGCTGAGATGATGCTGAAGAAGATGGTGCGCGACAGCGGCGTCGAGTCCCGGTTCGAGATAGCTTCCGCTGCCACATCCACCGAAGAAATCGGCAACGACATCTATCCCCCTGCCAAAGCCTGCCTGCGACGTCACAGCATCCCCTTCACCCCTCGTGCCGCGCGCCAGATGACGGAGGACGACTACCTCTACTACGACCACATCTTCGTGATGGATCAGAACAATCTCCGCTACCTCCATTGGCACATGCCCCACGTCGTGCGCGACTACGGGCGTCAGCACTATGCCGACCCGCAGGGAAAGATTCAGCGCCTCATGGAGCTCACGTCTCATCCGCGCGATGTGGCCGACCCTTGGTACACGGGTGACTTCGAGCAGACTTACGCCGACCTCTCCCTTGCTCTCCATCAGCTGATGCAGCAGTATGCCGGCACTTAGTTTTCTACCTTTTTGAATAATACGGTACGTTTGTCGGACCCCCGCTTTTCGTTGCTGTCATTCCCCGAAATCAGTAGAACAGAACATTAAAATAATCATAATATCCAACGTATGAAAAGAATCCTTTTACTTCTGCCAGTCTTGGCAATCATGCTATCGTGTACTCCTGGAAACAAGAACGTCACGTGTCCCGTGCTCAACGTCGAGGGAGGACAAGTTCAGGGCATCGTGGCCGAAGCTCCGGGCGTCTATGTCTTCAAGGGCATCCCCTATGCTGCAGCTCCCATAGGTGATCTGCGCTGGAAGGAGCCGCAGCCTGTGGTACCCTGGGAGGGCGTGCGCCTCTGCGACAAGTTCGGACATCCCGGCTATCAGGCTGTGCACTATCCCGGAGGCTACGCTTCGGAGTGGGGCTACGGCGACGAGGCACCCTACAGCGAGGACTGCCTCTATCTGAATGTGTGGACGAAAGCCCCCGGGCAGACGGGTAAGAAGTTGCCCGTAGCCCTGTGGATACACGGCGGAGGATACTTCGAGGGCTGGGGCTCGGAGCCCGAGTTCGAGGGGACGGAATGGGCGCTCAAGGATGTGGTGCTCGTCTCCATCAACTATCGTCTCGGCATCTTCGGCTTCATGACCTATCCCGAGCTCTCTGCCGAGAGTGAGCACCACGTGTCGGGCAACTACGGCATCCTCGACCAGATACAGTCGCTCAGGTGGATTAAGCAGAACATCGCTCAGTTCGGAGGCGACCCCGATAACGTCACCATCTTCGGACAGAGCGCCGGAGCCGGTAGCGTGCGCACCATCTGCGAGAGCCCGCTGGCGCGCGGACTGTTCCACAAGGCTGTCATCATGAGCGGAGGAGGCATCGACGTTCCCGCAAGGGAGGGGGAGGAAGCCAAGCCTGCCACACCCGTCAACAGGTTCTTCAACTACAGCCCCACGCTTGCCGAGAGCGAGGCAGAGACGAAGACCGTGATGGACTGGGCTGGGCTCACCGACCTGCAGCAGCTGCGCCAGGCACCCACCGAGATTCTCTACACCGTAGGCAGGCTCTACAATATGGTAAACAAGAGCGACCTCTTCCTCATGCAGCGCCCCATCGTCGACGGCTACGTGTCGCTCACCAACTTCAATCAGGCTACACGCGAGGGAACCATTGCCGACGTGCCCTACATGATAGGCTACACGCTCAACGATATGGGCTTCATGGGGCCCGGCATCGCCGAGTTCTGCAAGGTGCGCAGCCAGCAGGGAGGTAAGGCGTGGGCGTACCAGTTTGCGCGTCCTCTGCCCGACGACGGCAAACATCCCGACATCACGCGCCGCCTCAGCGGTGCCTTCCACAGCAGCGACCTGTGGTTTGTGTTCAAGACGCTCAAGTACTGCTGGCGCCCCTGGACACAGGGCGACTGGGACCTCAGCGAGAAGATGCTGACAGCCTGGACCAACTTTGCCAAGTATAGCAACCCCAACGGTGCCGAAGGTAGCGAGGGGCTCCGCTGGGCTCCCTGCACGGCCGACAATCCCCAGTTCATGCTCTTCAAGCTCGATGCCGACGACAACGAGGCTTCCGCGATGGGAGAGCCCCTTGTGGCACAGCCTGCGAGAATGTTCTGATAAACGACTCCTATTCACTAACCCAACACACTTTTTCACCCCTATGAAAAAATCACTTTTTTCGCTGCTGTTCCTCAGCATCACACTCGCTGCCACAGCGCAGCCCGCAGGCGGCTTCGGAGGCTTCCAGATGCCGCAAGTCAAGTTAGAGACCTCCAAGGAGTGGAAAGACGTCAACTATGCCAACGACAACGAGACGTTCCACACCTGCGACATCTATCTGCCTAAGGCGCAGAAGAAGCGCTACCCCGTCGTCATCCACATCTACGGCAGCGCCTGGTTCAGCAACAACAGCAAGGGCGCGGCCGACTTGGGCACCATTGTCTCCTCGCTCCTCGATGCGGGCTATGCCGTCGTGTGCCCCAACCACCGCTCCAGCATGGATGCCAAGTGGCCCGCCCAGCTCCACGACATCAAGGCCGTTGTGCGCTTCGTGCGAGGACAGGCCAGGAAGTACAAGTTCGACACCTCGTTCATTGCCGTCAGCGGATTCTCCTCAGGAGGCCATCTGGCATCCACTACGGCTGTCACCAGCGGCACGCGCCAGGCAACGGTAGGCACCGTCAGCATCGACCTCGAGGGCTCCGTCGGCAAGTACACCCGTAAGAGCAGCGCCGTGAATGCCGCCTGCGACTGGTCGGGCCCCATCGACCTCACGGCTATGGACTGCGGAGAGCACATGACGATGGGCGACAACAGCCCCGAGGACGTCCTGCTGAACTCGAAGCTCTCCGAGGAGCCCGACAAATACCTCAGCCTCAGCGCCACATCCTACATCGACAGCAACGACCCGCCCGTCATCATCTTCCACGGGGAGAAAGACAACGTGGTGCCCTGCTGTCAGGGGAAGAAATTCTACGAGGCGCTCAAGGCAGCGGGAGTCCGCACCGAAGCCACCTTCGTTCCCGAGGGAGGACACGGGATGGGAATGTACGACGAGGCCAACCTCAGCAAGATGGTGCAGTTCCTCAATGCCGCCTCGGGGAAATAGATTTTTTCCCGTTCGGCTGCCCAGCAGCCAGCATAAAAAACATCTCGGGGACAACGGTCTGTTGCCCCCGAGATTTGTTTTGGGTGAAGAGTGTTAACGACTCATTGTCGTTTCATCCCCAGGCTTAATTGTTGAGGATGATGCTCACGAGAGCCGTCACGTCGCTCACGTTCACCTCGCCGTCGCCGTTCACGTCGGCGGTGCTGGCTTGCGGTGTGTTGCCGAGAATCATGCTCACCAGCATGGTGACGTCACTCACGTTCACCTCGCCGTC